>NZ_JAUSUQ010000004.1 GCF_030814135.1 Caldalkalibacillus uzonensis | reverse complement strand
TGGAAAACGTTGTTGGCTATGTGAAAAAGAACTTTGCCCGTCACCGGACCTATTACAATCTGGCCCAATGGAGTGAAGACTGTCTGGCCTGGCTTTAGCGAACAGGCAATGGCAAAGTGCATCAGACAACCAAAAAAATACCGGCCGAAGTGTTCCAACAGGAACGCCTTTACCTTCGCCCGGTCCAAGAAAAATACCACATCAATCAAGCTAAGGCCAGTATAACAAGAGTTGTCCGAAAAGACAATACCATTCTTTATGCCGGGAACCGCTACTCGGTCCCTCTAGGGACCTATGATGACAAGGGTAAAAGCGTTGGACTAAAGATTCAAAACGATACCCTGACCATCTACGACTGGGAAACAGGCAAGGTACTTGCCCAACACGCGATTTGCCACGAAAAAGGCAAGTTGATTCAAAATACGAATCATAAAAGGGACCGCAGCAAAGGGATTCAAGTGTTGATGCAACAAGTGGCCGGGCGTTTTCCAGAACCGGATCAAGCCACCCTCTTTTTGAAAGAAATCTATCAGCGGAAGCAGCGTTATATGAGAGATCAATTGCAAAAGATACAGGAAGTCATGAACAAAGCCAACCATCAATCTGAAGTGATTGGACAAGCTTTAGCCTACTGTCTGACATACCAACTGTACAGTGCAGCAGCCTTCAGCGATGCAGTGCAACATTTTATGCAACAAGCACAGAGACAACAAGCACACCAGCATGAACATCAACCTGAGATCAAACCCATCATGCTCGGACATCAATCACACTCGGAAGTGAAAGCAGAAATTCGAGATCCTCAAGTTTACATTCGTATCCTGGAGGGAGAGAGCCTATGTCAGAATGCTTAGTGCAACTGAAACACAGCTTGAAAACACTCAAACTGGCCTCCATCGCCGAAGTGATTGAGGAACAACTGATGGAAGCCGAAACAAATGGATTCAGTTATCAACAGTTTCTGACGAAACTGTTGGGATACGAAATACGCAAGCGGGAAGAAAAACAATTGGCTAAACGACTCAAGTGGGCCGGCTTTCCTGTCCACCAATCCCTTGATGAGTTCGACATTAGCGCCCAGCCTGCCCTAAGCCGGCAGCAATTTCAACAGTTGCGTGAACTCTTATGGATTGAACAGGTTTATAACCTCATCTTATTGGGCCCGCCAGGGGTGGGTAAAACTCACCTGGCCATTGGCTTAGGAGTAGAAGCGATTCAGCAAGGATACAAAGTCAGCTTTGTGACCATGGATCATTTAATCGAGTTGCTGCGTACCCAAGAAGTAACAAGAAGCGCCCAAACCAAATTGAAAAGAATTACTCAGTCAGATCTTGTCATCATCGATGATTTGATGTTTATGGCCATCAACCGGCATGAAGCCAATCTTTTCTTTCAACTCATCAACAAACTCTATGGCCAATCATCTGTGATCATCACCTCCAACAAAGGGCCGGAAGATTGGGGAGAGTTATTGGGTGATCCGGCCATCACCACAGCCATTCTGGATCGGCTACTCCATAAAAGCGAGGTGATTCATCTAACCGGTGACAGTTATCGTTTAAAAAACAGGAAAACCATATTTGGAAATGACTAGGTGCTCAAAATTATTTAGAGAAAATTGTTCAATTGTACTTGACGCTCACAAGAACTTGGTTATTCAAGAAGAAATTCCTGCTAAAAAAGATTTTTTGTATCTGAAGCCGCGCGAAATATGGGATTTAAAATGGAATATGATGATGGAGAGTCTCTTGGGCTTGCATTAAATTTAAATGGTTATGGTTTTGTCTATTTGAATGTTTGCCTGATAAGCAAAGTTGTCATCGCTCTCTATTTTTCTATTGAAAGCGCTTGATTAGTTGCGGTATGATAATAGAGATATTTTTATCTTAATCAGGGAGGGAATTGTCATTATTGTCCAAAACCGAATACAGGCCATGTGCGACAAGTTGACGTTTGTCTACGGTAGAGAGAAGGCAGAGCTGATCTTAAATAAGCTGCTGCCTAAATTGGAAGCCGCCAAGCAAACGATTCAGCAAGGGAAGGAGTCAACCTGGGTCAATGAGCAAGACGTGGTTTTGATCACCTACGGGGACAGTCTACAGGAAGAGGGAGAGCGGCCTCTGGCGACTTTGCACAAGTTTCTTCATGAACAGGTCCATGAGACGATCACGGCGGTACATATTTTACCCTTTTACCCGTATTCATCAGACGACGGATTCTCCGTGATCGACTACTACCAGGTGAACCCGGTGTTAGGGACCTGGGAGGATATCGGTCAGCTGTCCAGGGATTACAAGCTGATGTTCGATGCGGTCATTAATCATATTTCGGCCGAAAGCGAGTGGTTCAAAGGGTATCTGGCAGGAGAACCAAAGTATCAGGACTACTTCATTGAAGCAGATCCCACAGCTGATTACAGCACAGTGACTCGTCCAAGGGCTTTGCCGTTGCTAACCAAGGTGGAAACGGCCCACGGTGAGCAGTATGTCTGGACCACGTTCAGCGCCGATCAGGTTGATCTCAACTACAAAAATGAAGCCGTTTTACTGGCCATTATTGATGTACTGCTCTTCTATGTGCAGAAGGGAGCCAAACTGCTCCGTCTTGATGCCATCGGCTTCATGTGGAAGGAGTTGGGGACCACCTGCATCCATTTGGAACAGACCCATCAGCTGATCCAGTTGTTCCGGGATATCCTGGATGAAGTGGCACCGGAAACGATCATCATTACCGAGACCAACGTGCCTCACAAGGAGAACATCTCTTATTTCGGTAACGGGTACAATGAAGCCCATATGGTGTATCAGTTTCCCTTACCGCCCTTAGTCTTACACGCCTTCTATACAGAAAATGCCGAGGTGTTGTCCCGCTGGATGAAGAGTCTTGCGCCGACTTCGGAGCAAACGGCCTTCTTTAACTTCCTGGCCTCTCACGATGGGATTGGGGTACGTCCGGCTACAGGCATCTTAAGCGAAAGCGAGATTAACATGATGCTGGACAAAGTGAAAGCCCATGGCGGGTATGTGTCCTACAAAGACAACGGGGATGGGACACAAAGTCCGTATGAGCTGAATATCAATTATTTAGAGGCCTTATCACATCCGGATGAGCCCGTTGTGTTAAAAGTAAAGCGCTTTGTGGCAGCTCATGGTATATTGCTCTCCTTGATGGGGGTACCGGCCATTTACATTCACAGTCTGTTAGGGTCGGTTAATGATCATGAAGGGGTGAAGCGAACGGGGCAGTACCGCAGCATTAACCGGGAAAAGCTGTCGTACAGAAACGTGAAGGAGGCACTGCAAGATCCTGCTACATTACGCTATCAGGTGTTTCAAGCCTTAACACGGCTGATTGAAACACGTAAGCAACACAAAGCCTTCCATCCCAATGCTGCTCAACAGGTGCTGGATGTGGATCCACGCATCTTTGCCGTCAAGCGCACCAGTGTGGATGGGAAAGAGACGATTGTAGCCTTGATTAACGTATCTGGGCAGGAAGTGCAACTGAGTTTGGCCTCATGTGCTCACCAGCTGGACGGTGGTGTGCAAGGGTATACAGACCTGCTGAGCGATGTGACGCTGGAACAAGTCCAACAAGGGCTCACCCTGGCTCCATACCAGGTGATGTGGTTGCAAGCAAAGCGAGATGAAAGGGAATCATAGCTTTTTTTAAAAGCACGTTTTGCCAACGATGGCAAAACAAGCTTGATAACTGACAGCAGAGAGAGGGGTCAACATGAAGATTGCCATCGCCCACTTTCGGGTGGGAGAAACTGACGGTGTATCACTGGAGATGGAAAAATGGAAGAAGGTGCTGGAGGAACTGGGCCATGAAGTCATCTTTCTGGCCGGCAGTAAAGGGGATTCCAGTGCATACCTGATCGATGAACTGCACTACCAGCACCCCTTGAACAATAAGATTGTTCGCAACGCTTATGATGAGCTGAGCGACTATACCTGTGAAGAGGAGCTTAATCAAGAGATTTTAGCTTTTGCTCTGCGGATTGAAGAGAAGCTGCTGGATTTTATTGAACAGGAAAAGATTGAAGTGATCATGCCCAACAACATTTGGTCTCTGGGCTGGCATCTGGCCGCTGGTATTGCCTTTGCCCGTGTGGCCCGGCAGAAAAAGGTATCTTTTGTGGCCCATCATCATGATTTTTACTGGGAGCGAGAACGTTATGCCCGGCCCACTTGTCCGTTTGTCACCCAGTGTCTGGAGGAATATTTTCCACCGGCCGAACCAAACGTCACCCATGTGGTGATCAATGAAATTGCCCGCCGGGAGTTGTGGCAGCGTAAAGGGATTGCCGCCACAGTGGTTCCCAATGTGTTTGACTTCAGTAAGCCCTCCTGGGCACAAGATGAATATAATGCTGATTTCCGCCAGCGTTTAGGCATCGATGAAAATGATATCCTCATTTTGCAAGCGACCCGTGTCACCGAGCGGAAAGCGATTGAACTGGGGATTGATGTGGTAGCTGAAATGCAGCAAGTTCACTATCTGGAGCGTTTGCAGAGTGCCCCCCTTTATGATGGCCGGCAGTTTGGAACCGGCAACAAGCTGGTTTATGTGTTGGCTGGTTTGCATGAGGCTGAGGCAGGTTATATCCAAGCCTTGCGGAATAAAGCAGACAAACTGGGGGTTGATTTGCGCTTTGTCAATCAACATATTGATTTTGCCCGCCGCCAAACAGAGGAGGAAAAGATATACTCTCTGTGGGATGCCTATGTAGCCGCAGACCTGATCACCTATCCCAGTATCATGGAGGGATGGGGCAATCAGCTTTTAGAAGGGGTATTTGCCAAGAAGCCACTGGTCATCTATGAATATCCTGTTTTTGTGACAGACATTAAATCCAAGCCCTTCTCCTTTATCTCCCTGGGGGATCAACATACGGTCAACAGGGACGGATTGGTTGAAGTGGCGCCTGTGCGCATTCAGCAGGCTGCAGCCCGAGCCATTGAGCTTTTGCTGGACGGTAAGAGGCGGGAAAAGATGGTCAACACCAATTTTGAGATTGCTAAACTGCATTTTTCTTATGAGTCTTTACAAGGTTTGTTGGCACATATCATGGATGCACATTTTTCTGTTGACAACAGAGCTTGAAAACGGTAACATGAAGTTGTGAGAAAAATGCTATCGTTGGCAAAAACGGGAGTGGAGGGGCAGCATGAATAAGATCACCATCAAGGATGTGGCACGCGCTTCCGGTACATCGGTGCGTACCGTCTCCAGGGTGATCAATAATGATCCCCATGTGAAGGAAGAGACCCGGCGGAAGGTACAGGAAGTGATTGAACAGCTGGGCTATGTGGTTAATCCTATTGCCCGCAGCTTAAGGGAAAAGAAAACCAATATGATTGTCGTCTTTGTGGATCGCCACCAGGGATTATACTGGGGGGCTTTTCACAATGAAATTATCCAAGAATTGCACCGTCTGACCCGGGCCAAAGGCTACAGGATGATGATCTCTTCTTCCTCCGCAGACAGTTTTGCAGAAGATGAGAACGACGGGTTTTACTTTCTGAAAAACGGCTTGTTTGACGGGGCCATCATGTTTGATACCAAACAAGGTGATCAGCGTATCACCTATTTGAAGGAGCACAAAATCCCCTTTGTCATCCTGGGTAAGGATAAAAGCAACTACGACACCCCTTACGTGGATCTGGACAATGAGTATGCCGGTTACTTGGGGGCTCAGTATCTGTATGAGCGGGGGCGCCGCTGTCCGGCATTGTTGTTAGGGGATGCCAACTTTATCGTCAACCAGGAGCGGGCCGCAGGGTTTACCAAGTTTACCCGGGAGAAGGGTCTGTCCTGTGACACCGTTTACTTTGGCATAACCGATATGGGGAGTGCCTACCGTCAAACGCTGAAGCTGATAGAACAGGTCAAAGAGCTGGATGCCATCTTCATCTCTGGTGATGAGCGAGGACTAGGTGTGTACCGGGCCATTCAGGAAAAAGGGCTTTCTATTCCTCACGATATTGCCGTCTTGGGGATAGATAATGTGCGCCTGAGTGAATACCTGTATCCGCCATTGACCACCATTGACCAGCCCAAACAAGCCTTTAGCCAGTCCGCTTGGGACATTTTGGTAGAACAGATGGAACAGGGGAGCGGCTCAGTGAAACGCATTATTTTAACCCCAACCATTGTGGAGCGCCAATCTGTCTGAGCTCACTGTGTCGATGAAGATGTCAGAAAGTGAGCTGGCGCTTTACCTGTGAGCTTCACCAGTTTATACGCTAACACATCTTTGGATAAGGGCTTACCCCTTTTTGCTAACGTTGGCAAAAAGGGCCAATATATACTTTGGTTCATCATCTACATATGATAAGGGGGATGTACAGTGAGGAAGAGAAACTGGTTGTGGTTGGTTATTTCCTTGGTGACACTCTTGGCTGTGGCCGGTTGCGGTCAAAGCGATGACACAACGGCTGCTGACAATGATGCTGGTGACCCAGGTCAAACCATGGAAGAGGTCCATTTGCGCATGCAGATTGTGTGGGCCACTGATTCTGGACGTGGAGAGGCGATTCAACGTATCATCGACGAATTTGAGAAGGAACATGAACATATTAAGGTCGAACTGTTAAGCAGCACAGATGACAATCAGCGGCTGTTAACTCAGATTTTGAGCGGGGATGCACCGGAAGTATTGCAAATCCCTTACCGCACAGTAAGAAGCCTTGGAACGGAAGGGGCCTTTGTAGATTTAACAGAGGCCATGGCGGATGAGCAGGACAACTACTACGAGACGTTGCTGGAGCTAGGCTCTGTTGACGGCCGGCTGTATGGTTTCCCTTGGTTGGGCCATACCATTCAGTTAGTCTATAACAAAACACTGTTTGAAGAAGCAGGGATTGATGGCCCGCCGGATACCTGGGATGAATTGTATGAGATTGCCAAACAGTTAACCCGTGATACTAATGGAGATGGCCGCATTGACCAATACGGACTGGGCCTGGTTGGACAGCAGCATCATGACATCACCTGGATGGTGAACATGTTTGTCCATCAAGCAGGTGCCGAACTGGTGCGTGAAACAGACAATGGCTATGAGGTAGCGCTTAATTCACCGGAAGGACGGGAGGCGTTGGCTTTTTATAAAAAGCTGGCAGATGAAGTCGCTCCTCCAGACACGCCCAACAAAAACGGGGGCGATGTCATGGCTGACTTCCGCAATCAGGTGGTGGCTATGCAGTTCCAGGGTCCCTGGGGTGTAACAGACATCTGGCAGGCGGGCCATCCCTTTGAAGTGGGCACAGCGCTGGTGCCAGCAGGGCCGGCTGGACGGGCTGCTGATATAGGTCCGCATATGCTCTCTATTCCAGAGGGTATCGATGAAGTGAAGCAAGAAGCGGCGCTGGCGTTGATTCGCTTCCTGGTCTCTAAAGAAGCACAGGAGATGATCATGCTGGGTGAAAAGGGTGAAGATGGAGAGTATTATCCGTTCCGCGTGCCGATGCGTAAAGACTTGGCTGATATGGATTACTTCCAGGAGCATCCTGAGTTCCTGGTCTTTATAGAAGGCTTGCAATATCCCAGCATCTCCACGCCTGTAGAGTCCTGGCTGCAGGTGGAAGAAGAGGTCTACCGCAGTTTGCTCAACCAGCTGGTTATTGGGGAGAAGAGCGTTGATGAGGTTTTGGAAACCCTTGAACAGGAAGGAAACCGTATCTTAGGACGCTAACGGATCACCTCTCAATAATAATCTGGGGAGCACCTGTCCCGCTATGGGTGGGTGCTCTTCCCGCTCAAAGGAGGGAAACAGGATGGCTGATGTGAATCACGCGGCTAATAAAAAAGCAGGACTGGCCCAGCTGCAGAAGAATAGGCGCAAGTCTTTTTGGAAAGAGCAGACCAAGGGCTATCTGTTCTTTTTGCCGGCTGCAGTGATTTTGCTAATGTTTGTTTTTTACCCCATTATTTGGACGTTTCTGGTCAGCTTCAGGGAAGTGCGTCCCATGGAAATGCGTAATACAGGATTGTTTGAAATGCCGGGGCAGTTTGTAGGCCTGAACCAGTACATAGAAATTTTCCACAACCCCTTGTTTATTAAAGCGATGGTAAACACCCTTTATTTCGGCACTATTTATATTCCTCTCACCTTGGTCAGTGCTGCCCTGTTGGCTGTGCTTTTAAACCAGAAGCTGAAAGGGGTTAATTTTTTTCGCACGGTGATTTTCATCCCCTATATTATTTCGGTGGTCAGTGCCAGCTTAATCTTCCTGTTCCTGTTTAATGGAGACAGGGGATTAATCAATGCGGTGCTCTTGAAGTTTGACCTGACCGGTCCCAATTGGCTGGCGCACTCCCTATTGGCCATGCCGGTGATTGCCATTATGAGTGCCTGGAAAAAGGTGGGCTACTTTATGCTCATCTATTTGGCCGGTTTGCAAAACATTTCTCACAGCTTGTATGAGTCGGCCAAGATTGACGGAGCCAATGCCTTCCAGCGCTTTTGGTATATCACCTGGCCTTTGCTGGGGCGTATAACCCTGGTAGTCAGTGTTTTACTGATGATTGACACCCTTAATGTCTTTCAGGAAGTGTATGTTATGACAGGCGGCGGTCCGGGAGATTCAACCACGACAGTGCCTTTTCTGATTTTCAATGAAGCTTTTGTCTACTTCCGCATGGGTCCGGCATCGGCTATGTCTTATGTCCTGTTTGTGGTTGTCATCATCATTACGGTGTTGCAAAAACGGGCCGTTGATAAACGCTTAGGTTAAGGAGGTGTGGGCTGTGGTGATTAACAAGCTGCGTCAGTACGGCTTGGTCCTGTTTCTATGGTTCGTCAGTTTGATCTTCCTTGTCCCCCTGTATTGGCTGTTTGTATCCAGTGTGAAAAGTGATGCGGAAATTACCCGTTTTCCACCTACGTTTTGGCCAGAGAATTTTCACTGGTCGAACTTCGTCGAGGTATGGTCCCGCTTAAACTTCACCCAGACCTTTATGAATTCGATTATTGTGTCTACCTCCACCACTATATTGATTGTGATTTTCTCGACGATGGCCGCTTATGCCTTGTCCAAGAAGCGAATCATTGGGCGCAACATGATCCTGCTGGTGCTGGTGGGCACCATGACGGTTCCACCCACGGCACTTTTGTTGCCGCTGTATTTCATCATTACCAAAATGGGCATGTACGACACCCTGATCAGCTTGATTCTGCCGTTTGGTGTGACGGTGTTCGGTATTTTCTTTATGAAACAATATATGGATGATGTACCCGATGAATTGATTGAAGCGGCCCGGATGGACGGCTGTGGTGATGTTCGCATTTTCCTGCAAATTATTGTCCCTCTGGTTAAACCTGCTTTGGTGACGCTGGTTTTGATTGAGTTTGTTAACAACTGGAATTCCTTTACCATGCCCCTGGTGTTGCTGCAAAGTGAGTCCAAGTATACGTTGCCCCTGCGGTTAGGATTATTGGCCTCGGAAAATGTGGCCTTGCCCTGGTCACAAATTTTGGCGGCCAACTTGTTAACGATTATTCCGGTGGTTGTGTTGTTCCTCTTGCTGCAGAAACAGTTTATTAAAGGGATTATGGAAGGGGCTGTTAAAGGTTAAACCGTTGGTGAAGTTCGCCAGCGGTTTTTTCAGTTAGGATAATATACGTACAAGTCGGCATATGATGCTGCAGCTGATATCCACTCTTAAGTTTTTCTCTGCGAAAGTTGAGTTAAAATATTTACAAAAAATCAAACAAACATATTGTATTAGTGAAAAAATATGATATTATAAAAATAATTTAAGTAGTACTGCATTATAATTAGAATTATAAAAATTGTTAAAATGGTTTTGTGAGGAGGTTGAAATATGGAAGAAAAAAGTGCTTTTCAGGAGACGATGGCCAAAGATGCAGCTTTATCAGCCGTACCTGCATCAGATCGTCAGCACTGGCTGACACCTGCAGTTATTTTTGGAGGTTTGGAATTTACTATCCCAGTACTAATGACAGGTGCAATTTTAGCTGGAAGTTTTGGAATATCGACAATATTTTGGGTACTGCTTGTCGCGATGTTTGTTATTCAATGGGCTGGAAATACTGCTCAAGGTTATATAGGAGCTAAAACAGGACGTTCATCATCCGTAATAGCCCGTACTAGTTTTGGAGCATTACAGGCACGGTTTATCGTTGGATTAACAATTTTTATCGTTTCTTTGGGATGGTGGGCTGTTCAAACTGCTGTTGCCGGCAATGCAATTTCGGCCATGCTAGGTATTGATTATCATAATCAATGGTTCTCTTGGGCTGTTGTTACAATTGTCGTGGGGTTATTGTTTGCAATTCCATCAATTATTGGCTATGCATCTATGAAGTGGACTGATTATATTGCTGTTCCCGCAGGTTTATTGCTCATTGGAGCAGGCATATTTTATGCATTGACCAACACTGGCTGGGAAACTATACGGAACTGGTCACCCGAACCTTCCATGACATTTTTAGCTGCTGTGAGTTTAATTGTTGGAGTTAATGTTTCCCAATGGGTAATAGCTTCTGACTACACCAGGTATGCAAAACCAAAATTAAAGGATAATATCTTGATCCCATTAGGAATAATAGCTGTAGGTTTTCCGCTGTTTTATGTAGGTGCGATCATGTCTGTAGGTGTTGGTAGTGCTGATATAGTTGAGGTTATGCTCAATCTGGGATTCCCGGTTTGGGGTTTTCTAATCTTATGGTTTGCAACATGGACTAGTCAATTAGTCAATAATTATAGTATGGGATTAGCACTGTCGAGTATGTTAAATGTTAACTCTGGAAGGGGGCGTGCACTATTAACTTTTGTAGGAACATTAATTGCAATAGTGGTTGCCTTAGCAGGTATTTTGGATTATTTTATGGACTTTTTATATATGACAGCTTTAATCTATCCTGCTATTGCAGGGGTGATGTTCATAGATTTCTTTTTTATCAGAAAACAAAAATGGTCTGATATTAATGGTTGGAACTTCATGGCAACTATAGCTGTGATTGCTGGAACGATGGTTGGTTATTTTACCCAATATGTTCAATCCTTTGGCTTGCCGGCAGTTCAATCATTACTGACAGCTGGAATCGTTTATTACATTTGCATGAAAATTAAAGCTAGCGCAGCTCCGGATCAATTCACTCCTGAAGAGTGGATGAGTAGCAGTGGAAATAGCACAAAGAGAGCATTTTAACAAACGTTTGATTAAGCTACAAACCAAATGTAAGGAGAAAGGTTATGCAAGAAATCCACGAGAAAGTAAGAAGTTTAAGATTACAGCATGATCTAACACTTAAGGAGTTGAGTGAAAAAACAGGCTTATCGGTCAGTTTTCTTTCGCAAGTTGAGCGGGGCAGCACATCATTAGCCATTACCTCTCTCAAAAAAATTGCAGATGCCTTTAATGTTCCCATTACACATTTTTTTGAAAGTTTCACTAATGCCAACTTTAAAGTAGCTGCTGAAGAACAAAAGGCATTCAGAATTGAAGGCTCCAGCTCGGAGTATATTAGACTGGCTGGAGAATTTAGTGGAAGACAGCTTGAACCTTTACTTGTGACGCTGTCCCCTGGGCAAAAACAGGATAATGTGTTTAGCCATCCAGGTGAGGAATTTTACTTCGTACTTGATGGTGTTGTCATTTTTAATATTGATGGTAAGGAATACATCGTCAAAGCTGGTGAATCCATTCATTTTCCTTCAAACTTACCTCATTTTGTGCTCAATCCTGTAAATCAGTCTTCAAGCATGCTCTGTGTGTTGACACCGGTCATTTTCTAAAGTTGATCGGTAAATAAATCTATTTCTAGTTGGAAAGGTGGTTCATTATGCGAGTAGCAACCGATATTGGTGGTACCTTTACAGACCTTGTGTACGTCGATGAAAGTGGCAAAGTGGGTGTTGCCAAAAGTCATACGACACCGCCCAATTTTGAACAAGGTGTACTTGATGTGATTGAAAAAAGTCAAATACCTCCCCATGAAATTGAGACCTTTATACACGGGACAACGGTGATTATTAACGCTTTGACTGAGCGCAAGGGTGTGAAGACAGGGTTAA
The DNA here is from genome assembly GCF_030814135.1 of Caldalkalibacillus uzonensis. Taxonomy (NCBI): domain Bacteria; kingdom Bacillati; phylum Bacillota; class Bacilli; order Caryophanales; family Bacillaceae; genus Caldalkalibacillus; species Caldalkalibacillus uzonensis. Next base: position 291,591 of record NZ_JAUSUQ010000004.1, on the reverse strand, counting down.
TCACCACTAAAGGATTTCGGGATGTGCTTGAAATAGGACGCGGGAATCGTCCTGACTTGTTCAACGTGCGTTATGAAAAACCCAAGCCGTTTGTGCCAAGGTATCTTCGTCAAGAAGTGGAGGAGAGACTCAATTATAAAGGAGAAGTATTGGTTCCGTTAAATAGAGGGCAAGTGAAAGACATTATTGACTATTTCAAAAAGGAAGAGGTAGAAGCGATTGCTGTTTCATATTTGCATTCCTATGCCAATCCGGATCATGAACAGCAAACGGTAGAGATCATCAAGGAGCTGTGGCCGGAAGTAGCGGTAACCGCTTCCCATGAAGTGACAAAAGAGTGGAGAGAGTATGAACGTACCAGCACAACGGTATTAAATTCATATGTCAAGCCTATTGCCTCCTCTTATATTGACCGCCTTGAATCTAAACTTGCTGAACGAAAAACGGCAGGCAATAAATATATTATGCAGTCAAATGCCGGTACAACAACCTTTGAACAATCTAAACAAACGCCGATTAACATGGTTGAATCAGGGCCGGTAGCCGGTATATTTGGTGCGGCTATCTTAGGACAAATGATCGGGGAGAAAAATATTATTGCTTTTGATATAGGCGGAACGACAGCAAAATGTTCCCTGATCGATGGTGGAGAAGTCAAGGTTACAACCGATTATAAGATTGAAAAGACTGATCGTACGGCAGGTTATCCCATCAAGGTTCCAGTGGTAGACATTGTTGAAATAGGGAATGGTGGCGGTTCCATCGCTTGGATTGATGATGCCGGATCGCTTAAAGTAGGCCCTCAATCGTCAGGAGCGTTGCCAGGACCGGTCGCCTATGGCAGAGGAGGAACCAAACCCACGACAACAGACGCTAACCTGATCACAGGTCGCCTTTCTGCCAAGAACTTTGACAATGAAGTGAATCTGGATGCAGTCAAAAGAGCCATTGATGAACAAGTGGCACAACATTTTGGCATCTCTGTTGAAGAAGCGGCATTGGGGATTATCCGTATTGCAAACTCCAATATGCTTAACGCCCTTAAGTTAATCTCTGTAAGAAAAGGTTATGATCCCCGTGAATTTGCACTGGTTGCTTTCGGGGGCGGCGGGCCAATGCATGCAGCCATTCTGGCCAAAGAATTGGGTGTTAAAACAGTTATTGTACCTGTAGCTGCTTCAGTATTCTCTGCATGGGGCATGTTAATGACCGACCTGCGTCATGACTATATTAAGACCTATATCCGCCGCTTAAATGACATAAATCTTAAGGAGTTAAATGATGAGTTTTCAGCGTTGGAAAATCAAGCTGTCGAACAATATGCCACTGAGGGCATTGAAGCTAATAAAGTGGTTTTCTCACGCTTTGTTGATATGCGCTATTTGGGACAAGAACATACGGTGAAAGTACCGGTGCCAAACGGGGCTTTGGATGAAAATGCGATTAGCGAAGTGATTCAGCGTTTTCATCAACTCCATGAACAAAACTATACATTCAAACTGGATGGTGCACCAACTGAAATTGTGAATTTACACTTAACCGCTTTTGGCAAAGTCAAGAAACCTGAACTGGCTAGATTAGAAAATGTCGGTGGTTCACCTGATGCTGCATTAAAAGAAGTGCGGCCTGTGCTGTTTGAAGAGCATGGCTGGATTGATACAAATGTGTATGCACGTGAACACCTTTCCGCGGAAGTCACCATTGAGGGGCCTGCCATTGTGGAAGAAGCTTCTGCTTCAACGGTACTGTATCCGGGCCAAACTCTGACTGTTGATGTCTACGGTAATTTGATCATTAAGACGGGGGTGTAAACGAGATGACCAAGGTACAAAATGTAAAGGTTGATCCTTTCACACTGGATATTGTTAAAGATTCTCTCTCAGCCATCGGTGACGAAATGTTTCATACATTGGCCAGAACATCCATGAGCCCTATTATTTATGAAGTTTTGGACTTTGCCAGCGGCTTATTGGATTCAAAAGGACAGCTGCTGACACAGGGCAACGGTGTGACTGGATTTATTGGCATGTTAACTTTCATGGTAAAAGAAACATTGAAAAAATATAATGAGAATGGTGATTTAAAGCCAGGGGATGTGATCATTATTAATGATCCCTATGGAGGCGGTGGATCTCACTTATCTGATGTTGGACTCGTTTTACCAATCTTTTATAAGGGAGAACTGGTCGCATTCTCAGCCAATAAGGCCCACTGGACAGAGGTGGGAGGTAAGGACCCAGGTTCATGGACAACAGACTCCACCGAAATTTTTCAGGAAGGCTTACAATTTCCATGCGTCAAACTCTATGATGAGGGCAAGTTAAATCAGGCATTAGTAGATATGATCGCCGCCAATGTTCGTTTTCCTGATCTGTCTTTAGGGGATATGTGGGCTCAAGTAGCTGCACTCCGCACAGGTGAAAAGCGGTTTATAGAGCTGTGTGATAAATATGGCAAAGATGTTGTACTTTCTTCTATTGAGCACTTACTCAATCATGGGGAACAACTGGCTAGAAAACAGCTGGCTGAGCTTCCCAAAGGCACTTTTGAAGCAGTAGATTTCATTGATGACGATGGTATTGGTCATGGTCCTTTTAAGGTTCAGGTTAAGGTGACCATTACAGATGATGAATTTATTTGTGACTTTAGCGGAAGTCACCCCCAAGTGCTGGGACCTGTCAACTGTTCTTATACTGCATTGGTATCTGCGGTAAGGACCATTTTCTTGGCTGTGACTAATCCTTCCCAAGATGTGAATGACGGTGTGTTCAGACCACTTAAAGTGATCGCTGAACCAAAATCGATTTTTTCTGCTGAGCGTCCAGCAGCTGTATCCACTTATTGGGAAACGATGCTATACGGTTGTGACCTGATTTGGAAGGCCTTAGCGCCAGTTGTGCCCCATCGTCTCACAGCAGGACATCTCTTATCTGTCTGCGGTGTTGTACTATCTGGTATCCATCCGGATACACAAGAGCCATTCCTGATTGTTGAGCCATCTGTTGGTGGCTGGGGAGCCGGAGAAGGAAAGGATGGCGAATCCGGTCAATTCTGTATCGGTGACGGTGAAACATTTAATGTTCCGGTTGAAGTAGCTGAAACCCGTTACGGTGTGATGGTGGATGAATATGCTTTCCGCACAGACGGTGCAGGTGCTGGAGAATTTCGCGGCGGCTGCGGTGTGATTCGCTCCTATCGTGCGCTCACAGATGGACAGACCATCACAGCCACATTCGGACGCCATAAATATCTGCCATGGGGAGCAAACGGCGGAAAAGATGGTTCCCGCAATGAATTTGACATTGTTAAAGCAAATGGAGAAGTGGATGGCCCATTTGGAAAATATGCCCGCTATCCGCTCAATACCAATGATGTTGTGCGCTTAAAGACAGCCACAGGCGGAGGATACGGTAATCCCTATCTGCGTCCGGTGGAAAAAGTGGTGTTAGATGTTAAAAATGAATTCATCACCATTGATCAGGCAAAAGAAGACTATGGAGTGATCATTAATCCAGAAACATTAGAAGTTGAAGGTATCACCACTGAACGCCAAAAAGTGGAGGGCAGGTAATTGAAAATCATCTCAGTTAAAGACGTTCCGCCTGATCAAACTTCACCTGTGACCATGAAAAAGCTATTTACGGAAGAGGATACAGCAGGGGGCCGTATCACTTTTGGCGTGGTGACCATACCGCCTGGTGAGAGGGTCCCGGTGGAAGGACTCAGTATTCACGACCAGGATGAGTATGCCCTGGTCCTGAAAGGCTCAATACGCACGATGAGTGCTGGAAAAGAGGTGAGAGTCGCTCGTGGGCAGGCTACCTTCATTCCCGCCGGAGAAGCCCATTGGGCCTATAATGATGGGGATGAAGAGTGCGAAATTGTTTGGGCTTTGGTTAGAAGGTAGGCGGTAAGTTTATCATGTGGCCTTACCCTAGCTGAATTGGGTAAGGTTCATTTTTCATATCTAAGCAAAATTTATTGTAGGGAGTTGATCAACATGAATGTTTTCCTGACAAGGCTGGAGAAGGCCAAACAACTATTAGGAGAAACTCAGATTGACGCTTTGGTCGTGACCTCTTCCCCCAATGTTTATTATTTTAGCGGCACATGGCTAGATTCCCACGAACGGCTTCAAGCGATTGTCATTTCAAGAACAGAGCAACCGAAAATGATTGTCCATGAAATGTCTGAACAGGAAGTTTCACCTCCTTCACAAGTTGACACGATTTTTTGGAAAGATGGCGAACCAGCCATTGAAATCCTGGCCCAACATCTTCCTCATACCGGAACAATTGCGATAGATAATCAGTGGCCTTCAGGCAATTTGATTGAACTAATGGGGTTAAAAAGAGATGTTTCATTTGTTAAGAGCACCCAGCTGATTGGCCAACTGCGATTAAGAAAAGATGAGGTAGAGATCGAACTGCTCAGAAAATCAGGTCAAGTTGCCGATGAAGTGATGTCTGAAGTCATTCAGTTTATTAGGCCGGGACTAAAGGAAACAGAGGTCGTCGAGCAAATCAAATCCCTGTTTAAAGCTAAAGGTGTTGACAAACTATCTTTTAACCCCATTTTAGCTACAGGTAAAAATGGCGCCATTCCCCATCATCAATCAGATGATACAGTGATTCAGCGCGGAGATATGGTTGTGATTGATATGGGAGGAATAAAAGATTATTATTGCTCGGATATAACCAGGACGATTTGTGTCGGAGAGCCTGCTGCAGAGATGAGAACAGTATATCGGATTGTGCAACAAGCTCAGGAAGAAGCAGTACAAGCAATCAAGCCTGGCATTCCTATGCAAGAAATTGACCGCATTGCCCGGGAGATTATTACAAAAGCGGGATATGGCCCTTATTTTACACATCGGACAGGTCATGGACTGGGAATTGAAGTTCATGAGGAGCCCTTTCTTACGGCTAATAATGATCAACTACTAGAAGAGGGAATGGTTGTTAGTGTTGAGCCTGGTATTTATTTGACAGATCAATTTGGGGTGCGCATAGAAGATATTGTGGTTGTGACAGAAACAGGAGTAGAACGGTTAAACCATTACCCGCGTGAATTGCTCTGTGTAGATACAAACTAAACTTTAAATGATCATGAGATTGTAGAGGGGTGTACCAAAAAGTAGTTGGGGACACCCCAAAAAGCATGTTCATCAATGATGATCGAAAAGGAGACTGGATCACTCACATCAAAAAGTCGTCCACAGGCTATTAAAATATCGAACATACGTCTGATATAATGAGAAACTTGTGCTATAATATCAAAAAATTCAGTCGAGGAGTGACACTGATCAGTACCAGCCGACGCTAGCACATTTGCCTCAAAGATGGCATGTGAGAGAAGAAAACAGCTCATATACCGATCACGACCGCTTGTTTAAGCAACTGATCGAGACCTTCTTTGTGGACTTTATGAAAGCGATTCACGATATGCCAGAAGAAGAGGAGGTGAAAGTGATGGAGCTGATGAATTCATGGGAGAAAAAGGGAATGGAAAAAGGTCTGCAACAAGGTTTGCAGCGGGGCCGGACAGAAGCCCAGCTTGAGATTGCTAAGCGCTTGCTGAAGATGGGCATGAGTCTGGAAGATGTGGTTAAGGCTACAGGGGTGGAGCAGGAAGAGATTGAACAATTGGCCAAGCAAGAGGATGACAAAGTATAGGGTAGACTTAACTACCATATCCGAGTGGGAAAGAGTACAATGAAGATAATGATATAAAACAAAGGAGTGAGCAGATTGGCTTTTAAAAACCCCACTCGTGCTGAAATAAGAGACATCTTGAAAAGAAGCAAGCGAATCGCTGTTGTTGGGCTGTCAACCAATCCTGAAAAGACATCCTACATGGTGTCGGAAGCGATGCAAAAGGCTGGTTACGAAATTATCCCCGTCAATCCTCATGCCGATGAAATCCTGGGTGTAAAGGCTGTCCGTTCATTAACAGAGATTGAGGGCCACGTAGATATTGTTAATGTGTTCAGAAGAAGTGAATTTTTACCTGAGGTAGCCAGGGAAGCAGCTAAAATAAAACCGGATGTCTTTTGGGCCCAACTGGGTCTTGTCAGTGAAGAAGCTTATGAGATCTGTCAAGCCAATGGCATCACTTGCATTATGGACCGCTGTATCAAAGTGGAACATGCCTTGACGGCAAGAGATTAACAGGAGAGCGGGTCAACTGCAATAGATCCCTGACGAAGATGTCAAAAATGGCGAAGCGGCATGGTGAAACTGCGTGTGATCAAAATAATTTGAATATTGACAACTATAGCGTTTGGTGGTATAAAAGATAAAAAGAGGGTAGTCAACATTTGACGGATTTAAAAGTGAATAAATGAAACGTGGCAAAGGCGCCGACAATGATCTTGTCGTGCGCTTTTTTGCGTTTAATTAAAGGATATGGAGAAGACACAAATATACATAAGTCAACCATGTTCAACATAATTATTCTTTACAGGAGGGCAGACATGTTGTCGCTGGTCCATAAATTACACATTTTGGAAAGGCGGGTGTTGAAATGTTTCCTTCTTTTCAAGGGAAAACGGTGATCGTGACTGGGGGAAGTAAAGGGATTGGGAAAGGCATTTCCCGTGTGTTTGCCAAACATGGGGCCAATGTAGCCATTGTAGCCAGACATCTTTCTGTTGCCGGGGAATGTGCGTCGGAATTAAGAGATGACGGGGTTGAAGTGTATGCCTGCAAAGGGGATGTCACTGACCAAAAATCCATGGAATCCATTGCAAAAGCGGTTTATGAGAAATTTGGAAGCATTGATATTGTCTGTGCCAATGCGGGGATCTTCCCCTCTGTATCGTTAGAGCAAATGACAGGTGAGGATTGGGACCATGTCATGAATACAAATGCGAAAGGCACATTTATCACGGTGAAGGCGTGTCTTCCCTATTTAAAACAGGCAGAGTACGGCCGCATTGTAATCACCTCGTCAATTACGGGGCCTGTTACAGGTTACGCAGGATGGTCCCATTATGCTGCCAGTAAAGCGGCACAGTTAGGCTTTATGCGTACAGCTGCCCTCGAATGTGCCGAATATAACATTACGATAAATGCGGTGATGCCTGGCAACGTGTTGACTGAAGGGTTGGAAGGCATGGGAGAGGATTATTTGCAAGCGATGGCCGAAGCCATTCCTTTAAAGAAACTTGGCACCGTAGAAGATATTGCCTATGCTGTGCTTTTCCTTGCTTCAAAGGAAGCGGGTTATATTACAGGACAAACTATCATTGTGGATGGGGGGCAAATTTTACCTGAGGAATAATGGATCTCGCCTGAACATCAAGTTTACGGAGAAGTAAGGAGTAGATGATATGTTAAACAATACTAAGCAAAAAGTGCTTGAACAATCCATTGCATGGTGGAATCCCGGGAAAACACGCCAATGGCAGCAGGATGAAATCGATTTTGTCATGGGCAAACGCAAAGGTTATTACGTGTACGATATGAATGGCAAGAAATTGATGGATGTCCATTTGAATGGCGGCACATACAATCTCGGTCACCGCAATCCGGAAATAATTGCGACTTTAAAGGAAGCGTTGGAACAGTTTGATATTGGCAATCACCATTTTCCATCCATCGCCCGTGCCCAGCTCGCCGAAGACCTTGCCAAATGCACGCCCAAAAGCGTCAGATATTCCATTTTCTCCAGCGGAGGAGGTGAAGCGATCGATGTAGCCATCAAATGTGCAAGATATGCCACGAAACGAAAAAAAGTGATTTCCATTCAAAATGGTTATCATGGACACACGGGGCTCGCTGTTTCCATCGGTAACAAACGCTATTCACGCCCGTTTCTGAGTGAAGGCGACCCGGCCAAATTTGTCCAGGTTCCCTTTAATGATGTAGAAGCCATGAGAAGGGAGCTTGCTACAGAAGATGCTGCTTGTGTCGTGATTGAAACCATTCCGGCAACATATGGTTTCCCCCTGCCGGAGCCAGGCTATTTAGCTACCGTTAAAGAGATGTGTGAAGCCTACGGAACGTTATATATAGCCGATGAAGTGCAGACAGGGCTAATGCGGACCGGAAAATTATGGGGCATCGAGCATTATGGGGTGCAACCTGACATTTTGGTGACCGCCAAAGGGTTGAGCGGCGGCATTTACCCAATTGGTGCCACAGTCGTCAGCGAAAAAGCCGGCGGCTGGATGGAAGAGGATGGATTTGCTCATATCTCCACGTTTGGGGGCTCCGAGCTGGGCTGTATTGTGGCCATGAAAGTGCTGGAAATCTCTCAGCGCCAGGAAGTAGTCAAAAATGTTGAGTATGTGGCTCGTTATTTACGGTCAGGCCTTGAAACGATAAAACAAAAATACCCGGACTTCTTCATTGGTATCCGGCAACTGGGCGTTGTCATGGGCCTGGAATTTAATCACCCCGAAGGCGCCAAATATGTGATGCGTTCACTTTATAAAAATGGGGTATGGGCCATTTATTCGATGCTGGATCCGAGGGTGCTGCAATTTAAACCAGGATTGCTCTGCGACCAGGCATACTGTGACGATTTACTGACAAGGTGCGAACAGAGTATAAAAGAAGCGGCGCAAGCTATTAAGTATACTTTTATGGCGGAGAGGAGTTAATGGAATGAGCATTCCAAGTACAGAAAGTTGGGGAAAATCTGTACAAAAATTTAATAAAGTTGCCAACTGTGCCATTCTTTTATTCTTTACTGACGATCAACCGACCGTGAAGCTGTTAGATTATTCCGAGAATGCCACATATCTCGTCGAGAGCCGGATAACCGGCCAAAAAAACATCTTACGGGTGTGCCGCCCCGACTATCATAAAAAGTCTCAAATCGAAAGTGAACTTGCCTGGATGAGAGCAATTGATCAACAATCACCGATCGAAGTGCCTGTACCCGTTTCAGGAACGAACGGGGAATATGTTCAAAGCGTGAAACTTGAAAATGATCCTCGTGAGTATCATTGCACGATGTTTACCTTTCTGGAAGGCCAGGCTCCAGATGAAAATAATGAACAGGAACTCATTCATCAGTTTGAAATACTTGGGGAGATTACTGCTCATTTACACAATCACAGCCAAAATTGGCAAGAGGCTCAGACATTGGATCGCGAACCGTGGGATTATGAGACCATTCTTGGAGAAAATCCGAAGTGGGGAAGATGGCAGGATGGGGTTGCCATCACTCCGGAAAGAAAAAAACTATTCCAAGAAGTATCCGAGGTGATTAAACGTCGCCTAGAAAAATTCGGAAAAGGCCCGGACCGGTTTGGACTCATTCATGCCGATTTGCGGCTGGCCAATTTACTTGTTGAGGATAATAAAATTAAGGTAATTGATTTTGATGATTGCGGATTCGGCTGGTACCTTTTCGATCTAGGAGCCGCGCTCAGCTTCATCGAGCATAAACCTTATGTTCCTGAATTGGTGAAAGCGTGGGTGAAAGGATATCGCAAAGTGCGGCCTCTTTCTGAAGAGGAGGAACAAGAAATTCCAACCTTTATTATGTTGAGAAGGTTAATGCTGATTTCTTGGATCGGCAGCCGTGATAACGAAACAGCAAGAGAAATGGGAAGTGGATATACCGAAGCGACTGATGCATTGGCAAAAGATTATTTAGCAAAATTTAGGTAACTAACGAGATATTTTCTTAATTTTTCATTTACTCAATATTCGCGCCAAATGACAGTTAACAATTTATGAAAGAAGGAGATCAGATATGGAAGCAACCAAAAATCTTGAATTGAAGAAGACATTAAGACCATTTCATTTGTGGGTGATTGGAGTCGGAATTGTTATTTCGGGCAACTACTTTGGTTGGAACTTTGGTTTAGCTGAATCGGGCTATGTTGGTATGCTGATCGCCATTGCTTTTATGGCTATCATGTATGCGTTCATGTGTCTCGGTATTTCAGAGTTATCGACAGCCTTGCCTCATGCAGGCGGACCTTATTCATTTGCAAGGCGTGCAATGGGACCATTTGTTGGCTTTTTAACCGGCATAGGGGTTATTTTGGAATATTTCATAGCAGCTCCTATTATTGCGATTGGCATCGGTGCATACATTAACTTCTTGTTTCCAGTAATCAACTCTGTTGTAGCTGCAGCTGTTTTGTTTGTTTTCTTCATCGTTGTTCACATTATCGGGATTAAAGAATACGCCAGGCTGGAAACTATACTTGTTTTTGTCGCTTTAGCATTACTAGTCCTCATGTATTTTGTTGGTCTGCCGCAGATCAAAGTGGAAAATTTATTCGGTTTTGGAGAGAGTTCATTAATCCCTGGAGGAGTTCAGGGAATATGGGCTGCATTACCGTATGCGATGTGGCTATTTCTGGCTATTGAAATGCTGCCGTTGTTATCGGAAGAAACGCGCGATCCGAAAAAAGATATGCCTAAAGGCATTATATCGGGGATTATCACATTAATCATATTGTCCGTTTTGACGACGACAACAGCCATTGGATTAGGCGGCATTGAACAAATGAGTACGGCTGAGGACCCTCTGCCATTTGCAGTAGGAGCAACCTTCGGCAACAGTTACTGGTTAGCACAAATTCTCGCCTCCATTGGTTTAGTTGGATTAATTGCCAGTTTTTCAGGGGTCATATTAGCTTATTCGCGCCAGATTTTCGCGCTTTCTAGAGCAGGGTATCTTCCGGAATTTCTTTCCAAGTTGCATAGAACAAGGAGAACACCCTATATGGCGCTCATCCTTCCCGGCCTGATCGGGCTTATACTAGTTATATTGTTTAACCCAGATGATTTAATTCTTATCTCGACATTCGGTGCATTGGTGTCTTATATTTCGATGAATCTATCTGTTCTTATTTTAAGGAAAAAAGAACCGAATCTTGTACGTCCGTATAAAACACCACTATACCCTTTCGTACCAATCGTATCGTTAGTATTAGCGGTCATTGCCATATTTGCCAGCTTCTTTGCTAATCTAACCTTCTTCTTTGTGTGTGTTGCGACTTTTGCCGCTGCGACTGTTTATTACTTCGCTTGGGCAAGACACCATATTAATCCGAATGCCCCGGAAGAACAATTTAGCCAGATGGATGATAAACAAACAAGTGATGGCATGACAAGTCAAAGTGAATCTATGTGAAGTAGAAGGGGGTTGCATAATGGATCGGGCTTTGGTAAAGGAGATTACGAAACTAGTGATTTCCAAATTAGAGGAGACAGCAGCTATCCGTCCTCTTACTGCAGAGGAAATTAGGCATTGGAATGAGATTACTTGCTCGATGTCAGCAATAGAGAGCAGAAAGGGTTCCGTCAACAAGGAAACAGACGTCCGTCCTCTTACTGATCAGGAAATTAGACATTGGAATAAAATTACGGCTTCTATGTAGAGGTGAGGAAGTTGAGTAAAGCAATAGGGATGATCGAAACAAGAGGGATAGCTACTTCTATTGAAGCAGCCGATGCTATGCTCAAAACTGCCGATGTCCGCCTTGTCAATCAAAATAAAATGGACCCAGCTCTTATCACCACTTTTATAGAAGGAGATGTTAGCGCTGTACAGGCGGCGGTAGATGCGGGGAGAGAAGTAGCCGAGAGAGTCGGATCTCTGATTGCTTATAACGTCATTCCTCATGCAGATACTGAAATCAGTGGATTGTTAGTAAAAAAGATAAAATAATATGAATATTGACAACCGTGGCGTCGAAGTGATATAAAAGTACTAAGTCAATATGCATTCTTGGCAACGGCGCCAGCAACGATGGGAGTTGTGCGCCTTTTTTGTTTCGAAAAGGGGACATGAGCTATGGACGAATTGACCGCTGAATCAACCTATTGCAATAGTACTTTTATTAAGAAGATTTGTAACAAATATACAAGTTTGTCGGAAGAAGATATTGACTTGATTTGTGAACAGGCCAAGAACTTGCAACAAATGGCTGATTTGGCCCAGGCCAATATATTTATCGATTGTCCGCTCAAAGATCAGCAACATGCCATAGTCGTTGCTGAAGCTGCCCCAACGACTGCACCCTCATTGTATACTCAGTCCGTGGTGGGGAAGATTGCTTACAAGTCCTATGAACCTGCTGTTGTCCTGACCCATCAGCGGGGAAAACCGGTTTTTCGCAAACGAGCGATTTCCCAAGAGGGGAAGCTGGTCAAGCAGAGTGTTGTACCGATTAAAAATAAACACGGCCGAACAATCGGATCCCTGATCATGGAACAAGACATTAGTGAACAGGCGACAAATGAGAAGCGATTAAAAGCCCTTTCAAAAACAACAACTCAATTAAGCCAAACCCTGATAAGTCTGACAGGACCCAATTCCCTGCTGACCAACATGATTCAGGAAGCTTTGTTTCTGATCGATGTTGAAGGTAGAGTGGTCTATGTCAACTCACTCGGACTGCACATGGCCGAAGAGATGGCCGACAGGGGAGACATTGTGGGCAGCGATTTCCATCTGCTCTTTCCCTGGCTGGATGTTTTAATGAACCACAAGGATGAAGTGTTGTTTGAAGAAATGAAGTACAAGAATAAAGTGTTTGAGGTTAAATGCATTAAAACAAGGGATCATGCTAAGCAATTAACCGGCCGTTTAATTTTGATCCGGGATATCACTGAATTGAGGGAAAAAGAAAGACAACTCATTGTGAAATCGGCTGTCATCAAAGAGATTCACCACCGGGTGAAAAACAGTCTGCAAACAGTGGCAAGTCTCATCCGTCTTCAAATGAAAAGAGGCGTACCAAAGGACAGTTTACCTTATTTTCAAGAGATGATTGACCGCATTCTCAGTATCGCCACCGTTCATGAAGTGTTGTCAGACACCACCTCCGATGAAGCGGAATGTCTGACATTACTTGAAACGATAGGCCGCACCTTGGTTCAGAACCGAAATCATGAGGAAAGCCATCTTTCCATATCTATTAATGGAGACAAAGTTGTTCTCCAGTCCAACCGGGCCATTTCTTTGGCGCTGATTGTTCATGAATTAATTCAAAACAGTATTAAGCATGCTTTTCCTCATCAGGTTAGAGGGGAGATTGGCGTCCATGTGAAAAAAGAAGAGCATGATGTTTTGACGGTGACCGTCCAAGATAATGGGATCGGTTATGAGGAGGGGCAACCTGAATCATTAGGGATGGAAATTGTCCACATGCTTGTCCATTATGATCTCTGCGGTCAGTATCACATCAAGAAAACCACCGAAGGGACAACTGCGGTTGTCCAAGTCCCGTTAAAAGGGGATGAAGGTTAGATGGCAACGAGAATTTTAATCGTGGAAGACCAGGCGATTGTACGCATGGACTTAAAAGAGATACTGGAAGAGGCGGGATTTGAAGTTGTAGGAGAGGCGAGTGATGGTGAACAGGGGATTGAACTGGCTCACCGCTTAAAGCCTGATTTGGTCATTATGGATATTAAAATGCCTCGCTTAAATGGATTAAAAGCGAGCCAAATCATTACCCGTTCCATCAACTTGCCTATTCTGATCTTAACGGCTTATAGCCAAAGGGAATTTGTTGAAAAAGCCAAACAAAGTCATGTATTGGGTTATCTGATAAAGCCCATTTCAGAGAAGACGCTGATTCCTGCTGTTGAAATTGCTCTGGCCCAAGTGAACCGGATGAGAAAGGTTGCCCAAGAGGTTGATGAAACAAAGCAGCAGCTGGAGAACCGCAAGCTGATTGAAAGGGCAAAGGGGCTGCTCATGGAACACAAACAGATCTCTGAGAGCAAGGCTTATGCCTTATTAAGGCAAACCAGCATGAAAAAGCGGATTTCGATGGTACGTCTGGCTAAGCATATCCTGAGCAAATATGGTGAAAAGTCCATCACATGAAGAAGAGATGGGATACTTGAGACACCAGGGAGGACACTGATGGCAGAAGAAAAGAAAAGGTTTATACAAGAATTTGTTCCCGGAAAACAGGTGACTTTAAGCCATTTGATTGCCAATCCCGATCCGGATATGTTTGCAAAATTGGGGTTGGCTGAAGAGGGGGCCATTGGTATTTTGACCTTGACGCCAAGTGAAACGGTGATCATCGCCGGAGATTTGGCCACCAAAAAAGCCAATGTTTCGGTCGGCTTTCTGGACCGGTTCACAGGTAGTTTGGTCTTGGTGGGCAGCGTGGCCGAAGTAGAGACCGCTTTGCAGCAGATTAATGAATTTTTAGGCCAGCAGTTAGGTTATACACCCGCCCCAATCACCAAATCATAAGTGCTTGGAGGGGATGACATGCCACGCAAGCGGGCCATGATGATTGGCGCAGTCGGATCAGGTAAGTCAACGCTGACCAATGCCTTGCTAGAACGCCAGGAGGATGCGGTCAAGACCCAAGCGTTGCATTATCAGGACTGGATTGTGGATACACCCGGTGAGTATACTGAGAATCCCATGTTTTACAAAACGATTATGGTTACCATGCTGGAAGTCACTCATGTGCTGTTTTTACAAGATGCAACCAATCCGAAGACCATCTTTCCCCCGGGTTTTTCTTCAGGCATTTCCAAACTGGCCATAGGCGTTGTGACCAAAATTGATGCGCCAAATGCCAACATTGAACGTGCGGTCAACCAGCTTAAACAGGCCTTAATCCGCGGCCCGATCATCTTAACTTCAGTCAAGACCAATGTGGGCATTGACCAGTTGCGTGATCTGATTCGCTGTGAGACTTACGCCGACATGAAGGCCTATGTGCAGTCAAGTGAATACGAGGGGCTGTACTTCCACGACCAGCTTTACAAGGCGGAATAAAAGTATTAAAATGAACTCAACAAAAATTCATATTACTTTGGCAACGACGCCTTGAATAACCAGGTGACCTGGTTGTTTAAGGCGTTTTTTGTTCTAAAGGAGAGTGAAGCGTGATGGAAGAACGCTTTACGGATGAGGAAGTACTGCTCAGCGCAGGGATCGATATTGGCACGAGCACAACCAAAATCGTTATCAGCCGTTTGAAACCGACCAACACAGCTGGCACCAGCCATGTTCCCAGGATTGAAATTGTCGATAAATCCATTCTCTATAAAAGTCCCATTTATCGGACACCGTTACGGTCAAAAACGATCATTGATATGGAGGCGGTGCTCGATATTCTGCAGCAAGAATATGGCCGGGCCGGCATCAAACCTGAAGAGATCAAGACTGGTGCTGTGATTATCACTGGTGAAACAGCGACGAAACGTAACGCCCAAGAAATGCTTCACCTCCTGTCTGAAAAAGCTGGCCAATTTGTGGTGGCCACCGCGGGCCCCGATTTGGAAGGGATCCTCGCGGCCAAAGGGTCTGGTGCCTACCAGTATGCGCAATCAACAGGAAAAGTGGTCGCCAATATCGATATAGGGGGAGGAACGGCCAATATCGCCGTCTATAGGGGCAAGCAATTCCAGGGCACGTGCACATTGCATATTGGGGGACGCTTAATTGAATTTGAGAGTGATAAGATTACGCACATTTCCGCCCCTGTGCAAGAGATGATTGATCGCAACAAGTGGACATTAGCTGTCGGTCAAACGTTCAGCAAGGCAGCTATACGGCGGGTAGCCAGGGAGATGGTCTCTACTCTAGTTAGTATCTTGCAGGGGAGAGTTGAGGACAAGGACCGGATTCTCTTATTGGGCCACCCTCCCGACTGGCAGGTGGACATTGAAGCAATTATGTTTTCCGGTGGCGTGAGTGAATGCCTCTATCGCTTAGAGGAAGATGGACCGGGGGCAACACCCATCCCATACCAGGATATGGGAGCCACTTTAGCCGAGGAGATAAAGGCTAGCGAGTCGCTCAAACAGTGGGAATGGATCCCGCCACAGGAAACGGTGAGAGCTACGGTGCTGGGGGCTGGGATAGAGACCACAGAGATTAGCGGGTCAACGATACAAGTGGATGATTCCCGTCTGCCCCTGAAAAATATCCCGGTCTTTCATGTGGATCTGGCCTACAATCTGCAGGAAGGGGAGGTCAAGATCAGGCAGGCGGTAGAAAGGGCCATTCAGATTTATGACTCTAACCTGGAAGGGCAGAATTTCGCCCTCTATCTTACCCAGCTGCCTGTTTTAACATACAGCCAAGTCCAACAGCTGGCCCAATGGATTGTGAAAGCTTACCAACTGCAGCCCAATCAGCATGAGCCCATGATCGTCATTGTGGACGGAGATTTTGCCAAAGTGGTCGGTCAAACCATGAAAATGATCCACAATAAACGGGATGTGGTATGTATTGATCAAATTAGGGTGGAACACGGGGATTATGTGGATATTGGCCGCAAGTTAAGGTCCGATGTTGTGCCGGTTGTTGTGAAAACCTTGGCTTTCCAAGCTTAACAAGTGTATGAAGAAGAGGGGGTGCCACATGAAGTTAAAAACACAATTGCTGGGTCAAATTTATCAATTTAAAGATATCAAAGATGTTTTTGCCAAAGCGAATGAAGAGAAATCGGGGGACCGCTTGGCGGGAATCGCCGCAGAAACGGTACAAGAGCGGATCGCAGCCAAACAGGTGTTAAGTGTGATGACTTTGGAAGAGATTCGCAATCATCCGCTGATTCCACCCGAGGAAGATGAAGTGTCCAGAATCATTGATGAGTCCATTGATGAAAACATTTACCGGGAGATTAAAGGCTGGACGGTGGCTGATTTAAGAGAATATATTCTTGACGAACAGAACCAGAGCAGTGACTTGCTGCGCATCAGCAAAGGCTTGTCCAGCGAAATGATTGCCGCAGTGACCAAGCTGATGTCTAACCTGGATCTGGTGTATGCAGCAAATAAGATTGAAGTGGTCAGTGAGTGTAATATTACCATTGGACAAAAAGGGCGGCTGGCTTCCCGTCTGCAGCCGAACCATCCGACAGACAGTGTTGACGGCATACTGGCCTCATTACAGGAGGGGCTGTCATATGGTGTCGGCGATGCTGTTGTCGGTATCAATCCTGTTGATGATTCTGTGGAAAGTGTGAAACGGATTCTGCATGCCACGCATGAGTTTTTGACAGCCTGGGAGATTCCGGCCCAGAACTGTGTGCTGGCCCATGTCACCACGCAGATGAAAGCGATTGAGCAAGGAGCACCGGCCGATATGATCTTCCAAAGTATTGCCGGGACAGAAAAAGCCAATCTCTCCTTTGGGATTTCCGCTGCCTTGTTAGATGAGGCCCAGGACATGATTCAGAGGATGGGCACCAGTACAGGACCGCAACGCCTGTACTTTGAGACAGGGCAAGGATCTGAGTTATCGGCAGAAGCTCATCATGGCGTGGACCAGATGACGCTGGAGTCACGCAATTATGGATTTGCCAGACGCTATCAGCCGTTTATTATCAATACAGTGGTTGGCTTTATTGGTCCGGAGTATCTGTACGATGCCAAACAGGTGATTCGGGCGGGACTGGAAGATCATTTTATGGGTAAAATGCACGGCCTTTCCATGGGAGTGGATGTGTGTTACACCAACCATATTAAGGCCGATCAGAACGATATCGAAAATTTGGGTGTTCTGCTTGCCGCAGCCGGTGTCAATTTCGTCATTGCTACGCCGATGGGGGATGACTGTATGTTGAACTATCAGTCTCTCAGTTACCATGACATTGCTGCCTTAAGAGAAACGTTGAACCGCCGGCCGGCCCCACAATTTGAAGCATGGCTGGAAAAAATGGGCATTATGGAGGATGGCCGACTAACTCCAAAAGCGGGAGATCCGACAATCTTTGCCAAAAGGAGGTGAGCTCATGGACCGGGAGACCGTCACAGCCATCACCCGGTTGGTGCTGAAGAAGTTGGAAGAAATGCAGGCAACAGAAAAGAATAGCGATACATCGCCAACAGTTTCAACACAAAGCAGTCAAATGGTAAAAATATGGGATCACTTAACGGAAAAGCCCCGCGTCATCACACATGGGGCGGTTCACAAGCAAGATGATCAACTCTCCTTCAATTCATCCATCTCCGGCCAGGATGAGCTTTTAAAGGAACCGGAAACAAGGGCAGGGGTTGATCAGCCCCTATATCCTGAAGCTTTGTCCTCAATCAGGTCATCCACCCCGGCCAGAATAGGCATTGGCAGAGCCGGTCCCAGGCCAAAAACGGAGGCTTGGCTGCGGTTCAGACTGGATCACGCTGCAGCCGTCGACGCCGTGCACGGGGAAGTCATCCCTGATCTGTTGGAAAAACACGCTCTTTTTACGGTCCAAACGCTAGTTAAAAACAAAGATGAGTTTATCCGCCGTCCGGATTTAGGCCGCAAGCTAAGTGAGGAGGCCAAAGCAACGATCAGGGAGAGATGCATGTTTCAGCCTCAAGTGCAAGTGATTGTTTCGGATGGTCTTAGTGCAGAGGCCATTTTGCAAAACTTTGAGGACACATACCTTTCCTTGTTGCAATCTCTCCAGCAACTAGGTTTAAAGACAGGGACTCCCTTTTATATTGAAAGAGGACGGGTCGCTGTTATGGATGACGTAGGAGAATTGTTGCAGCCCGAAGTTGTTGTTCTGTTGATCGGTGAGCGGCCAGGATTGGTCAGTGCCGAATCCCTCAGTGCTTATCTGTGTTACCGGCCGAGAAAGGGGACGGTAGAGGCAGACCGCATGGTGATTTCCAATATTCATCGCGGAGGCATACCCCCGGTGGAAGCTGGTGCCTATCTCGGCAATGTGGTTCAAAAAATTCTTAAATATAAAGCGAGCGGTGTGTCGTTAGTCAAGAAAGAGAAATAGAAAGGAGGGAAGGCAGTGCCTCTTCGACCAGTGAAAGCCGAGGTGCTTGCTGTACGGGTGATTCCAAATGTTGACCAACACCTCATCAAACAACTGAACTTAAAACCTGAGCAGCGCAGCCTGGGGCTGATGACAACCACCATAGATGATGTAGGTTATACGGCGGTAGATGAAGCAACGAAAAGGGCTGAAGTGGAGGTTGTGTATGCCCGGTCATTTTACGCCGGTGCAGCCCATGCCTCAGGACCGTTATCCGGTGAATTTATCGGCATCTTGGCCGGTCCTACACCGGATGAAGTGATCAGTGGGCTTGAGGCGGCAAGACATACGATCGAAAATGAGGCCTATTTTGAAGCACTTGATTCTGAAGGTGCTCACACCTTATATGCCCATGTAATTGCCAGAACAGGAAGTTATCTGTCTAAACTGGCAGGCATCGCTGAGGGGGAACCGTTGGCTTACTTAATTGCGCCTCCTTTGGAAGCTATATATGGATTGGATGCAGCGTTAAAAGCAGCCGATGTCGAGCTGGTGACGTTTTTTGGTCCGCCTTCGGAAACCAACTTTGGCGGGGGGCTGTTAACCGGATCCCAATCGGCTTGCCGGGCGGCGGCCGATGCGTTTAGAGCAACCGTGGCAGAAATCGCACGTGCGCCTGTAGCGTATTAAGAACGCTCTTTTAAAGGGTTTATTTGGTACTCATCACTCACGGTTGTACATATTGGATAAAGGAGGTCAGACGGCAGATGACAGCGATCATCGAATGGGATAAGGATTTGCGGTCTGTGCAAGAGATGCGTTTGGCGGTTGCTAAAGCGAAAGAAGCACAGCACATATTCGCTGGTTTCTCACAACAGCAAGTGGACCGCATTGTCAAAGCCATGGCCGACGCTGCTTTTGAACAGGCCAGTAAGTTGGCCCACATGGCCGTTGAAGAAACAGGGTTGGGTGTCTATGAACATAAAGTGATCAAAAACCAGGTGGCAGCCAGAGATGTGTATGAATCGATCAGGGATGTTAAAACAGTGGGCATTGTCAACGAAAATCGTGAGGAGCAAATCGTCGAAGTTGCTTCACCATTTGGGGTGATTGCCGGTATCGTTCCCACAACCAATCCCACTTCAACAGCCATCTTTAAAAGTTTAATTGCGGTAAAGGCCCGCAATGCCATTGTGTTCAGCCCTCATCCGGCTGCAGCCAAGTGTACGGTAGAAGCGGCCAGAGTCTGTATGCAGGCGGCCAGGGAGGCAGGAGCACCGGATGGTTTGATTGGCTGGATTACAGAGCCGACAATGGAAGCGACAGAGGGACTCATGAAACACCCCGATGTCCACCTCATTTTAGCCACAGGGGGGAGTGGACTGGTCAAAGCAGCCTACAGTTCAGGTAAACCGGCTTATGGTGTCGGTCCTGGCAATGCACCAGTCTATATTGAGCGTTCGGCTGATATTAGCCAATCCGTAAAAAGGATAGTTGACAGCAAAACATTTGATAACGGCACCATTTGTGCCTCGGAGCAGGCTGTGATTGTTGATCAGCAGGTGCGGCACCTGGTGGTTCACCAGTTCAAAAATAACGGAGCTTATTTTCTGAATGAGGCAGAGAAGAAAAAAGTGGAGGCCGTGATGACTCTGGCTCCCGGCAAACTGAATCCCAAAATTGTGGGCAAGAGTGCCACCGTCATTGCTCAGATGGCAGGGATCACCGTGCCTGAAAAGACTCGGCTTTTAATCGCAGAGGAAACAGAAGTTGGCAAACATATCCCTTTTTCTATAGAAAAGTTGTCACCGCTATTTGCCTTTTATACGGTCAGGGATTGGCAAGAAGCCGTTGATCTGTGTAAGCAGCTACTTGCCTTGGGAGGCCGGGGACATACGTTAGCCATTCATACCCGGGATGATGGTGTGGCCCGCCGGTTTGCAGAAGAAATCCCGGTTTCACGGATTGTGGTTAATACACCAGCTGCACTGGGGGCAGTTGGGGCCACCACACATCTGAAACCATCGTACACCCTGGGGTGTGGCACATTTGGAGGCAATATCACTTCAGATAATATTACCGTTCATCATTTAATAAATCTTAAACGGATGGCTTATGGCATTCGCGATATTGATATTCCCCGGCCCGGAACAGATTCATTACCAGAGAGAAGGGGGGAGAAGGGAGGGCATAACAAAGCTGTTGAAGTTCAACAAGTGGTAGAAAAGGTGCTGGTTGAAGAGGGGAAGGTTGGTCGTGTGGATAAGGAGATGGTGACTCAGCTGGTGCAGGAAGTGCTGGCTAAGTTAGGATGATCAACTTTTTCAAACAATCAATATAACAAAACTCATTTAGGAGGTATGAAATATGTCCAGAGAATATACAGCTTTAGGGATGATTGAAACCAAAGGATTAGTGGCCTCGATTGAGGCGGCCGATGCCATGGTTAAGGCGGCTAATGTTCATCTGATTGGCAAAGTGCATGTTGGAGGCGGGTTGGTGACAGTGATGGTACGCGGTGATGTAGGGGCGGTTAAAGCCGCAACCGAAGCCGGAGCTGAAGCCGCCCGGCGTGTTGGAGAATTATTGTCTGTACACGTCATTCCCCGCCCGCATAACGAGTTGGAAAGCATCTTGCCTAAAGTCTCGGCAGAATAATAGGGGGTTAAGAAAGAAGGGGAAACAATGGATCAGACAAATGTCCAATCTCTTGTGGAGCAGGTGCTGTCGGAATACCATCACGGGGGCCGCAACGGATTGACTATTCCCATTGCTGTCTCAGCCCGGCATGTGCATCTGTCACAGGCGCATGTGGAAGCCCTGTTTGGTGCGGGCTATCAGCTGACGCATAAGGCTGATTTATCCCAGCCAGGTCAATTTGCAGCAGAGGAGACGGTGATCATTGCGGGACCGAAAGGTTGTCTGGAGCGGGTGCGTATTTTGGGCCCGGCACGAGGGGAGAGCCAGGTGGAAATCAGCCGGACTGATGCGTTTAAACTGGGCCTAAATCCCCCCCTGCGTCTTTCCGGAGACATTAAGGGTTCGTCTCCGGTCACCGTTATTGGTCCAAAAGGGAGTGTCCATCTCTCTCAAGGACTGATTATTGCCCAAAACCATATTCATATGACACCAGAAGACGCCGCTGCTTTCAATGTTGAACACGGGCAATGCGTCAAAGTCAAAGTGAAAAGTGAGCGCCCCATTACGTTTGAAAACGTGTTGATCCGTGTATCTGACCGTTACAAACTTGAGATGCACATTGATACGGATGAAGGCAATGCAGCTCTGATTTCAACACGGGGAGAAGGCATCCTGATTCCCAGTCATACACCGGGAGTTATTCATTCATGAAAGACCATCAACGTCAGCTTATCAAACATCGTCAGCTGATAGAGGAAATTGCCAGAGAAGTGGTGCGCCGTGTGTGTTCTCCACCTCGATTGCTGATGGTTTATAACAATGATGCCAACCCCGAAGATCTTGATCTGGCGAAAGCTGCCTTACAACACAAATGGCAGGTTGAGCTCCACACGGCAGATGCTGCACCGGATGACACCTTAACATCTGTTCATATGGTTTATTTTTTCCACATGGATCAGGACTTCATCGTCCGGGGTGCTTTGGGTTTGACAGACACGGTTGGGGCAGCTGTTTTGGCCCAAGCGTTGCAGTCAGATATCCCTGTATTTATCCAAGTGGCTCCCAGTTTAGAATGGATGTTTGCTGCCCATGATGAACGAGATTCACTTAGCACAGGTGCTAAACGCTATAGAGACTATCTTTTGCAGCAAGTAAGGACATTACTGGACTTTGGCGTTACCTTTGGCACACTAGCCGATCTGGCCAAATTGAAACCGGGAGATCGGCAAGGTAATCAAGCCATATGGCACTTTACAGGACAGCTGTTGACACAGCGTGCGCTGCAGGAGACTGAAGCCAAAACCATTGTTGTGTCGCCTTCGGTCATCATCACCCCGCTTGCCCGGGACACAGCCAGAGAACGGGGGATCAAACTTTTAGTCAGCAAGGATGAGGTGGGTCAAAGATGAAAATTGGCACGGTGATTGGGAATGTATGGGCAACGCGTAAAGAAGAGGGTTTAAAAGGTCTTAAATTCCTATTTGTTCAGCTGGAAGATCCCTGCGGCAATCCTGTAGACACCCCCCTCATTGCCGCTGACCGAATCGGTGCTGGGGTGGGAGACCGGGTGATGATTACAGAGGGCAGCTCATCCCGCTTTGTCATTGCAGACAAAGATCTTCCCATTGATGCAGTGGTAATTGGCATTGTTGACTCCATTGATATAGAAGGAAGGTGAGGCGGTTGGCCAAAGCGTTGGGCATGATCGAAACAAGGGGATTGATTGGTTCAATTGAAGCGGCAGATGCCATGATTAAAGCAGCAGATGTGAGTTTGGTTAATCAAGAAAAAGTGGACGGGGCGCTGGTGGCTGTCCTTGTGGAAGGAGACGTTGGAGCCGTACAGGCTGCTGTTGAAGCGGGTAAAAAAGCAGCTGAGCAGGTTGGAGAGTTGATCGCCTATCATGTGATCGCTCACCCCGATGTAACAGTAGGCACGATGTTGGCAACGGACAAAAGGTCGTTTCAAGGGCCGGCTCAGCAAAATACAACTCTAACATCCCCAAAAGTGAAGGATCAGGCCAAAGCAAGAGAGTTAAAGGATGGGAACAGAACAAAGAATCGAAAGAAAAAGGAGGATCAGGAGAACGAATCCACTGATTCAGAGAACGATAAAACTTAAGCCAGGAACAAAAGGATAGAAGGTGAGGGAACGTGACGTTTCAACGACATAAAATAGCGGTGATTGGAGCGGGAAATACGGGGACAATAACCGCACTGATGCTCGCACAAAAAGAGCTGGGGGATATCGTCTTAGTGGATATCCCCGAGGCAGAGAACCGGACCAAGGGCAAAGCTCTGGATATGCTGGAAGCGGGTCCAGTACAACTGTTCAATGCTCATATTACCGGTACTTCAAATTATGAGCTGATCAAAGATGCCAACCTCATTGTAGTTACGGCAGGGGTTGCCCGCAAGCCTGGTATGAGCCGCGACGATTTGGTCCATACCAACGCCAAAATTATGAGGAAAGTATCCGAAAATATAGTGAAGTATGCCCCACAAAGTATGATCCTGGTTTTGAGCAATCCTGTGGATGTGATGACCTATGTTTGTTTCCAAACGACGCGTTTTCCCAAAAACCGTGTCATTGGCCAGTCCGGGGTGCTGGACACTGCCCGCTTTAATACATTCGTTGCCCAGGAGCTGGGTATTTCAGTTGAGGATGTATCTGGATTTGTGCTGGGCGGACATGGAGACGATATGGTCCCGCTGGTGCGTTATTCGTATGCGGGTGGTATCCCCTTAGAAACGTTGATTCCCGCCGATCGTTTGGCTGCCATTGTGGAGCGGACCAGAAAGGGCGGGGGAGAAATAGTGAATCTGTTAGGTAATGGCAGTGCCTATTTTGCCCCGGCTGCGTCTCTGGTTCAGATGGCAGAAGCCATCATCAGAGACAAAAAGAAGATTCTTCCTGCAGTGGCTTATTTAGAAGGTGAATATGGATTTCATGACTTATATTTAGGTGTGCCTGCCATACTGGGTGGAAACGGCATAGAAAAGATCATTGAATTGCATTTAACAGACGAAGAAAGAAAAGCTCTAAACCAATCGGCCAGTTCGGTGCGAAAAGTCATGGATATTCTTAAAGGGGAATAATTGAATGTATATAACGAAATGCACTGCCCGCCTGAAGCAGCGTTGCTTTTGGAAAGGCCACTCACGAAAATTTAAATTTTTGTATATTAAAGAGAGGCAGTCATTCATGCTTCAAATATTAGGAAAACTATGATTTTCATATTTCAAATATTAGATTAACAGGAATTTCCATGGATAAATATTTGGACAACTATCAACGACTGGTACTATTATCGACTTCAGCTTAACAGTAGTGGTAAGCTTAATTTAAAGAAAAAGGATTTCTTATCCCAATTGCTAATGTGGGTTTAGCGATCGCCATTCAATTGCTTCCAGCTGGTTAGGTGCCTTATATTGGAGACAGATTGCAAAAGCAAGGGCGATCAGTGACTTGATCGCAGGTTTTTCTACAGTCTGAGGCAGCAGTGATTTCTGCTGCCAATATTCTTTGCCTTTACCTATGTACCTCAATCTTTTTAAAAAATGACAATAATGGTTGGGACAAAATGATATTTACTTTACGTTGAACCCTCCTTTGCAAGCGCTTTAATATAAAAATAGGAAGAAAAAAAGGGGGGATTCAAAAAATGGTTGGTGAAAAGGTCAATCAATCAGAGTTTCGTGTGAGAATTCAACGATTTGGCAGTTACTTAAGCGGCATGATTATGCCTAATATTGGTGCGTTTATTGCTTGGGGTTTTATTACTGCTTTGTTTATCCCGACAGGATGGATACCCAATGAAGCATTTGCCCAGCTTGTCGGCCCTATGATTACGTATTTATTACCATTATTAATCGGTTATACAGGCGGTAAGATGATTTACGATGTTCGCGGCGGCGTCGTCGGTGCGACGGCTACAATGGGGGTCATTGTCGGTTCTGACATTCCGATGTTTCTTGGGGCAATGATGATGGGGCCGCTTGGCGGTTATATGATCAAGAAATTTGATCAACTCATCCAGGGGAAAGTAAAACAAGGATTTGAAATGTTAGTAAACAACTTTTCAGCGGGAATTATTGGTGGGATTTTAACCTTAGTTGCCTTTAAAGGAATCGGACCAGTTGTTTTAGAGCTGAACAAAATATTAGCCGCTGGTGTTGAAGCAATTGTCAATCTCAATTTATTACCTTTGGCAAATGTCTTCATTGAACCTGCGAAGGTCTTGTTTTTAAATAACGCAATTAACCACGGGATTTTGAGCCCGATTGGAATAGAGCAAGCTGCTGCAACAGGCAAATCTATTTTGTTCCTGCTGGAAACAAATCCGGGTCCGGGTCTTGGTATTTTGCTTGCTTATTGGCTATTTGGAAAAGGAGTAGCAAAACAGTCAGCTCCAGGGGCTGCTATCATTCATTTTCTCGGAGGTATTCACGAAATATACTTTCCGTATATCTTAATGAAACCGGTATTAATTTTAGCAGCAATAGCAGGGGGAGTAAGCGGTGTTTTGACGTTTACCCTTTTCAATGCCGGATTAGTGGCCGTTCCGTCCCCTGGAAGTATTTTTGCCTTGTTAGCGATGACTCCGAAAGGCAACCACTTTGGTGTATTGGCAGGGGTATTGGTTGCCACAGCTATCTCTTTCCTCATCGCCTCTCTTTTCCTAAAAGCTGCAAAAAATAAAGAAGAAGATTTGAGCAAGGCGACAGAAAAAATGCAACAATTAAAAGGGAAAAAGAGTAATATGGCTGCTGTGTTACAAAAAGAAACAACGATGCCATCCCAAGTTAACAAAATTGTGTTTGCTTGTGATGCAGGAATGGGTTCAAGCGCCATGGGAGCTTCGATTTTACGAAATAAGCTACAGAAAGCAGGATTGGATATTGAAGTAACAAATACAGCCATTAACCAGCTTCCGGAAGACGCAGATATTGTCATTACTCACCAAAATCTAACAGAGCGTGCGAAGGAGAAACTGCCAAACGCTTATCATGTCGCGGTCGAAAACTTCTTAAATAGTCCAAAATATGATGAATTGATTGAGACTATAAAGGAAAAGAATTAAATAGGAGGGCTAACCACCCTCCTGAGAACTCAATTCAAATCCAAAAATCGTGTCCGCATGGTTGCTCAAAGGGGACGGGTGAAGCGTGATGTATATATCTGCAAGGGAGAGAAAAATACTCAATATATTATTGTCTCATGATCAAGGTCTTCCGGTCAGGGATCTTGCCAAACAGCTTCAAGTCAGCAATCGCACGGTTCACCGAGACTTAAAAGGTGTAGAACGCATATTAAAAGATTATCATTTGCAGCTCATCAAAAAATCAGGAGTCGGTATCCAAGTAGCTGGGGACGAGCATAACAAAAAAGAACTGCAACTGCATCTTTTTCATTTGTCTCATACGGAATACACACCGGAAGAGCGTCAAAAAATCGTCTTGATTACTTTATTGGAGGCGATAGAGCCTGTCAAGCTTTTATCTCTGGCCAATGATTTAAACGTCACCGTAGCAACCATCAGCCACGATTTAGACAAAATAAGGGAAGACATTGAGAAATACGGGCTTTCGCTGATTCGAAAAAGGGGATACGGGGTCGAAATTGCGGGATCTGAATCGGCGAAACGGAGGATGATGAGCGAGTTATTATTGAATCACTTTGGTGAATATGAATTTCTATCCTTAATGAAAGAATCTATTCAAAAAAGATCAGCGGAAACTCTCAACACCGTTACGGAGAAGCTCCTCGGCCTCGTTGATCAGAACAACTTCTTAATCATTGAAAAGCAAATTGGAGAGATCATAGAGGAACTTCCTTTTCCTATTGCAGATAGTTCCTATATCGCCCTAGTGGTCCATCTTGCCTTGGCTGTTGAGCGGATTATCCAAGGAGAATCAATCAATTTTGATCAACAATATTTAGAAACAATTCGCGATGCCAAGGAATTCAAAACTGCCGAAAAAATTGCCCGGTTGCTAGAAAATATATTCCATATAACGATACCAAACGAAGAAATTGGCTATATTACAATGCATTTAATGGGGGCGAAGCTTCAAGATCGTCAAGGCTATTTGTTAGAGGAAGCCAGTTTTGAAATAGGAATAAAAGCACAAGAATTGATTCGCTTTGTTAGCAATGAACTGAACGTAGATTTAACGAACGATAAGCTTTTACTTCAGGATTTAGCCGTTCATTTAAAGCCGGCGATTTATCGTATGCAACATAACATGGGGATAGCCAATCCACTTTTATCCAAAATTGTTCAAGACTATCCTGACCTTTTTTCTACGTTAGAAACAGGAGTCAAAAAGGTATTTCGCAATTTGGCTGTTCCAAGGGAAGAAATTGGTTATTTAGTGCTTCACTTCGCCTCCGCTCTATTAAGAAAAAGGAAAGGGATTCGCGCTTTAGTTATATGTTCAAGCGGTTTAGGTACGGCAAAAATATTAGCAACGAGATTGACAAAAGAAATTCCTGAGATCGTACACATCAAACACACATCTGTCTTGGAATTGAAAGCAGTGGATACAGATCAATATGACCTTATTGTCTCAACAGTGCCGCTGCACAACTTTACAGGAACTTATTTTGTGGTCAGCCCGATCCTTCAAGAAAGAGAACTTACATCTATTAAAAAGTTCCTGGAGAATAGAGAAGTGCAAGCACGAAGAGAACAAGAGCATCCATTCAATGAAGGTGCTGCAAATGTGGCCGAAAAGCTCCGCTCCGTTCAAAAAATGAGCGAAACCATTGTAAAAATCTTAAATGGTTTTACCTTACTGGAATTAGATGGAAAATCCGTTAGGGATGCGTTGTTTGAGGCCTGTCATCGACTGTACCAAAAAGGGGTTATTAGCGATAAAGAACGGGTTTTTACGCAATTGTTAAACAGGGAACAAATAGGGGGATTAGGCATACCGGGAACTCCCTTTGCTTTGTACCATACCCGGGGCCCGGCTGTTATTCAACCCTCATTTACAATTTATACATTAACGAAATGGCAAACGGTAAATGGTATGGATCAAAAGCAGATGAAGGTGAACAAACTCTTGCTGCTGTTAGCACCAGAGCCTGCTGCCCAAGAGATGCTTTCCGTTTTAAGCCACATAAGCTCTTTAATTATAAAAGATGAGGAAAGTATGGCTGTATTTGCATCAGGAAACTATGAAAAGATTTATTCTTTTATAAGCTACCATCTGGAGAAATTTTTTTACGAACATATTGCGGATCATAAGGAGTGAATTAAATTGCCAATGCCAGTATTGAAGAAAGAGAATATTGTTTTGCGTTCATCAGTTGCAGATAAAACGGAAGCGATTCGCTTAGCGGGAAATATTTTAGTTAATCAAGGTTATGTTGAACCTGCTTATGTGGATAAAATGTTCGAACGGGAAGCACTCACATCAACGTATATGGGGAACTTTGTTGCCATTCCTCATGGTACTGAGGATGCGAGAAACCTGGTGAAACATGCAGGCATTTCTGTTGTACAAATCCCTGACGGGGTTGATTATGGAGATGGACATACGGCCAAAATACTCATTGGCATTGCCGGAAAAAACGACGAACATTTGGCCATTCTTTCAAAGATCGCCATTGTTTGTTCAGAGGAGGAGAATATTCAAAAAATCATAGAAGCAGCAAGGGAAGAAGATATACTTCATCTATTAAACGAGGTGAATTAATATGTTAGCCGTCCATTTTGGTGCAGGAAATATTGGCAGGGGTTTTATTGGCAGTTTGCTTGCCCAATCAGGGTTTGAAGTCGTTTTTGTCGATATAAATGATGAACTCGTTCGTATCTTAAATGAGAAAAAGGAGTATCGGGTGCTCATTGCTGATAAATCTGGAACAGAGCAAGTCATTCGCAATGTTTCAGCCGTTAATAGTCAAAAAGAATGTGACAAAGTGATTCATTATTTAACAAAAGCAGATTTAGTGACAACGGCGGTGGGGCCAAATATTTTACCAGCCATCTCTACGATTCTGGCGGAGGGACTTCGCCAGAGATTATCGGCCAATCCAAAACCGTTAAATATCATTGCCTGTGAAAATATGATAGGTGGGAGTACTTTTCTGAAGGAAAAAGTATTCGAAAAGATTTCGGAAGAAGAAACAAGTTTATTTGAAAGAAATTATGGTTTTCTAAATTGTGCTGTAGATCGTATCGTTCCGAACCAAAAACATCGTGATCCGCTTACTGTAGTAGTAGAGCCATTTTTTGAATGGATTGTGGAACAAAAGAATGTGGTTGGGGATATGCCACAAGTAAAAGGCATTCAGTTTGTTCATGATTTAATGCCTTATGTTGAAAGAAAACTGCTTACAGTCAATACTGGGCATGCGATATCTGCTTATTTAGGATATGACAAGCAGCTAAAAACGATCAAAGAGGCCATGGATGATGAAGAAATTCGTTCCGATGTTCAAAAGGCCCTAAGTGAGTCAGGAGCTGTGTTGGTAAAAAAGTATGGCTGGAATGAAAATGAACACAAGGCTTATATAGAGAAAATCATTCAGCGGTTTACCAATCCCTCTATTTCAGATGAAATTGTAAGAGTCGCACGGTCCCCCATTCGTAAGCTCGGAGCCCATGACCGTTTAATTAACCCGGCCAAACAATATTATTCATTATTCGGGGAGGTACCGGTTGGTTTGACAAAAGGTATTGCTGCCCTATTGCTGTTTGATTATCAAGAGGACCCTGAAGCCATTGAGCTTCAAGAAACGATAAAAAAAGCTGGAATTGAGGGGGCTCTCTTACAATACTCGCAATTAGAAACAGATCATCCTCTTGTCAGTGTGATTCATCAACAAGTTGAGTGGCTAAGAGACAGGGAGTAAAAGAAGTTCCTCCCTTTGGTATACAATTAAGTTACCGTTGGTAAATAACGATTAATGTACCTTCTCTTGTAACTAAAGAGAGGGTTTTTCTCTTTTATTTATATATTGCTAGTATTTTCTTGTTAACCTCCAACAAAAGATATGATTAACTGATAGACAGATGTTTACGTCTACAGTATAATCGTCGGGGAGATGAAGCAATCAAGGAGGAATGAGATGAGCATCTTAGAATCCATCATCGCTTGGGGAAACGATCTCCTTTGGTCGTATGTTTTGATTGTGATGTTGATTGGTTTGGGCGTTTATTTTTCTCTGAAGACCCGGTTTGTGCAGTTTAAACTGGTCGGTGAAATGTTTCGCTTGCTGAAGGAAGGGATGACGCCCGATTCGACACAGAATAAAGCAGTTTCTTCTTTTCAGGCTTTTACCATTAGCACAGCTTCAAGAGTAGGAACCGGCAACATGGCCGGTGTGGCCCTGGCCATTTCT
Source organism: Caldalkalibacillus uzonensis (assembly GCF_030814135.1). Classification (NCBI taxonomy): domain Bacteria; kingdom Bacillati; phylum Bacillota; class Bacilli; order Caryophanales; family Bacillaceae; genus Caldalkalibacillus; species Caldalkalibacillus uzonensis. Next base: position 260,936 of record NZ_JAUSUQ010000004.1, on the reverse strand, counting down.
TTGGGTGGTCCGGGTGCCGTGTTCTGGATGTGGATAATTGCATTGATTGGGGCAGCATCCGGTTTTGTGGAAAGTACGCTTGCCCAAATTTATAAAGTAAAAGATGGAAGCGGATTCCGAGGCGGGCCCGCCTATTATATGGAAAAAGGCTTAAATAAACGTTGGATGGGTATTATTTTTGCCGTTTTAATAACCATCACCTTTGGTTTGGTGTTTAATTCCGTTCAGGCCAATACCATCTCTTTGGCACTGGAGGAAGCCTGGGGAATTGACCGCGGTGTGATGGGCCTTATTTTGGCTGTGCTGTTAGGCATTATCATCTTTGGTGGGGTTAACCGCATCGCCCGTGTCACAGCGGTGATCGTACCGGTCATGGCCATGTTCTATATAGGTGTGGCTCTGTTTGTGGTCCTGAAAAATTTCACCATGATTCCTGAAGTGGTCATCCTGATTGTGGGCAACGCTTTTGGTTTGCAGGAAGTAGTCGGTGGCGGATTGGGAGCGGCCCTGATGAACGGGATCAAGCGCGGCCTGTTCTCCAATGAGGCTGGTATGGGGAGTGCGCCTAACGCTGCAGCGACTGCGTCGGTTAGCCATCCTGTCAAGCAGGGACTGATTCAATCGCTCAGTGTTTTCACCGATACATTGATCATCTGCAGTGCCACGGCATTTATCATATTGATGTCCGGTATATATTTGGATCAGGAAATGACGGGTATTGCTTTGACCCAAGCGGCTTTAAGCACGCAGGTCGGGGACTGGGCCAGTGGTTTTGTGGCCATTGCTATTTTACTGTTCGCCTTTAGCAGCTTGGTGGGGAACTATTATTATGGGGAAACCAATATCGAATTTATCCGCTCTAGTAAAACGTGGTTAACCGTGTACCGCTTGGCTGTTATTGCTATGGTCGCCTTTGGTTCTGTGGCCCAGCTTTCCCTGGTATGGGACATGGCTGATTTGTTTATGGGCTTGATGGCCATTATCAATTTGATCGCCATTGCTTTGCTTGGCAAATTTGCGTTTGCCGCTTTGCAAGATTATCTGGAACAACGGCGGGAAGGGAAAGATCCTGTCTTCAATGCCAGCCGCATTGAAGGTCTGGCCCAAGCGGAGTGCTGGGATGATGTACGTCAGCATGGACAAAAATAAGGGTGAATAATGAGATAGCAAAGCCCAGGTCCTAGTTATCGGCCTGGGTTTACTTTTATCCTTCAAACAACGGTAGTTACATGTTCTAAATTTATGGCCGGAGTGGTAAAAGGATAATGATGAACGAAAGGAGAGTGACGTCATGAATGTACTGTTATTGGATCAGGAACCATGGATTGTTTTATACAAAAAAAGAGTCCCCATTTGAGGACTGCGCAAATATACGTACATGGAAGAGAGGCACATGAGTCACATGCCTGTTCAATTTCGTGGCTGTTAAATCTATAGGTTGACGTCAGCTTCTTTCAATGCATGTTCCCAGCTGGGGTAGTAATACAGGGCACTTTTCATCAGGTCGGGATAGTCTCTCTTCACTTTTTTCTTATTCAGTGGCTGACCTTTTTGGTGCAATTGCCGAATGTGACTGATCACTTCTTCCGAACTTAATTTCAGGTCCATGCTTCCCACCCCTTTATGGTGTTTCATCTTTTATTCTTTCTTTAATACAAAAAATTTATACCAATAGCGATGAGAATTCTAATAGTAAGACGATTTTTGAACAAAGAAATAGTCCCGGAAAGGGACTATTTCGTACAAAACTGTTAGATTGGAATATGCCTTTATTCCGTGACCAGTTCCAACTCAACCGGGATCATCTCATCAACGCTTTCACCGTTTAAGGCTTTCACTGCTGTTTCAACAGCCAGCTGGCCTATGAGGCTGGGCTGTTGGGCAACAGTGGCAGCTAAGCGGCCCTCTTGGACGGCTTGAACGGCATCGTCAGTGGCATCAAAACCAACAACAATGATGTCCCGTCCTGCCGCTTCAATGGCTTGCAGGGCGCCCAAGGCCATCTCGTCGTTGTGGGCAAAGACGGCATCAATTTCGGCGTGGGACTGCAGGATGTTTTCCATCACTGTTAATCCTTTGGAGCGGTCAAAATCAGCCGGCTGGCTGGCCACGATTTCAATTCCTTCTGCATCTCCTACGGCTTCATTAAATCCTTGGCCGCGGTCACGGGCAGCAGACGTTCCGGGGATTCCTTCCAGCTCAACCACTTTACCGCTGCCTCCAAGTAATTCGATAATAAACTCGCCTGCCATTTTCCCGCCTTCCACGTTGTCGGATGCAACGTGGGCCAATACTTCGCCCCCTTCAGCACCCCGGTCAACAGTAATAACCGGAATACTGGCCTGGTTAGCTGTTTCGATCGCAGTGACAATGGCTGCCCCATCAGTAGGATTAACCAAAATAGCATCCACTTGTTGCTGAACCAAATCTTCTACGTCAGCCACCTGTTTGGCCGGGTCATCCTGGGCATCCACCACAATCAGTCTGACCCCCAGTTCTTCGGCTGCTTGTTCGGCTCCTTCTTTTAATGTAACGAAAAACGGATTGTTCAATGTGGAAATGGATAAGCCGATGATCAGCTCACCATCGCTTGTGCCCCCTTCATCTGTGGTTCCGTCATCTTCAGGGACGGGGGACTCGGTGGTGCAAGCAGCAAGCAATACAGCAGTCAGCAAGGTGAGCACTGTGAGCAAAGCAAAACGCTTAATAAAGTGGTTGTTCATTGTAATAACCCCTTTCTTTTGAAGTAGTTTTATCTAAAAAATCCGTAGTGGATTTTTTAGGCGTAAGTTTTTTTGCGGTCGAGTAACACAGCCAATAAAATCACGGCTCCTTTGACCACTTGCTGGTAAAATGAAGAGACGTTAAGCAGGTTTAAACCATTGTTTAATATGCCGATGATCAAGGCCCCAATAAGTGTGCCAACAATCCATCCCCGTCCCCCGGTTAAACTGGTGCCTCCCAGGACAACGGCTGCAATGGCATCCAGTTCATAGGTAAAACCAGCTGTGGGTTGGGCGGAATCAAGCCGGGAGGTGAGGATGATGCCAGCCATGGCGGAGAGGAAGCCCGTCAAAGAGTAGACAAAGATTTTAACCCGGTCAACGTTGACACCCGATAGCCGGGTAGCCTCTTCATTTCCGCCAATAGCGTAGACGTGACGTCCGATCGTGGTATTCTTCAGGATCAGATATAAGATGATAAAGGACAGTGTCATCCAAATGACAGGCAGCGGAATCACAAACAAGTAACCTGCCCCAAGCATGCGAAAGAGGTCGCTTTCCAGTCCGGTGATGGGCCTGCCGTCTGTGTAAACCAGTGTCAATCCTCTGAAAATGGTCATTGTGGCCAAGGTCGCAATAAATGGAGCAACTTTGCCCTTGGTCACAAGTAATCCGTTTAATGCACCCATCACTGTACCACTGAGTAAACCCAGCAGGACAGCCAAGACAGGGTCCATACCGGCGGACAGCATCCCTGCCGTCATGGCACCTGACAAGGCTAGAATGGCCCCAACAGACAGATCGATTCCGCCGGTTAAAATAACAAAGGTCATACCAAAAGCGATGAGAGCGTTAATCGATACTTGACGTAATACATTGAGGATGTTGTTAAGGGTTAGAAAGTTAGGACTTAAAATGGATAGCACAATAATCAGTAGGAGGAGCCCTAGGAAAGGACCCAGTTTTTGCAGCTGAATTGATAGTGTTTGTTTGTTAACATTCATCGATTATACGCCTCCTGTGGCCGCATACATAATTTTTTCCTGATTGGCTTCTTCTCTGGTTAGCTCGGCTGTCAGTTTTCCTTCATGCATGACAAGGATGCGGTCGCTCATACCTAATATCTCCGGCAGCTCGGAGGAAACCATGATGATGGCCACTCCCTGCCTTTTGAGCTGATTCATAATTTGATAGATTTCCTTTTTGGCACCTATATCCACCCCACGGGTCGGCTCATCCAAAATCAGCACCTTAGGCATGATGCCCAGCCATTTACCGATAACCACCTTTTGCTGGTTACCGCCGCTTAATGAGCGGACATGCTGTTCTGGTGAAGATGTTTTAATCCTCAGGCGCTCGATCATGGCTTTAACCTGCTGTCTTTCTTGTCTGCTGTTAAGCACGGTATAACGTGACAGGGAGGAGAGGCTGGGCAGGGAAAGGTTTTCCCGCACAGACAGCCCCAAGATCAGGCCCTGGTCTTTGCGGTCCTCGGTCACCAGGGCGATGCCGTGTTGAATGGCGTCCCTGGGTGAGCGGATGTCAATCTTTTGTCCCTGTAGATAGATTTCTCCGCTGGATATGGGATCGGCACCAAATATGGCTCTGACCAGTTCCGTCCTTCCTGCGCCCATCAGTCCGGCGATGCCCACAATTTCACCTGCGTGGACAGAAAAGGAAATGTTGTCTAGTATGCCTTGGCGTGCCAGGTGTTCAACCCGCAATACTTCCTCTCCCACGAATGGCGGCTGGTAAGGGAAGCGTTCCCCTATTTGGCGTCCCACCATCATTTTGATCAGGGTTTCCAGGGTGACTTCTTGAGTTTTTTCGGTTCCGACATAGTGGCCGTCTCTCAGAACAGTAATACGGTCGCTAATCTCAAAAATTTCTTCCATGCGGTGGGAGATATAGATGATACCTACCCCGTCAGATTTTAACTGGCTGATTAAGCTAAACAGCCGTTCAATTTCCCGCTGGGTTAAGGCGGCAGTAGGTTCATCCATGACTAGAATATCTGCATCCATGGATACTGCTCTGGCAATTTCCACCATCTGTTGCTGCCCAACGGATAGGGAGTGGACAGGTGTGTCAGGGTCAAGATCAAGACCCAGCTGCTCTAAGTAGGCTTTGGTTTGGGTATACATGTCCTTGCGTTTTACCCAGCCTGTTTTTGCCCAGGTCATTTCACGTCCCAGAAACATGTTTTCCATAATGGTCAGGTTAGGCACAAGGTTTAATTCTTGGTGAATGATGGCGATGCCCAGTGCTTGAGCCTTAACTGGCGAATCAATGTCCACTTCCTGGCCTTTGATGCGGATGTGTCCCTGATCATTGCTGTAGATCCCACCTAGGATTTTCATCAAGGTGGATTTTCCGGCCCCATTTTCCCCCATGAGGGCATGGACTTCCCCTGTTTGCAGTTGGAAGTGAACATCACTAAGCACGTTGACACCTGGAAAAGATTTGTAGATATGCTGCATGTCAACCAAGAGCGTCATGGGTTACCCTCCCTTTGTATCAACTTCAGAACGTGACGCCGGAAACGAGAATAATGTTGGCATATGGTGTGGCCTCCCCTGTACGGATGACCGCTTTTGCCTGTTTGGTCAGCTGTTTAAATTCCTCATGGGGCACATACTCCAGTGGGGTGTCAGCCATGCAGGATTTGACCTTTGCCTCAATTGAAGGGTTATGTTGAGTGATTTCTGAAGCCACAATGGCACGTTCCACCTTCATTTCATCCAAAATAGTTTCCAATACGTCTATAAACGCTGGTGTCCCAGGTCTGAGGGAAATGTCGATCCGTTGGGTCTGATCGGGAATGGGTAAGCCGCAGTCGGCAACGACAATAGTATCAGTGTGTCCCAGTTGGGCAATGACCGCAGAAATGGAGCTGTTAATCACCCCTGTTTTTTTCACGAGTCTCATCCTTTCTGCTTGATAAAGTTCATGACCTCATCCCGGGTGGGCATGCCTGGCTGAGCTCCCAGTTTAGTCACAGCCAAGGCCCCCACGGCTGAAGCAAAAGTGACTGATTCAGACAAAGAATTTCCTTCAGCCAAAGCAACAGCCAGCCCGGCATTGAAGGCATCTCCAGCACCGGTCGTGTCAATCGCCTGAACAGGGTGAGCCGGTTGGTGATGGATATAGGAACTATCTTGGGAACCGAATAGGACACCACGTTCACCTTGAGTGGCCACAACATGCTTAACTCCCTGATTCAGTAACACCTGCAGTTGAATTTGAAGAGAGTGAGTTGAGGCTGCTAATCCTCCTGCCAGAAAGGCCAATTCTGTTTCATTGGGAGTAAGGTATGTAACTCCCTGCAGCAGTTCATTAGGCAAAGGATGGGCCGGAGCAGGATTCAAAATGACAGGAATCCCGTGGCGTTCTGCCAGTTGCACAGCATACTGCACCGTTTGCAGTGGAATTTCCAACTGCATTAGCACGATGTCTGCTCCGGCAATTAGAGATTCATGAGCGGCAATATGCTCAGGGGTACAGTGGGCATTGGCTCCAGGAATGACGATAATGGTGTTATCTGTATCCGTCAGGGTGATATGGGCCAGTCCGGAGCTGACACCTTCAACGGTCCGCAGGCCAGAGAGGTTAATCCCTTCGTTGTCCAGTCCCTTGCTCAGCTGCTGACCAAACAAATCGTCTCCCACACAGCCAATAAAAGAGACTTCAGCTCCCAGCCTTGCCGCTGCCACAGCTTGATTGGCTCCTTTTCCCCCTGGGATTTGGTAAAACTGGTGCCCAATGATGGTTTCACCTGGCTGCGGAAAGCGGTCCGTTTTGGCAACCAAGTCCATGTTCACGCTGCCGATTACGACGATGTTTCCTTGCTTGTTTGACATGGCATAAGCTCCTTTCATGTAGTCATTTACCGGCGAGTAGATGCACGTTGCAGCAGGGTGACATCCAGCTCGTGATATGCGGAATCGATGGGCTGGTCCTCAATTTTTTTTAATAATAACCGTGTAGCAATGGCTCCCATGTCGTAAATGGGCTGGGCAACGGTGCTTAATTCCGGTTCCATCGCTTTGGACAGAAAGATACCATCAAAACCAATCAAGGCAATATCCTGCGGCACCTTTCGCCCTGTTTGATGAATGGCTTTTAAGGCACCAACGGCCATCAAATCGTTACCAGCAAAGATTCCGTCAATATCTGCATGTTCGGCAAGTAAGTGGAGAGTGGCTTCTTTAGCCAATTCCAGCTGGAAATTTCCTTCTACGATTAAGGAATCAGAGAACCACTCCATCTGTTCCACAACATGAAGGTACCCTTGCAAACGACGTTGGGCAGTGGGGATATATTTGGGGCCACAAATGTGACCGATTTTTCGGCATCCTATGTCCAGTAAATGGCGGGTGGCCAGTATGGCACCTTCATAATTTTTGGCTGTTACGGTGGGAATGTTTTGATCTACTAGCCGGTCCAGTAGAACAACAGGTACTTCATCAATTAAATGATTAAGCTTAAGTGTATGGGAAACAAGGATCAGACCATCGATGTACTTCTGTTGAATAATGTCCATGTAACCCTGTTCTTTTTTCAGGTCTTCATCAGAATTACACAAAATGACAGTGTAGCCATAGATGCGTGCCACGTCTTCAACAGCTCTGGCTAACTCGGGAAAAAACGGGTTGGTAATGTCAGGTACAACGAGCGCAATATTGCGTGTTTTTTTATGATTGAGGCTTTGGGCAATGGCATTGGGCTTATAATTCAAATCTTGCATTGCCTTAAGCACTCTCTCTCTGGTCTCGGACTGAACATATCCACTGTTATTGATCACCCGAGAGACGGTGGCTACAGACACTTGGGCTCGTTTGGCAACATCACGGATTGTCGACATTATGATCACCTGAGAAGAATCTAGTTATATGCCAATGTGTAACCGGTTACACATTGGCCAAAATAAAAAGAAACAAAGATTGATCAGGATGTGTAACCGGTTACATAAGAGGTTACTTTTAGTAAAGCATAATGGCAGGCACTTTGTCAATACTTGGGCGGGAACCGGATTATGATTAAAAATTCTGCAACTTAAAGACTTGACCTGATTGTCAAACAATATTTAAATTTAAATATAATAAAATTAAGTCTATTTCCAAGCGAATGTGATTTCAGAAAAAACACCTTGTTTAAGAAGGACCTGTTGTATCCCGCTTCTTGACATTATTGGCAGAATTGGAGGTACAGATGACATGGATCTTGTAGCAGAACTGAAAAAAATAACAGCTGAGGACCGCGTCTCGACGAATGAGACTGTTCTTGACCGGCATAGCCAGGATGAGTCGTATCATCAACCCAGCCGGCCTGATGTGGTCGTTTTTCCCCTGAACACTCAAGAGGTCAGCGATATCTTGCGCTTTGCGAATCAACAGCGTATCCCTGTTGTGCCGTTTGGATTAGGAACGAGCCTGGAAGGACATGTGATCCCTTACCACAAAGGAATCACGATTGATTTTTCTATGATGAACAAAGTCCTGGAGGTTAGACCTGATGATTTTCTGGTTACCGTTCAGCCTGGTGTCACCCGTTCACAACTAAATAAAGAGTTAAAAAAGTATGGTCTGTTCTTTTCGGTAGATCCGGGTGCTGACGCTACGTTGGGGGGGATGGCCGCAACCAATGCCAGTGGCACCACTTCGGTACGTTATGGGGTGATGCGGGATCAGGTCCGTGATATGGAAGTGGTGCTGGCAGATGGAACGGTGATTCACACCGGAAACAAGGCGGCCAAGTCTTCCTCCGGATACCATTTAAACGGATTATTTGTGGGATCTGAAGGGACCTTGGGCTGTATCACAGAGCTAACCTTAAGAGTGTATGGTATTCCTGAACACATCATGGCTGCCAGGGCTTCCTTCCCTACGCTCGACCAAGCGGTACAAGCGGTGATCGGCATTTTGTCAGCTGGCATTCCCGTAGCCCGGGTGGAACTGGTTGATGAACAATCTGTGCGGCAGGTGAACCAATTCAGCGGCACTAGCTATAAGGAAGCGCCTACGTTATTCTTAGAATTCCATGGCAATGAAGACGGACTCAAGCAAGATGTCGCTTTTACCAAAGAGCTTGTTTTTGAAATGGGGTGTGATGATATTCAATTTGAAACAGATACAACGGGGCGCAACCGTCTGTGGGAGGCGCGTCATAATCTGGCTTATGCCTATGTACACAGCTTCCCAGGCAAAAAGATCATGGTCACAGATGTTTGCGTGCCCATTTCAGAACTGGCCGGCGCCATCCGCCGGGCCAGAGAGGTGGTGACAGAATCAGGGTTAAACGGTGGCATTCTGGGGCATGTGGGAGATGGCAATTATCATGTGGTATTGATGATTGACAGGCAAGACCCGGAAGAAATGCGCAAAGCGGAACAGGTGAATGAGCACATTGTTGAGGATGCTTTGGCCCGGGGCGGAACCTGCACTGGAGAACATGGTGTGGGTGTGGGTAAAAAGAAGTACCAAGAGAGGGAACATGGTCCTGCTGTACAGGTCATGGCTTCTATTAAACAAGCACTGGATCCCAACAATATTCTCAATCCGACCAAAATAGTGGATATTGACAGACAAAAATGAGACCAAGGGGTGTGGAATTCGGATAAATCATGTTCCCACCCTTTTTAACAATAGACAGAGTCCTTGAGAGGAGGATGAAGATGGCTGACAAGCCTAACAGCGATCAAGGATTGGACACCAAGTTTCAGGAAGATCCCCGTTTTAAGGTCTCCCACCGGGAGGCGATCATCGGCATTGTCATTGCTGTGGCCAATTTTATGTGGTGGTTTGCTTTTGCTTACGGTCTCGGTTCTAAACCGGTGGAGGAGTATACCTATATATTGGGGCTTCCTGCCTGGTTTTTCTTCAGTTGTGTCTTGGGATTCGTTGTCTTCAGTTGCATCGTTTTTCTGGCGGTTAAGTTTTTCTACAAGGAAGTGCCTTTGGATGACGATCAGGGAGGCGGTCTGAAGTGAACTGGCCGGTTGCCATTCCATTACTTGTGTTTTTAATTGTCGTCTTTGCCGTCGGAATTTATGCCTCCAAGCGGATCCAACAGGCGCCTGTTTTTTTGCAGGAATACTTTTTGGGCAGCCGGGAACTGGGAGGCTTGATGCTGGCCATGACCATGGTGGCCACCTATGGCAGTGCCAGCAGTTTTATTGGGGGGCCCGGTGTGGCCTATACGGTTGGTTTTGGCTGGGTTTTATTGGCCATGAGCCAGTTGGTCACCGGGTATTTTACTTTATCTGTGCTGGGTAAAAAGTTTGCGATTATGGCCCGTAAAATTAAGGCGGTCACTCTGGTAGATTTTGTGAAAGAACGCTATCAGAGCAAATGGGTGGTTCTGCTCTCTTCGGCCAGCATCATTATGTTTATGTTTGCCATCATGGCTGCCCAGTGGATTGGGGGAGGGCGCCTTATCCAGGCAGTGACCGGTCTTTCTTACACCGCTGCCTTGTTTATCTTCGCTGTGGTCGTGCTTGTCTATGTGGCTATCGGGGGCTTCCGGGCCGTGGCCATTACGGACACCATCCAAGGGATTGTCATGTTTTTTGGCACCATCTTGATCTTGATCGGCACCATCGTGGCTGGAGGAGGTGTATCCAATATTATCAGTGAGCTGGCTGCTGAAAATCCCAATCTGTTAACCCCATATGGCCATGAACAGCAATTATCGGCCATCTACGTCTCTTCATTCTGGATTTTGGTTGGGGTGGGGGTTGTTGGCTTGCCCCAGGTGGCTGTCCGTGCTATGGCCTATAAAAGCTCACAGGCGATGCACCGGGCTCTGATTATTGGCACCATTGTCGTGGGCCTGATCATGCTGGGCATGCATTTGGTGGGTGTATTTGGCCGGGCTGTTGTTCCGGGTATTGAAGTGGGTGATACGGTGATGCCCACCATTGCCATGGAAGTTCTGCCCGCATGGCTGGCTGGGGTCGTCTTGGCCGCGCCAATGGCTGCCATCATGTCCACAGTCGACTCCTTGCTGCTCCTGGTCAGCTCGTCCATTGTTAAGGATGTGTATGTGAACTATATTAAGCCGGAGGCAACAGAACAAACTGTTAAGCGTCTCAGTATCACCATCACTGCTGTTTTGGGCTTAATCGTCTTTTTCATGGCCGTCAATCCGCCTGACTTTTTGATCTGGCTGAATTTGTATGCCTTTGGAGGATTGCAGGCTGCCTTTATCTGGCCGATCATAATGGGTCTGTATTGGAAAAAAGGGAACAAATATGGCGCTCTAGCTTCCATCATCGTAGGCGTTTCAACTTATATTCTCTTTGATCTGTTTTGGAAAAATCCGTTGGGCATGCACGGTGTTGTCTTGCCCATTGTGCTAGGCTTCATCGGTTATGTGGCTGCCAGTTTGCTGACCCAACACCGCACTATGGCTCAGCAACAGGAGGTAGTGTCACGTTTCTGGGGAGCGTAGGGAAGAAGCAGGTGTCATAGAAGAGCAGATGTCATATCTGAAACAACAAGTCTTTCAACAGGGACAAAGGGGGCCATAGCATGTCCGTCTACACAGAACAGCGATTCCAACGGGATAAAGCCGAAGTGATCCGGCTGACACAAGACCTGGTACGTATTCCCAGTGTGTACCGGCCCGGTGATCCCGATGGAAACGAGAGCAAAGTGGCTCAATTTGTTTATGATTATCTAAAAAATTTGGGGTTGGAGGTCTATCTGGAACAAGTAGAACCTGGACGTCCTAATGTGATTGGCATCCTGGATTCCAAACGTCCAGGAAAAACCTTATTATTTGAGGGACATACTGATGTGGTCACAGAAGGGGATCCGTCAGCCTGGACATACCCTCCTTTTGAAGGACGCATTGCAGGAAACCGGATGTATGGCCGCGGCACAAACGATACCAAAGGCAATCTGGCTGCAGCCATTACGGCTGTTCACTCCATTATGCGGGATGGGGAAAGATTTAATGGGAAAATCATCCTTTGTGTGCCTTGTGATGAAGAAGGCATGATGAGTGGCATTAAGCATTTTATTGAACGGGGTTGGGCCAGAGGAGTGGATGGTGCCATTATTTGTGAACCGGAGGAAAATCACATCTGTATTGCTCAAAAGGGAGCCATGCGGGTTGTATTGAAAACCTTTGGCAAAATGGCCCATGGCGCCATTCCTTTGAGTGGTGTGAATCCCAATACACGCATGGCCCGTGTCATCTGTGAGCTGGAGAAGTTGGAAGAGAGGGAGAAACAACGTTGGGGTAAACACCCCCTGTTAGGCTGGCCCAGTATTACGCCTACTGTTTTGCGGGCCCCTGTGGAGGGAGAACCGCAAATTAATGTGGTCCCTGACCAGTGCCTGGCCACACTGGACATCCGCACCATACCTGGTCAGGATCACCAGACCTTAAGTGCAGAGATTCAAGGAGTACTGGACCGTTTAGCAGCTCTTGATCCTGATTTTAAGGCAGAGTTTGAGGTGATCGAGGACCGGCCGTGGACCAAAACGGACAAGGAGCAACCCATTGTGCAGGCCATTGCGGCAGCGTACACCCAGGTGACAGGCAGGCAGCCGGTCTATAACGGGGTACCTGGCGCTACAGATGGAACTTTTTTACATCTGGCTGGTGTACCCATTGTGACAACAGGAGCGGGGGACCGGGAAATCCCCCACCACATAGACGAGTATATTGATTTAGACGAACTAGCAGTAACAACCCAAATCTATCGTCAGGCGGCGCTTAAATTTTTAAATCAGGAATATGCATAACAAGCAGGGAGGATGACAAATGCGACTTGAGGGGAAAACAATGATTGTTGCCGGAGCAGGAGGAGGCATGGGGCTTAAAATCGTTGAGTTCTTTTTACGGGAAGGCGCTCAGGTAGCGGCGCTGGATTTAAATACGGATCCCCTTAAACAGGTGTTTAATGACATGGACGAAAGCCGTCTCATCATTGCCAAGGTGGATGTCACTTCTGAAACTGCCGTCACACAGGCTGTGCAAAAGGTTCATAACCAGTGGGGGAAAGTGAATGGGTTGGTACATGCGGCAGGTATTGCCCAGCCAGCCACTCCGGTCGAGGAAGTGAGTAAAGAAGAGTGGCATCGTATCATAGATGTTAATGTGACATCTGCCTTTTTGTTGAGCAAGGCGGTAGTACCCTATATGAAACAGCAACAGCAGGGAGTCATCATACCCATCGCTTCTATTTCCAGTCAGCGTCCTCGCCCGGGTCTGAATGCCTATATTGCTTCCAAGGGTGCGCTGGTCGCATTGGCACAGGCACTAGCCATTGAGTTGGCACCATTTAACATTCGTGTCAATGCCCTTAATCCTGGCCCTGCGGATACGCAGATGCTGGGTCAATTTACTGCTGCGGGGGCTGATGTTGAAGAAACGAAGGAATCAATCTATAGACAGAGTGTACCTCTGGGGCGGCTGATTAAACCGGAGGATATCGCTCATGCAGCCGTTTACCTTTGCTCTGATGAAGCTCAAATTGTGACCGGGGCCATCTTGAATGTAGATGGCGGCAGAGGATTATAGACGATATAGTGGATGATGATAGACAGCAGATCATAGATAGGAGGAATTTGACCATGGCTCAATCTTTAATAGATATTGGTACAATCCCTTCATTAATGTATATTAACGGCCAGTGGACTGAAAGTGTCAGCCAGAAAACCTTTGCTACAGTTGAGCCGGCCACCAGGGAAATGCTGGCCTCTGTTCCCCGGGGAGGGCAAGAGGATGTAGACCGGGCTGTGCAGGCGGCGAGGGAGACGTTTGAGTCTGCCCAGTGGCAGGAGATGAGAGCGGATGAGCGGGCTAGAAAGCTATGGCAAGTGGCCCAACTGATCCGCAAGGAAAAAGCAACATTGGCCAAGCTGGAGAGTCTGGATACGGGAAAACCTCTCTCCCAAGCCCAAGCCGATGTGGAAGCTGCTGCCCGTTACTTTGAATATTATGCGGGAATGGCCGATAAGATTTTTGGAGAGACCATTCCGGTCAGCCCGGGTATTTTAGACTACACGGTTCGGGAGCCAATCGGTGTTTCCGCCCATATTGTGCCCTGGAATTATCCCTTGCAGATTACAGGCAGAGGTGTGGCTGCTGCCATCGCCACGGGAAATACAGTGGTGATCAAACCCGCCGAAGATACCCCCTTGACTGCTTTGTACTTGGCTTATTTGGTGGAGCAAGCCGGTTTTCCTCCTGGTGTGTATAACGTGGTGACCGGCTATGGCCATGAAGCGGGCGATGCCCTGGCCAATCATCCGGATGTGGACCATATCACTTTTACGGGGTCTGTGCAAACGGGCAGTAAGGTGATGGCAGCGGCCAGCCGCAATATTAAACCGGTCACCATGGAGCTGGGCGGCAAATCTCCCAATATTCTCTTTGACGATTGTGACCAAGAGGAAGCGTTAAACTGGGTGGTCCGTTCCATTGTACAAAACGCCGGACAAACCTGCTCAGCTGGTTCCCGCCTCATTCTCCATAGAAACATCTATGATCAGTTTGTGGAGCAAGTGGTGCGGCGCATGGCCACATTAACTCTGGGCATTGGCATCAATAACCCTGATTTGGGGCCAATCATTAACGACAAACAGGGCAGCCGTATTGAACAGTTAGTGGAACAAGGCAAGCAGGAAGGAGCACGTATCCTGACCGGGGGAGAAAGAGTGCTTGTTGAGGAAGCACCACATGGTTTTTTCTTTAAACCGACGGTGGTGGAGGGCTTGGGGCCCGACAGTTGTCTGGCTCAGGAAGAGATATTTGGCCCTGTGCTGACGGTGTTTCTTTTTGAGGATGAAGAAGAGGCTGTTCAATTGGCTAATGGCACGCCGTACGGTTTGGTAACTGGGATTTGGACCAAGCAGATTGCCAGGGCCCACAGGATGGCCAAGAAGATCCGTGCCGGGCAGATTTTTATCAATAATTACGGAGCTGGCGGGGGCGTGGAGATGCCTTTTGGCGGCTACAAAAAAAGTGGTTTTGGCCGGGAAAAAGGCTTGGAAGCTCTGCGTAACTATACCCAGTTGAAAAATGTGGCGGTCAAGATTGGTGATTAAGGTATATAGAAAGGGAGTTTGTTTGATTTGAGAGTAGCCGTTGGCAGGTGTTGGCCAGCGGTTCTTTTTGGGATTGATTGAATGCTGCCAATATACATGTTATAATGTTATTACATATATATTGTATGAACGTATAAACAGCCACATTTTAAACTAAACTAAAAAGGAGATCAAAAGAGAATGGGTGTGAATGCGATGAGTAAAAAAGAGATTCGCAAAGTGACCCAAATGGGTAACAGTTTGGGTGTCGGCTTGCCAAAAGCGATCACTGATGCTTTTAACATTAAACGTGGGGATGAACTTGAATTTGAGGTTAAGGATGGGCAAATTATGATTACCAAAAAGGTCAAATGGGAAGATCAAGTGGATGCTGAGATGTTGGAAATGCTTACTGAAACCTTCGAAGAACACCATGAGGTATTAAAAAGACTTAAGGACAGATAACATGGCCACAAGGTATTTGAGTCCCAGAGATGTGGCAGTCATTCATTTTATGGCGATGAAGAAGTATGGAGAAGGTGAGCAAGCAGGAATCAAAGACCAAGGTTTGCTTGAATCAGCAGTCTACCGGCCCCAACAGACCGTATTTGGTCAAGAGGCTTACCCAACCTTATTTGAAAAGGCAGCTGCTTTGTTCGAATCGTTAGTAAGAAACCATCCTTTTTTTAACGGAAATAAGCGAACAGCATTTGTTGCTACCGACATCTTTTTAAAGAAAAATGGCTATAAGATCATACCCGATGATGATGAAAATGAAGTATTCATCGTCCTTGTGGCCAATGGGAACCTTGAATTTTCTGATATTATTGAATGGTTTAAACAGCATACTGAAGAATATCGATAGCGGATACTGTTAAAATTGTATTTGATGGGGAGTGAATGCCATGGAGGCGTTGATTATCATTGATTATACGCATGATTTTGTCGCTGACGACGGAAAGCTGACCTGCGGGGAGCCGGGGCAGGCCATTGAAGAGCGCATTACAGAGCTTACCAAGCAATTTGTGGAAAACGGCGACTACGTCGTCTTTGCCGTTGATGTCCATGATGAAGGGGATCCCTACCATCCTGAAACAAAGTTGTTTCCGCCCCACAATATCCGTGAGACAAAAGGGCGGGACCAGTACGGGGCGCTTGGAGCGTATTACGACACGATTAAAAACAATCCCCAATATCAGCAACAAATCTTATGGCTGGATAAAACCCGCTACAGTGCCTTTGCCGGTACCAACCTGGAGATTAAGTTAAGGGAGCGGGGAATCAACACTCTTCATTTAGTGGGCGTGTGCACGGATATTTGTGTGTTGCATACGGCTGTAGATGCGTATAACAAAGGATTTAACATCGTGGTGCACGAGGATGCGGTGCAAAGTTTCAACCAGGAAGGTCATCGCTGGGCAGTGGAGCATTTTAAGAGCTGCCTGGGAGCCAAAGTGGTGAGCGGCTGGAAGATATAGAATAAAATATAAAGAAAAGGTGTGAGTGAGTATGAACAAACATGATCCTCATGAGCAGTTCAATCTTGATGAACTCCGGGACGAAACCTTGGTGGTACATGGCGATGATTGGGTGACCAATGATGGCACGGTGGCTCCTGCCATTTATTACTCAGCCACGTTCCGTGCGCAAAATTCCGCCCAATTTGCGGAAATGGCCGGAACTTCCAGCCATCCCAGGTATTACACCCGATACGGTAATCCAGTACATGAGCGGGTTAAGAAGATAATGGCTGAGCTTGAAGGCACAGAAACCGCACTGGTAACCGGTTCCGGAATGGGGGCGATTGCCACAACTCTTCTTACGCTGGTCAGCGCAGGCGACCATGTGATCGCACAGACCAGGCATTATATGAGTACCGCCAAAATCATGGACGAGATGCTGCCTCGTTTTGGTGTCGAAGTGACATTGGTCGAGCAAGCCGACATCTCGGCCTTTGAAGCAGCGCTTCGACCTAATACAAAGCTTATCATGACGGAGTCGCCAGCCAATCCAACTTTGGTGATTACCGATCTGGCCGCCGTAGTGGAGCTGGCCCGCCCTCGTGGCATCCTCGTTGTGGCCGACAACACTTTCGCCTCACCGATCAATCAGCGTCCCCATGATCTGGGTGTGGATGTGGTCATTCACAGCGCAACCAAATATCTAGGCGGACACCATGATTTAACAGCGGGTGTGATCTGCACCAGCGAGGAGTTGGCAGAGCGTATTTGGCAGACGCATATCTCCATCGGTTCCGTTCTCTCGCCAATGGATGCCTGGTTGCTTTTGCGCGGTCTGCGTACACTTCCGTTAAGGATTGAACGCATTAACGCCAATGCCCTTGCCCTGGCCGAGTTTCTCGAGGCACAGCCGCAGATCGAGCAGGTGTATTACCCAGGTCTTACCAGCCATCCGCAACATGAGTTGGCGAAACGCCAGATGCGCGGTTTTGGGGCGGTGATTGCCCTTGCCATCAAAGGTGGGTATGAGGAGACGCAGCGCTTCGTCTCTGCATTAAAACTGATCCCTAATGCTGTCAGCCTGGGAGGGATTGATTCACTGGTGGTACATACAGCGGCGATGTGGGAAGGCGTCATGACCGAGGAGCAAATGCGTACTGCCGGGATTCCGCCCAATTACGTACGCTTATCAGTCGGCATCGAGCATATCGAGGACCTGAAGGCAGATGTGTTGCAAGCCCTGCAGGCAATTTGAGCACAAGCTTTGAACATTGTTTTTTGGTGTTCAAAAAAGGTCATTTTTCCATTCTCAGAAATGTCGAGAGCACCCCACGAAGACTTGACTCACACATCGTATATGGTCAGCTTTACCTGTACCACTCCCTTCTTAAAATAAAAAAGGGAGTGGTCACCTTCCACCCTGCATATGCAGTTGCCTCTCATATTAAGCCATTTTTCTATTATTATTCGTTTAATAAAAAATAATTTCCATAATCACTGAAAAGACAGTCTCCAATTGTGAAGGTTGCGGAGATAGGATAAAGATGTTAGCAGGGCAAGCGCATTTTAATAGAATGAGCAAGGGGCTGATCCAAGGTGATACCACCTATGGCTCAGCCTTTGTTGCTGAGTGACAATCTTTTTAAAATGTCTAACTTTTTTGGTATTAAAATATTGATTTTAAATCTAGTTCCATTTATAATTCAATATAAATAAAATCAAAAACAAACAAACAAAAACATAAAATAATATTATTTTAAATCAGAATTAAACAAAACAATTTCAAATTTTTCGGAGGGGGTAGGATTCTTGGAAAGAGTAGCTTTTGTATTGCGTATCAGAGAGAAAGATCAACAAGAGTACATCAAGCGGCATCAGGCTGTTTATCCAGAGTTGCTCCGAGCTTTTGAAGATGTTGGGATTAAGACGTACAGTATTTTTATGGATGGTGGAACATTGTTTGCTTATATGGAAGTAGAAAACTTTAATGAAGCTATGGCTAAACTGGAGAGGCATGAAGCCAATATTAGATGGCAAAAGTATATGTCTGATTTGTTAATTCAACATCATGATGGGGGAACGATAAAAGTGATTCCCGAAGTATTTCACTTTGAAGCAAAATGAATAGAGATTCTAGTCTTAGTCCAAAAATGTAAGCGATTACGATTCAAATTAAATTCCTTATTTAAAAAGCTGGGAGTGATAATCCAAATGTTCGATCCAATCAAACCGGCAAAAAAAGCGAGAGTGGGTTTATATTCTATCGGGCTTGAAGCTTACTGGAACCAGTTTGAAGGCTTAAGGGAAAGATTGCTAGAGTACGGGCAATTTATCGAGAATAAAATGCAAACATTTGGAGAGGTTTATAATTTTGGTCTTGTTGACACTGAAGGTAAAGCTCGGGAAGCAGGAGAGTGGTTTAACAAAAATAGTGTAGATATTATCTTTTGTCATTCAGCCACCTATTCCACCAGCGCAGCTGTGTTACCGGTTCATCAAATTTGTCAGAAACCTGTTATCATTCTTAATCTACAGCCTACTGAAAGAATTAATTATGCTCAAACAACCACAGGAGAGTGGTTGGCACATTGCGGTGCTTGTCCTGTTTCTGAGTTATCTAACGCCTTCAATCGGGCGGGTATTCCTTTCCGTGTCATTAATGGTTTGCTTGGTTTGGACTATACCCCTTCCATCTCCCTTACCAATGAGACGACTCATGAACGCCCTGAAGCTATCCGGGCATGGAAAGAAATTGAAGAATGGATACTTAGTGCAGGCGTTGCACGTACATTGCAACACAGCCGATTTGGATTTTTAGGTAATACCTATAACGGGATGTTAGATATGTACAGCGATTTTACGATGATACAAGCTCAAACAGGATTGCATGTTGAAATTTTGGAGATGTGTGATTTGGCCAAGTTCGTGGATGAAGTGACACCTACTGAAGTACGAAACAAAATGGAAGAGGTTAAGACTATGTTTGAAATCAGCGGGGATTCTCCAGCCGACCCCATTGCCAGAAAACCAACTGATGAACAAATGGAGTGGTCCTGTACGGTTGCAGTCGCTCAGGAAAAACTGGTTAAAGCGTATGATTTAGATTCCCTTACTTATTACTACCATGGTTCTCCCGGCAGTGAATATGAGAAGTTGCAGGCTGGATTTATCTTGGGGCATTCGCTACTAACAGCCAAAGGGATTCCTTGTTCCGGAGAAGGAGATCTTAAAACAGCTGTGGCCATGAAGATTTGCGATATTTTAGGACGGGGAGGCAGTTACTCAGAGATTGTAGTGGTTGACTATATTGACCAAACGATACTGTTGGGGCATGATGGTCCTTTTCATATTGCCATTTCCCAAGGTAAACCCATTTTAAGGGGCATGGGTTTGTATCACGGGAAGCAAGGTAGTGGAATTTCCGTAGAAGCAAAAGTAAGAACAGGACCGGTGACCACTTTAAATATCACCCAAACCGGAGAGGGAAAGCTGAAAATGATCATTAGTCAAGGCGAATCAACAAATGGCGAGATTATGCGAATCGGAAACACTCAAACACCCGTTAAGTTTCCCTTACATCCGGATGAGTATATGAGCCGTTGGTTTGCTGAGGCACCGACTCATCATTGTGCCTTGTCTATTGGACACAATGCCTCATTATTTGAAAAGGTGGCCGAGATTCTTGGTGTGGAATACGTCACCATTTGCCGGTAAAAAACGACAATAAGGAGATGGGAGTAGCGAGTCATGTCTGAATATGTTCTGGAATTGAAATCAATAAGCAAATCATTCCCAGGTGTAAAAGCTTTAGAGAATGTTCACTTTCGGCTAAAGCCAGGAGAGATACACGCTTTAATGGGGGAGAATGGAGCAGGTAAATCCACTTTTATCAAAATTATTACTGGAGTCCATTCTCCTGACGAGGGAGAAATCTATTTTAATGGGACAAAGGTGGAGATAAACAATCCTAAAGATGCGCAAAAATTAGGAATTGCAGCCATTTATCAGCATGTGACCTGCTTTCCAGACCTGACTGTAACTGAAAATATTTTTATGGGGCATGAAAGAATTGACAAATGGACAGGGCGATTGCTGTGGAAAGAAATGCATGAAAAGGCAAGAGAATTGTTACGTGAACTGGGAACTGATATTGACCCCAAAACACAAATGAGCGGGTTAAGTGTTGCCCAGCAACAAATTGTGGAGATTGCCAAAGCACTCTCTACAGAGGCCAAGATTATGATTATGGATGAACCGACAGCAGCGCTGTCAGCAAGAGAAAGTGAAGAGTTGTACCGGATTACAGAACAGATGAGAGATAAAGGAGTATCTGTGATTTTTATCACCCATAGATTTGAAGATATGTACAGGCTGGCCAGTCAAGTGACTGTCTTAAGGGATGGGAAATATATTGGGTCGTGGGGCGTTAATGATATTACTAAGGAAGAGTTGATCGTTGCCATGGTAGGGCGGGAAGTCACTCAACTTTACCCTAAAAAGGAAAACAAAATAGGAGAAGAGCTTTTGCGGGTGAAAGGTCTTGGTAAGACAGGTTTTTTTGCAGATGTAACTTTTACACTGCATCAGGGTGAAATTTTGGGTATTACGGGACTTGTTGGCGCAGGGCGAAGTGAAGTTTGTCAAGCTATTGCTGGCCTTACCCCTTATGATCGGGGAGCCATCTATTTGAGAGGAAAAAGGATTCAAATCACCAATCCGCTGCAGGCCATGGGTTTTGGAATTGGTTATTTACCAGAAGACAGACAGCAACAAGGTTTGATACTTGACTGGGGTTTAGATAAAAACATTACTTTATCTACATTGGGGAAATTTTCTAAACATGGGTGGTTAAAGGATAAAAGTGAGTCCAGTGTAGCCAAAAAAACTTAGTGAAAAACTTCAGGTTAAAGCTAATAGTATCTTTGATAAAGTCAGTTCTTTATCAGGGGGAAACCAGCAAAAAGTCGTTTTTGCCAAACTGTTGGCTGCTGACTTGGATATTATTATTCTTGATGAACCAACCAAGGGTGTCGACGTTGGTGCTAAATCAGCCATATATGAGATCATCAGTGATCTGGCAGCCCAAGGTTACGGGATTATTCTTGTTTCTTCAGAAATGCCGGAAGTGATCGGGATGAGTGATCGTATTGTGGTTATGCGTGAGGGCAGGGTGACCGCTACACTTAAGGCACAAGATGCCTCCCAAGAAACCATTTTAGAAGCCGCAATGATAAAAAACGCGGTCACTGGTGTGCAGGATACGGCAGTATAACATGTCAAAGTGGGGGACGTCAATGGCTGAAAAAATACTTGAAAGGACAACTATCAGTATCAGTATTGCTAAGTACAGGGAAGTTGGTTTGTTAGGTTTTATAGTCATACTTGCTGTTTTGATCCAACTGAGAAACCCGAGTTTTCTGACTTTGGATAATTTAAGGGACATGCTAACCAACACGGCTATTCTCAGCATTCTGGCTGTTGGTATGATGCTCGTGATTGTAACCAGGGGTATTGATTTGTCTGTTGGCGCAACATTGGCCTTATCGGGGATGATCACCGCGTTAACCGTCAGTTCTTATCCAGATCTGCCTGTCTTTATGGCCATTTTGCTTGGTATATTAGTGGGTATAATTTGTGGAAACGTTTTAGGTGTTCTTGTGGCTAAGGCTGGCATATTGCCTATCATTGCTACATTAGCCATGATGAACGTTTATCGCGGACTGACATTTATGATCAGCGGAGGTCAGTGGGTCAGTGCCAATGAAATGCCAGCCAGTTTCAAATCTATTGCCACAGGAAGCATCCTTGGCATCAATACACTGGTTTTCATTGCAATCATGGTCTATGTCATTTTCTACTACTTTGTTAACCACACCCGAACAGGAAGGCAGATTTATGCTGTGGGAAGCAATCCTGAATCAGCAAAGGTCAGTGGAATAAACAATACTAAAATTTTGTTTCTAGTTTATACCATTATGGGGGGGCTTGCCGGTTTGTCAGGTGTGTTGTGGGTCTCTAAATTTGCATCAGCTCAACCTGATACTGCAATGGGGTATGAATTAACGGTTATCGCTGCATGTGTTTTGGGTGGGGTTAGCATAGCCGGGGGAACAGGAAAAATATCAGGTGTACTTCTTGGTGCTTTACTTTTGGGGATTTTAAACAATGCATTGCCTCTGCTTAATGTTTCTCCATTCTGGCAAATGGCGATTCAAGGAGCCATAATTTTGGTTGCTGTACTTGTAAATGCTTTGGTTAAGAGAGGCGTAGAACGAAACAACCTGATGAGGAGGAAAATTTAGATCATGCAATCCAGAGTGCTCTTGGATAGTAAACAGATTAATTGGAAAACGCACTTTTTGCAGTGGGAATATATGCTGGTACTCGTCTTTATTATCGTGAACCTCAGTTTCTCTTTTTTGGCTCCCGGTTACTCAGATATTTACAATTTAAGGGATGCCACAATGACTTTTCTGGACAAAGCATTTATTGTTCTGGCCATGGTATTTGTCATTATTTTGGCTGATATTGATATTTCTGTTGCATCAATAGTGGCCGTTTCTTCGGTGACGATGGCCTATTTTTACAGCATGGGTGTCCCAATGAGTTTAGCTATTTTGATTTGTTTGGCGGTGGGTACACTATGTGGACTGTTTAACGGGTTGCTAATTGTTAAATTTAAAGAATTGTCGGCCGTAATCGTCACCTTGGTCACCATGATTTTATACCGTGGCATTGCTTACGTACTCCTTGAAGATCAAGCGATAGGCGGCTTCCCGGAATGGTTCAGTTTTTTGGGATGGGGGTATGTAGGACCGCTTCCATTTATTCTTATCGTGTTCGCCGTGTTTGCTGTTATATTTGCTCTTTTGCTGCATAAAACAACATTTGGCAGATATGTCTATGCTATAGGAAATAACCCAACAGCCAGCCGTTTTTCGGGTATTCAAGTAGACAAAATCAAATTGATTGTATTTACCCTTACAGGTCTGATGGCTGCTCTGACTGCATTATTCCTGACCTCCAAAATGGGGAGTACCCGTCCTAACATTGCCATGATGTACGAGCTTGAAGTTATTGCAATGGTTGTTCTGGGAGGTGTAAGCACTGCAGGTGGCAAAGGACGGATGATTGGCCCTATTATTGCTATCTTTTTAGTTGGTTTCTTGCGTTATGGCATGGGACTCCTCAATGTTGCTGCCCAAACGCAGCTGATTATCATTGGCTTATTACTCGTTATAGCTGTATCACTGACTAATCTGAGATGGGGCCGTGCTTAATTTCGAGAAATGCTTGATAAAAGATACAAAACAGCGCAAGCTGCTTTGTATAAAAAGTCAAATCTATTAAAGGGGGGTATCACAATGAGAAGGTGGCTGTTATTGACTCTATCATTTGTACTCATGCTGGGGCTGTTAGCCGCATGCGGTACGACAACCGATACTAACGACCAGGGGGACACTAAAAATGGCGGCGATAGCACCGGGGAAGAGAAGAAAAAGTATGCCATTATTTTTAAAAACACTGGTAATCCTTACGGCGAAAAACAGATGGAGGGATTTAAAAACGCGATTGAAGAACTTGGAGGAGAAGCGATCTTAAGAGCTCCTGACCAACCGACAGCAGAGGCTCAAATTCAAATTATTGAGGAGCTCATTGCTCAACAAGTGGATGCGATTGCTGTTGTGGCCAATGATCCTGATGCCCTTCAGCCTGCCCTTAAGAAAGCAATGGATCGGGGTATTAAGGTTCTTTCGCTAGACTCGGCCGTCAATACCCAGAGCCGGATGGTTCATGTTAACCAAGCAGACCCAGAGCGTATTGGACGTATTCAAATTGAAGCGATTCATGAAATGATTGGTGGAGAAGGTCAGATTGCCATTCTTAGTGCAACCTCTCAAGCAACGAATCAAAATTTGTGGATTGATTGGATGAAAAAAGAGCTGGAGGATCCAAAGTATGAAAATATTGAACTGGTCAAAATAGCCTATGGGGATGATCTTCGAGATAAAAGTGTGGCTGAAACTGAAGCCCTGTTAAGATCTTATCCTGATTTGAAGGGGATTATTGCTCCAACAACTGTTGGAATTGCAGCCGCAGGCAAAGTTTTAACAGATAAAGGTTTACAAGGAAAGGTTCAATTGACCGGTCTTGGACTTCCCAGCGAAATGGCGGAATACATTGAAAATGGGGTTTGCCAATGGATGTATTTGTGGAACCCAATCGATGTGGGGTATCTCTCTGGCTATGCTGCACACGCTCTAGTAGAGGGGATCATTACCGGAGAGCCAGGGGAATCATTTGATGCCGGCAGACTGGGCAAAAAAGAAGTTGTTGAAGATGGGGATGGCAGCCAGATCATGCTTGGTGACCCATTCAGATT
Source organism: Caldalkalibacillus uzonensis (assembly GCF_030814135.1). Taxonomy (NCBI): domain Bacteria; kingdom Bacillati; phylum Bacillota; class Bacilli; order Caryophanales; family Bacillaceae; genus Caldalkalibacillus; species Caldalkalibacillus uzonensis. Next base: position 236,329 of record NZ_JAUSUQ010000004.1, on the reverse strand, counting down.
TGATTCAAGTAACATTGATGAGTGGAAGGACGTTTATTAGAAGACCGTTATAAATAAATAATGAGGAGTCACAAAAATTCTGCATTTATTACAGACGGTGAAGCTTGGTCTGATCAGGCTTCCCCGTCCCTTTTTGCAGTAAGTTTTAATAGGGTTTCATAAAAATGCTAAATTTTTTTCAAATCTATGTTCAAAAATAAACAAAATAATTTAAAATAAAAAACATGTAAACAATCGCAAATAAAAACAAACAAAAGTCGGAGGTCATCATATGGTTAAAAATATGTGGGATAAGGAGAAAGCAGCAGGATTAACAGGCCTGGAAGAGCTGGTTTATCGTTCCAATTTACTGGGAATTGACCGCTCAGTGGCTAACTGGGGCGGAGGGAATACCTCTATGAAAACAACCGAGCTGGATTTCCGTCGCCGTGAAATTGAAGTCATGTGGGTTAAAGGCAGTGGTTCTGACCTGGCTACCATGAAGGCCAACAACTTCACCGGTCTAAGACTGGAGGATATCCGTCCTTTATTGGAGAGGGACGAGATGTCCGATGAAGAGATGGTGGCTTACCTTTCGCATTGTATGATTGATAGCACACACCCGCGGGCTTCAATTGAGACGTTGCTGCATGCTTTTCTGCCCTTCAAACATGTGGATCATACGCATCCTGACGCAATCATCAGCATTTGCTGTGCGGATAATGGCAAAGCCATTGCCGAAGAAATCTTTGGTGACCGCTTTGTTTGGGTGCCGTATGTCCGTCCCGGGTTTACCCTGTCAAAAATGATTGCTGAAGGGGTAAAAAATAACTCCAAGGCGGAATTGGTCCTGATGGAAAAACATGGCCTGGTGACCTGGGGAGAGACGGCTGAAGAGTGTTACCATAACACCATTTCCATTATTCAGGAGGCTGAACGGTATATCGAATCCCGGGTGGATGAGGAGAGGCTCTTTGGCGGAGCGAAGTACCAAGCGTTGCCGACTGAGGAGCGTAGAGCGGTACTGGCTGAGATTCTGCCTGTGATCCGCGGTGAGGTCAGTGGCCAGAAAAAGGCGATTGTCACCTTTGATGATGCAGAAAATGTGCTGCAGTTTGTGAACAGCCATGATGCGCCTGCGCTATCACAAGTGGGTGCCGCCTGCCCTGATCATCTCGTTCACACCAAACGGGTGCCTCTTTATATTGACTGGCATCCAGGGCAGGAAGACACGAAAACACTCATCAGCAAATTAAAAGAAGGCATCGCTCGCTTTAAGGAGGAATATCAACAATACTTTGAACGCAATAAAAACGAAGGTGACCAAATGGCCGAGCCTGCACCACGTGTAATCCTGATTCCTGGCCTGGGCATGATTAACACAGGAAAAAACTGGTTTATGTCCAAAGTGAGTGGTGCACTCTACCACCGGGCCATTGCCGTGATGAGAGGAGCCACCACCCTCGGGCGTTTTGTGTCGCTCAATGAAAAGGAATCTTATGATGTGGAGTACTGGCCACTCGAACTGTATAAGTTAAGCTTGGCTCCCCCTGAAAAAGAACTTTCCCGGCAGGTTGCCTTAGTGACCGGTGGAGCGGGAGGCATTGGCAGCGCCACCTGCCGCCGTCTGGTGGAAAAGGGGGCTCATGTTGTCATTGTCGACCTGAATGAGGAAGGGGCACAACAATTAGCAGAAGATCTTATTCAAACATACGGTGAGGGGCGGGCGATCGGTGTCAAAACTGATGTGACCAAGGAAGATCTGGTCGCCGGGGCATTCAAACAGGCAGTCTTAACCTATGGCGGCGTGGATATTGTGGTCAACAACGCAGGTTTGGCTACCTCCAGTCCATTGGACGAGACAACGCTAGAAGAATGGAAACTGAACATGGATGTCCTTAACACCGGTTACTTCCTGGTGGCCAGAGAGGCTTTCAAAATAATGAAGAAGCAATCCAGCGGTGGAAGCATGGTGTTTGTCGGCTCCAAAAACTCGGTTTATGCCGGCAAGCATGCCGCTGCCTACAGTGCAGCCAAAGCGGCCGAAGTCCATCTGGCCCGCTGCATCGCTGCTGAAGGGGGAGAGTTTGGTATCCGGGTCAATGCCGTTCTGCCTGATGCCGTCTTGCAAGGCTCAGCTATTTGGAACAGCAAATGGCGTGAAGAACGGGCCGCTGCCTATGGGATTAAACCTGACCAACTGGATGAATTTTACAGAGAACGCACCACGCTAAAGGTCAATGTTTTTCCAGAAGATGTGGCTGAAGCCATTCTGTTTTTCGCCTCTGATAGAGCGGCTAAAACAACCGGATGTATGCTGACCGTTGACGGAGGCGTGCCCGCTGCCTTTGTCCGGTAATAAAGCATATCTATACAGTTTTTGAGAGTAGAGGAGTGATTTTTAAATGCATGACAAGGCTTATGCCCTGTTTGAACAACAGCAGCAGGACAGAGGCATTGACCTTGAACAGGTCAAGCAGAAACTCAAGGCCTTAAAGATTGAAACGCCTTCTTGGGGGTACGGTGATTCGGGAACTCGGTTTAAAGTGTTCCAGCAGGTTGGGGTGCCCCGTAACCCGTTTGAGAAAATTGATGATGCGGCTCAGGTTCACCGCTTGACAGGCCTTTGTCCGGCAGTGGCGATTCATATCCCTTGGGACAAAGTGGACGACTATGAAAAATTAAAAGCGCATGCCCAGGCACAAGGCCTGTCCATTGGTGCTGTTAACCCCAATCTGTTTCAGGACGATGACTATATGTTCGGCAGCGTGACCAACTCCATTCCTCAAATCAGACAAAAGGCCATCAACCATCTGCTGGAGTGTGTGGAAATAGCCAAAGTGGTAGGCTCAAACACCATTAGTCTGTGGTTTGCCGACGGCAGCAATTACCCGGGACAGGTCAACATCCGCACCAGGAAACGTTGGATATTGGAAGCGTTGGCCGAACTGTACCAGGCATTAACTCCTGACATGCGCATGTTAATTGAATATAAATTTTTTGAGCCGGCTTTTTATCATACCGATCTGGCTGATTGGGGCATGGCCTACGATATGGCGCTTAAACTGGGGGAAAAGGCCCAGGTTTTGGTGGATACCGGCCATCATGCGCCAGGCACCAATGTAGAGCACATTGTGGCCTATTTGCTTGATGAGAAGAAATTGGGTGGCTTTCACTTTAACAGCAGAAAGTATGCCGATGATGATTTGATTGTAGGGACCATCAATCCGTATGAACTGTTTCTCATTTTTTATCAGATTTTGGACGCTGGTCAGGACGCTGATCCAGCCGTGCGGAAAACCGCTGAGAACATTGCCTACATGATCGACCAAAGTCATAATATTGAACCCAAAATCCCGGCTATGATCCGCTCCGTATTGAATGTCCAGACGCAGTATGCCAAGGCCTTGCTGATTAACTTTGACGAAGTCCGCCAGGCCCAAGAAAGGCAGGATGTTCTTGCTGCAGAACATGCCGTTCGCCAGGCGTTTGAACAGGATGTCACCCCGCTCTTGGCTGCGGTGCGGGAGGAGATGGGTGTACCGGTCGATCCCATGCAAGCTTATCTGGATAGCGGATATGCCGAAAAAATCGCCTCCAGAGGCAAAGGCGGGGCCAGCTGGTGATTACCTTAGCCTATGATTTGGGGGCCACAAGCGGCAGAGCGGTGGTGGGACGTTTTAATGGTGAGCGGCTGGATATTAAAGAGATTCACCGTTTTGCTAATGATCCCGTACAAGTGGGCTCCCACTTGTACTGGGATATATTGCGCATCTATCATGAACTGCAGCTAGGGTTGTTAAAGTGTAAATATGCAGGATATGATCACATCAGCAGCATGGCCATTGATTCATGGGCCATCGATTTCGGTCTCTTAGGTAAAAATGATGAACTGCTCGGCAATCCATACCATTATCGTGACCCGCAGACGGCAGGGATGATGGAAGAAGTAAGCCAGATAATCAGTAAAAAAGAACTTTTTAGCCGGACCGGAATCCAATTTATGCCAATCAATACCATTTACCATTTGTATGCTATGCGGAAGGCGGGTTCTCCTATTCTTGATCAGGCGGAGCATTTACTGATGATCCCAGATCTGTTACGCTTTTTTTTAACCGGTGAGAAGCAAAGTGAGTTTACCAATGCCACCACCACCCAACTGTTTAATGCCCGTTCCAAACAGTGGGATCAGCACATTATTGAGGCATTGGGCCTGCCAGGCCATATTTTTGGAGAAGTGAGCCAACCGGCCAAAATCAATGGACAGCTGAGATCTTCAGTCAGCCAGGATTTAGGTATGAACGCTATCCCCCTTGTGGCTGTGGCTGAACACGATACGGCTTCTGCTGTGGTGGCCGTACCAGCAGCCGATCAGGATTTTGCTTACCTGAGCTGTGGCACATGGTCTTTGTTAGGGACAGAAGTAACAGAGCCCGTTTTGACTGAACATGCGTTAAATTGGAATTTTACCAATGAGGGCGGTATCCACAACACCTACCGTTTGCTTAAAAATATCATGGGGTTGTGGATCATTGAAGAGTGTCGGCGTGTCTGGGCCAAAGAGGGAACAAATCTGTCTTATGAGCAGTTGATTAGACTGGCCCGGGATGCACAGCCATTCGTCTCCTTTATTGACCCGGATGATCACATGTTCTTAAAACCGAGCCATATGCCTGACCAAATCAAACAGTATTGTCAGCGTACCGGCCAGCCAGTACCCGAATCACAGGGAGAGATCATTAACTGTGTGTTAACCAGCCTGGCTTTAAAATATCGTCTCATTTTGGAACGGACGGAACAACTGGCCAACAAGTCGTTTGCTGGGTTACACATGGTAGGGGGAGGCATCAAGAACACGTTGTTATGCCAATATACCGCCAATGCCATAGGCCGGCCTGTTTGGGCGGGGCCTGTAGAAGCGACAGCAGTGGGGAATCTGCTGGTTCAATATATGGCTCAGGGACAGATTAACAGTTTGCAGGAAGCCCGGCTTGTGTCCAGACACTCCTATCCCGTCACCACATATGAACCAGAAGATCATGAACATTGGACAGAGGCGTACGCCAAATTTCGCGCAATGACAAAATGCTAACTTAAATCCATGACCAGGTTTAAAAGGGGAGGATGGCTATGCTTGTAGCAGAGAGACAAGAAAAGATTGTGGAAATTGTCAATGAACGGGGAAGTGTCCGGGTTTCCGAACTAAGCCAAATCTTTGGCGTCACAGAAGAAACGATCCGTCGAGATCTAGAAAAGTTGGAACATGAAGGACGTTTGAAACGAAGCCATGGCGGGGCGATCAGCATCAGCGGTAACTCAGAGATTCCCTACTTTGAACGGGAAGTAGTCAATGTCGAGGAAAAAAAGGAAGTGGCCAAGGCTACCCTCAATTATATCGAACCTCACGACAGCATTATTTTGGATGCTAGTTCCACCGCTTGGTATGTGGCCAAAATCTTGCCGGATATTCCTCTGACGGTAGTTACCAATTCCATGAAAGTGGCCTTTGAGCTGGCCAACAAGGAAAAAATAGCTGTGATTTCAACTGGAGGAAATCTCACTCCGGCTTCACTGTCATTTATCGGCCCTTTGGCAGAACGGTCATTAGAACTTTATCATGTCAACAAGGCATTTATTTCTTGCCATGGGCTTCATCCCAAGTGGGGCATCAGTGAATCTAACGAGTTGCAGGCCCTGGTCAAAAGGAAAATGATTGATATTGCTGACCGGGTTTATCTATTGGCCGATTACAGTAAATTTGGGGTTCAGGCTTTCACCCTCTTGTGCGACCTTGACAAGATAGAAATGATCATCACTGATTCCAAAACAGACCAGGCGCTTATTCAACAATTTGAAGATGTATCTGTACAAGTGACACGTGCCAAAGAAGTATATCGTAAGCAGGAAGGAGAGTGAAAGCATTTAGTTATTGGCCATGATCAATTGAACCTGTGCTGGGCCAGTAGCCCATGTAGGAATGGTCAGATGGTGCTGATACAGAATCCTAATCTAGGGTACAAACGGTTCAACGAGGGGGTAGCCACGTAAGTGGTTACCTCCTCTACTTTTTTAACAATTTTGACTCTGATTATCAATCAGCGTGATAAACAATCTCCCCATCCACCATGGTCATATCTACTCCAACATCCTTAATTTCCTCAGGTGGCACATCGAGAATAGGTTGATGAAGAACCACCAGATCTGCTAGTTTGCCCGGTTCTATACTGCCTTTGATATGTTCGTCAAAACTGGCATAGGCGCCGTTCCAGGTATACATACGGATCGCCTCCATCACACTGACAGCCTGATTTTCTCCGGCTTTTACCCCTGACTGGGTCACCCGGTTGACGGCGGAAAAGATGCCCATCAGCGGGTTATAATCAGTGACAGGACAATCTGAACTGCCGGCGGCGATGATGCCCTGATCAATAAAATCACGGGCCGGAAACATGTGGTTTACCCTCGCTCCATAGTTGGTGATGTATCCATCGCCGTATTCATAGATGAACGGAGGATTGGGAATAGGGACCACGTTCAGCTTTTTCATGCGCTGGATCAGGTCAGGCGTTGACACTCCGGCATGTTCAATGCGGTGACGGTGGTTTGTGCGCAGATGCTTCTTCAAGGCTTGCTCAATGCAGTTCAGCAGCATCTCGATCGCGCGGTCTCCCTGGGCATGGGCTGTGATTTGATATCCTTTTTCATGGGCCGTGCCCAAAATCTCATTCAGTTCTTCCTGGGAATAATAAAGGATACCGTAGTTATCCGGATCACTGGTATACCCTTCCCGGGTAGCAATGGTCGGTCCGCTGCTGCTGCCATCAATAAACACTTTGGCTGGTCCGATCTTAAACCGTTCATCTCCGCAACCGGTCAGGATTCCTGCGTCAATCATGCGCTGCACAAATAGGTCAGAATTGTTAAGGGAACAGATCATGGCGTAGACACGGACTTTTACGTCCCCGTCTTGGATGGCCTGCTGTAAAACACGCATGTTTTCCGGCCCATAGCCGCCGGCATCATGCACACTGGTGATGCCGGCGGCAATAAAAGCGTCAGAGGCCAGTTTCATGCCTTGGCGTAGCTCTGCTTCTGTGTACTGGGCTTTTTCAAACATAGCCATATGGGCTGTTTCGACTAACACCCCAGTTGGAATGCCACTGGCATCCCGTTCAATTTTTCCTCCGTCTGGGTCAGGTGTATGTTCATTGATTCCGGCGATCTCCAACGCTTTACTGTTCACAGCAGAGATATGGCCGCAGGTACGGATAATCATGATAGGGTGCTCAGTGGAGATCTGATCCAATTCCCAGCGGGTCGGATAACGCTTCTCTTTGATCTTGGTGTTGTTAAAGCCCCAGGCTCTTACCCATTGGCCGGGAGGAGTCTGAGCCGCTTTTTGCTTTAAGGCGGTAAGCAGGTCGCCAATTGATTCGATGTGGGGATCCTTGCAGCTGACAGCCAGTTGGTTTGTCCCGTGCAAGGTCAGATGCAAATGGGCGTCAATGAAACCGGGGAGCAGACTGCGCCCGTTAAGATCGATCACTTCAGTGTGTGGTCCAATGAAGGTTTTGATGTTGGCAGTGCTTCCAGCGGCCAGGATACGGTTGCCTTTCACAGCGACTGCCTCAACAACGGTGTTGCGCTGATCCACAGTGATCACTTGACCATTGATAAAAACAAAGTCTGCTGACAATATGATCACCCTCCCTCGATGGTTACATTGGTTTAAATTTTGACCACTTTCCCTCCGTCAGTGTATACCTCTTTTTCGGCATCCACATACTCATTGACCAAGTCTGCTGACTGTGGTTTGGTTAAATAACTGACCGTTATCAAAACGGCAACATTGACGATCAGCCCGAGAATACCTGCATGGATATCTAAGGGTGTGACGGGATTAATGATTTGGTAGTAAAAATTCACAACGAATCCTGCTGCCATCCCCGCAACAACACCTGTGGGAGTTGCCCTCTTCCAGTACATTGCGCTATAGACGGCTGGTGCAAACTGGACAATGGAACCATACGCCCCGGCCAGAAGGGCAATCAGTCCTTGTCCTCCAAAAACGGCGACAAGATAAGCCAATGCACCGATGACAACGACAGCAGTACGCATCACAATCAAAACCGTTTTTTCCGACAGTTTGGTCCAAATATTTTTGATCACCCCATCTGTAAACTCAAGTGAGGCACTGTGGGTGATCACGTCTGCGGTCGACATAGCCGCAGCCAGTGCACCGGCCCCAACGAGACCATACAACCAACCCGGCATCTGCAGTACCGTTGTAATGAGGTAAGGCAAGATGGTATCCGGTTCATTCAGTTGCCCCGGGTCCACTAAACTGATCCCGGCAAAACCGACCAACAATAAAGGTACGACAAATAAGGCAAACAGCGGATAGGCGATCACTGTTCTTTTGATGGTCAATGCATTGGAGGAATAAGATCTGGAAAACAGATGCGGCCACATGAGGAAGCCAATGGCTGATACTAAGATCAGGGTGGTGTAAGCCATTTTGGACATTGTCGAGCCTTCATTTCCAATTTCCAAAAAGCCCGGATTGGCTTGGGCAATGTTTTGAAACATTTCAGCTATGCTGCCGTGGATTTGGAAAACAATTGCCAGTCCAACCGCCCATGAAATCACAAGCATTAACATGCCTTGGAACACGTCTGACCAGGCAGCAGCTCTGAGTCCCCCTGTGGCAACGTAGATGACAACGATAGCATAGGCCATGAGTGCACCTAACCACAAAGGTATGCGTCCTTCGGTCATAATATTGAAGATGATGGCCATGCCCTTCAGCTGTGTAGCCAGGTATTGAATGGATGCAAAAAAGACGATTAATCCAACCAAAATGGCCAGGGATTTGATTGGATAACGCCCTTGTAAAAATCCGACGAGAGAGTAAAGCCCTCGTTTACGGCCAATGCGGCCAATTTTTGGTCCAATCACATACCAGGGCAAAATAGCGAAAGCGGTATAGGCAGTGATGTAAAATGCGGGGGCACCGCGGGAATAAGCCCAACCTGGTGCGCCTAAGAAGGTAAAGGCGCTGAATATGGCCCCACCCATAAGAAACCAGGTCACGAACAAACCTAAGTTTCTGCCTGCTACTGTAAATTCATCAAGGGAAAGCTTTCCTCTTCCTCGTCCGGCTAGGATACCGATCAAGAGTGCCACGCCTAAATAAGCGATCATCATAACCATTGCAATTTGCCAGTCAAGCATGCTTCTACTCCTCCTTTTTATCAGGGTCAAGACGGTGCAGGATAAAGACGATGAGGAAGGTAATCACGATCCACATAATCACCCAAAAGAAGCTGAAAGGTAAGCCAAGAGTGATTGGGTAAGCTTTATTGCCTAGTTGGAAAACGGGAAATAAGACAGTTAAAAACAACACAATGATTGAAAGGAAATAAATTTTTCGAAATTTACTTTTATCCAAGGCTTTACACCTCCTTTGTCATGGCACCGTGCGATGAATAAAGCACCAAGAGGGCGCAAGCGGCCGCCTGCGCCAAAGGACACTTTGCTAATGCCTCAATCCGATTTTGCAGACGGTCCGGATTAATATGCAATCCTTTTTCACCTCTTGCTCATCATAAGGTTGGTATGACAGCTCATACCTTATGAATGGATTATAACGGGTGATATTTACCCGTAATAGCGTCCACAATAAGATGATGCTCTTTGCACTTGGTGTGATGGCGAACGATCCAATAAGGACGATGAAACAATTTACAACTTAAACGCTTCAATTTAGGTGTGGTAAAATATTTGACTTTTTGAATGGCGGTGTTGTACACAAAGCTTTCCGCTTGTTTAATGGCCTCATCTTCCATAAGACGAACCGGTAATGTTTTCAGGGGTTCAGGGGGCGCCTGTCTCCATTCCGGAGGAGCATCCACCAGCGCCCCTTGGCCACTGATCCCATCAATGGTACAGGCCACTTTCCCTGTGAGACGTAAGAGCGCCTTTGCGTTAAGTTGATATTGTAAAAAATAGTAGGGGTAATAGACAAGTTCTTCGGGAATAACACGTGCTTTTGGGTCTAATTTAGTCAGGAGTTGGATCACCCCTGAGTGGTTGAGTTTATGTGGCTGGATAAGGGGCTGAGTGGTCATCAGTTTCCCCCTTTTGAGCATTCGGTTTAAGAGAGTGGAAGTAGTAGGTTGAAATATTCTTGGCTTCTGGTGCAAGATCCTGGGAAATGTTTTTCTCCATGGCACTGGTGAAAGAGCGCAACCCTTTTGCTTCGTCAAAAGCTTCCTGGATACGTTGGGATGGTGTTTGCCCAAATTGATTGCCGATTACCATGCCCAAGATGGAAACGAGCAAACCAGCAATGAAGGGATGAATGGCCGTTGCGCTTTCCAGTTCCAAAGAGGTCCACAGAATGTTGGTTACGGCGCCACCGATCATGGCACATAAGGCACCCATGGCATTGGCTTTTTTCCAATAGACAGAAGCCACGTAGGGGACAATAAAGCTGTTGCCCAGAACCCCAAAGGCGAAAATGACAAGGGCAAAGACGGTAGGGGGTTCAAAGACAGCAACAATGATCCCCACGACCCCGCCGATCAGAATGCACAACCGGGACACTAACACCATTTGTTTCGGACTGGCATTGGGGTTGATAAAACGCTGATAGACATCGCGGGACAGCGTTGTACCAGCTTGCATGAGCAGGGAGTCTGACGTAGACATGATGGCAGCCATCACAGCAGAGAGAAAGATGGCAGCTAACACGGCCGGGAAGAACGTAAAGGCCAGTTCCGGGATCACCATCTCTGGATCAGACAAATTAGGGAGAAGCACGATACCGATCAAGCCCAGCAGGTAAGGAGTGAATACGAAAAACTGGTTCCAGGTGGCGGCCACCAAAATCGCATTTTTTACTGTCTTGGTGCTTCTCATTGACATATGGCGAACCACGATATGCGGCAGGCCCATATAACCGATGGCATAAATGAGAATGGCACCAAGTACGACACCCCACTGACCATAGTAGGCGAGATCTTTCCCCCATAAGCTCAGGTAGGTGGGATCAATGGAGGAAAGTTCCGCATTGAGACCGGAAAGTCCTCCCACATAAGAAAAGGCCATGATTCCAATCAGCACGACACAGACAACCATAATAATCCCCTGGACAAAATCGGTGTAGACGACGGCTAGATAACCCCCTGCCACTGTATAGGCAACAATAACACCTACACCAATGATCAAGGCCCATTCATAAGAAAAACCGGTCAGAGTAGCCAATGCTTTACCTGAGGCAATAAACTGGGCAAAGACATAGGAAAAGAGAAAGATGATGGAAATGACGGAGCCCACAATTCTGACAGCGGCACTCTCATACCGTTTCTCCAAATATTCTATGGGGGACAGGGCACCTAAGATTTCAGACAACCGCCGCATTCGTTTTCCGAGTACGGAAAGATTAATAATTGCTCCGCCTGCGTCCCCGATGGCATACCATAAAGCGTACCAACCTTGTTGAAAGGCAAAAGCAGGCCCTCCCATAAACATATAACCGCTCATTGAACTGCTTTGCATGGTCATAGCCGTGACAGCAGCCCCAAAACGTCTGCCGCCTAGGAGATACTGATCAGTCGATTGGGAAGCAGTCCGGGTGTACCACATCCCAATGATCAATAATATAAGTAAGTAAATAACAAATATAACACCGCTAAGATTCAAATCGTGTCACCTCTTTTTGGTCAATGGTGTTGTTCTGATGCTGGCCTTCCCGTTCATCCTCCCGTTTATGTTTGAAATAAAGAATAATGGCCAAAGCCATCCAGATCAAAGGCCAAGGGACTAACCACCAAAACGTCTCAGCAGGCAGATTAAACACCGAATAACACACCTCCGATCATTATTATATTTACAAGTTTTAAAAAATTAAAAAACAAACAAAGTTAACACGAGACCTCTATTAACATCATAGTGTACAAGGAACGGGGATAGAAGTGACACATTGTTAAAACAAGACAAGTTCATATTTAACAAAATGTCTGAACATAAATTAAATTGTGCATTGTAACTCATGAGCTAGCAAGGCACATTCAATGGCTACCCGTCTTTCAAAGGACATAAAGTCCTTGCCCAGCAATTCTTCCAATTTGTTGAGCCGGTGGTAAAGGGTTTGGCGGACGATGTAGAGCTGCTGTGCCGTCTCCTGCTTGGAACCGTGGCAGGCTAAATAGGTTTTTAATGTAGTGAGCAACTTGGTGCCATGTTGCCGGTCATAGGCGATCACTGCTCCGATGTGGGTCTCGATAAAATCGTGCAGATTATAATGCTGTTCCATCATTGACAGCAAAGGATAGATACCGAAATCATCATAGGAGATGATATCATAACGGTTTAACTGTCTCTGCAGTTTTAGCGTTTGTTCAGCTGTTTTCAAACTGTGGGCAAGTTGTTCGGCACAGTCAAAAGGCTGGCCCGCCCCGATTTGCAATGGCAGGGGGGCAGCTGTGTCCAAAATTTTTTTACAAGTTTGCTGCAGAAGGTGTTTCCAGCCCGCTGTTCCATTCGGCGTCACATCCTCGTTCTGATTCACTATCTCTTGCCGGTAAAAGAGGATAAGAACGATTGTCTCTTGGCGCTCCAGAGAGAGAACGGTCCAGCCCAGTTGTTCAGAAACAGAGCGGGTCGTCCACAGCATGGAGGAGCGCCAGTTTTCGGTATGAGTGTGGGCAAATTCACATTTCAGCCGCTTTGCTTCTTTTTCCCCTGCCTTAGGTTTGACTATGATCACCACACCCAGCCAGTTTTCCTTCAAACCAAGGGTGTTACTCAGATACTGATTCACTTCATCCTTAGTGTGCTTGCCTTCCAACCAATCCAGCAGCCATTGTTTTTGGGCTTCCTTTTGTTTGGCGTACTGGATCAACCGGGTGTGCAGATCACGGGTAATATCCACAAAGCGCACTTCCCGGGTGAAGACAATCAGCGGCAAGTGGTGGCGGTTGGCCAGGTCGATCAGTTCTTTGGGAATACGGTCAAAATAGGTGTAGAGCTCGATACAGACCGCCGAGGTTTGATGATCAATAAGTTGCTGGAGAAAAGAGAGTCGCATCTCTCGGCTCGCTCCCCAGCCCACTCCAGTGGTCAGGATCAGTTCCTGTCCATTAACGAGATGGCTCACCTGAGGCAGTTCTATGATATGCACCCACTTCACCACTCTGTGTAATCCTTGTTTACCGGCGATCACCTTGGCATATTTAAAATGGCGGGTTTGCAACACATCTTGTACTGTCATGTGCGATGGTTGAAGCATACGCAGACCCTCCTTTGACAAAATGTCCAATTCAATGTGGTAATTATTTTACAGTTTGAAGGATCAAAAAATAGTATTCTATTCTTACAATTAAAGAAAGTCTTATGGAAATGTTGAACAGAGCGGGGTTATTGTCATTTTATAAGATTGGGGGAGGTTTGAGAATGGGACTGGCAATAAAAGAGGGTGAGAAGTTGAAAAATTTTGTGAATGGTCAATGGGTAGAAGCTCAAACAAGCCACTATCTGGATGTGCCCAACCCGGCCACGGGCGAAGTTTTGGCACAGGTCCCCATCTCTACCAAACAAGAGGTGGATGAAGCGGTTCAGGCGGCTAAAGCAGCGTATCTTTCCTGGCGTAAAACACCTGTTCCCAAGCGGGCGCGGATTTTTTTCAAGTATCAGCAGTTACTGATGGAGCACCAGGATGAATTGGCCCGGTTGATCGTGCAAGAGAACGGCAAAAGTTACAAAGAAGCCTATGGTGAAGTGCTGCGAGGAATTGAGTGTGTGGAGTTTGCTTCAGGTGCGCCTTCATTGTTGATGGGTGAGTCTTTATCCACGATCGCCGATGATATGGATTCAGAGCTGTTCCGTTATCCTCTGGGTGTGGTGGCCGGGATCACGCCGTTTAACTTTCCTATGATGGTGCCCTGCTGGATGTTCCCCGTTGCCATTGTGTGCGGCAACACCTTTGTCTTAAAACCCTCCGAACGGACGCCACTCTTGGCCAACCGTTTGGCCGAGTTGTTGCAGGAAGCGGGATTGCCGGATGGCGTGTTTAATGTGGTCCACGGGGCCCATGATGTGGTGAACGGTTTATTGGAACATGAGGAGATTAAAGCGATCTCCTTCGTCGGTTCTCAGCCGGTAGCCAAATATGTGTATGAACAGGCAGCTGCTTCCGGCAAAAGGGTCCAAGCCTTGTCCGGAGCCAAAAATCATCATATTGTGATGCCGGATGCGGATGTGGACACCGCTGTGCAAAGTGTTTTAAGTTCCGCTTTTGGCAGTGCCGGCCAGCGTTGCATGGCCTGCAGTGCTGTGGTGTTGGTAGGTGAGCAGGAGGCGTTTGTCCAGCGGTTGAAGGAAAAGGCGGACCGCATCAAGATGGGTTACGGTCTGGATGATGATGTGTTTCTCACGCCGGTGATCCGCCGGGAGCATCGGGAAAAGGTGTTGGGTTACATTGAAAAAGGGCTGCAGGAAGGAGCCGTTTTGATCCGTGATGGACGGCAAGAGATGGACAAACGGCCGGAAGGCTATTTCTTAGGGGCCACCATTTTTGATCATGTCAAGCCGGAGATGACCATTGCCCGGGAAGAGCTGTTTGCTCCGGTGCTTAGCCTGCTCAGGGCTGCTACCTTGGATGAGGCACTGGCCATCGTGAACCGTTCCCGTTTCGGCAATTCAGCAACGATCTATACCTATGACGCCAGAGCCATCCGCCAGTTTAGGGAGGAAGCAGAACCAGGCATGTTGGGTGTTAACGTGGGCGTTCCTGCTCCCATGGCCTTTTTCCCTTTCTCTGGCTGGAAAGATTCCTTCTATGGGGATTTGCACGCCAATGGCAAGGATGGGGTGAACTTTTTCACCCGCAAGAAGATGATTACTTCCCGGTTGTAAGTCAGGGGTACTGAATCTGTATGGCAGAGCATATTGATCTTAAACAGACGTTTAAACGTTTTGAACAAGTGTATAAATTTAGTGGAAATGGGGGAGAGTTATGCAGATCAAGCATAGTGAAACGTTGAAAAAGAAGGACGATAAGTATATTTGGCACGCCATGCGCCCTTACCAGCCTGAGGCCACCATGGTTATTGAACAAGGAGAGGGAGCCTGGATCACAGATATTGAAGGCAACCGCTATTTGGACGGGATGAGCGGGTTATGGTGTGTGAATGTGGGCTACGGGCGGGAGGAGTTGGCCCAAGCGGCCTACGAACAGCTCAAGCAGTTAAGTTATTACCCTATGACCCACAGCCATGTCTCAGCCATTCGTTTGGCGGAAAAACTGAATGAGTGGCTCGGCGGCCAAGATGAGTACGTTTTCTTTTTTTCCAACAGCGGCTCTGAGGCCAACGAAACAGCTTTCAAGATTGCCCGGCAGTATCATAAGCAGCGGGGAGAACATGACCGGTATAAATTTGTGGCGCGCTACCGGGCTTATCACGGCAATACCATGGCAGCATTGGCTGCCACAGGACAGGCGCAGCGCAAGTATCGCTATGAGCCCTTAGGCACAGGCTTCTTGCATGTCACACCTCCAGATCTGTACCGGGGACCGGGCCTGGAGGCGGCAGAAGAGCTGGAGAAGGTACTCGCCTGGGAACTGCCGGAAACAGTAGCTGCCGTCATTATGGAACCGATTATTACCGGGGGCGGCATCATTATGCCTCCCGATGATTATTTGCAGGCTGTACGGGAGATTTGTGACCGCTATGGTGTATTGCTCATTATTGATGAGGTGATTTGCGGATTTGGGCGGACAGGTGAACGCTTCGGTTTTATGCATTATGGCATCAAACCGGACATTATTAGCATGGCCAAAGGGATTACCAGCGCCTATATTCCCCTCTCCGCCACAGCTGTGAAGAGAGAGATCTACGAGGCTTTCAAGGGAGCGGATAACTATGAGTATTTCCGTCACGTGAACACCTTTGGCGGCCATCCGGGGGCCTGTGCTGTGGCGGTGCGCAATCTTGAGATTATGGAAGAGGAACGTTTGGTGGAGCGTTCCCGGGAATTGGGGGAACGTATGCTGAATGATCTAAAAGGATTGGAAGAGACCCATCCCTATGTGGGGAATGTGCGCGGCAAAGGGTTGTTGGTGGGCATCGAACTGGTGCAGGATAAAGAAACAAAAGCCCCCCTTGGGGTTGAACAAGTGAACAAAGTGATCGCAGCGTGCAAGAAGAGAGGATTAATTATCACTAAAAACGGCGATACGGTGGCCGGTTACAATAACGTGATCGCTCTGGCTCCGCCGTTATCGATTACGGACGATGATTACGCCTTTATTGTAGAGGTGTTGAAAGAGGGATTGGCGGAGATTGGGTAGAACCAGCCAAGGGAAACGCGATATTGAGAATAGATGCTCTCCCGCTTGTGTATAAACGGGAGGGAGCCTCTTTCTTGTATGGGGTTATGCTTGTGCAAAATTTTGACGGCTAACATGATGCCGTCTTTTTTTCGTGCGACGGGCAGTCGCATTTACTGCATCATTAACTGCAGTGGCATGTGATTAGAGAAAGCGTTCACGTTTCTGAGGTATTACGCTATCTTAACAAATAAGTCATGTAAGTGTATAATTAAATTCAAAAAAAGAAATAAATGATTGTAAATGACATACATTGTACTGTTAAAGGTCAATATATAATAAATATGAATGTAAGGGATGATAAGTCATGAGATTAAAACCTTTCGTTCCTTTAATGCTACCATTGAAGGAAGAGATCATAAATCAGATTGAATTTATTCATGAGTTAATCGAAGCGAATAAGAATATTGTGGAATACCAAACTATGTTAAAAAACTCTAAGTTGCCTCCTCAGTTCCTGCTAAGGCCAGTCATGCTTAAGGAAGCGGTTCAATCTACAAAAATTGAGGGTACACAGGTTACATTAGACGAAGTCATGGAGGCGGAGGCTCAAACCAGGAAAGCAAATAAGGATACTCAAGAGGCACTGAATTACTATACAGCATTAATTGAGGGAATGGAGGCTTTAAAAACTTATCCGATTTCTACGCGTCTTTTTAAATTAATGCATAAAATATTGTTATCCAATAATGTAAGGGGCTCTAATCGTTCGCCTGGAGAGTTTAGGAAAATTCAAAACTTTGTTGGGCCTGAAGGCTGCACGATTGAGACAGCTACCTATATTCCTCCAGAACCACATCTTGTTGATGAATATATGTCCAATTTAGAAAAATATATCAACGATCCTCAAGATAATTATGACGAATTGATAAGAGTTGCAATTATTCATGCACAATTTGAAACTATCCATCCGTTTCTTGACGGAAACGGAAGAATAGGTAGGATTCTAATACCTCTTTATTTATTCAATAAAGGTGTCATAGACTATCCAAATTTCTTTGTTAGTGATGTATTAGAAAGAGATAAGCATAAATACTATCGCTATCTAAATGACACTCGTTATCGAGGTGATTGGACACAATGGATTAAATTTTTCTTAGAATGCATGAGTATTCAGGCCAAGAAAAATGTCCGCTTAATTGAAGAAGTGAATAAATTATATGAAGATGATTTGGCAAGGGCAAGTTCCATCATTAATAGCAGTCATATTCGTGCTGTAATTGATGTCATGTTCCAAAGACCAATATTTACTTCAAAAAACTTATCTAACCTAACAGGCTTGTCAGAAGGAACTATTAGGAGATATTTAAACAAATTGGAAGATCAAAGAATAATTTTTTCAGATGGAAGAATTCGCTCCAAAACATATTACTACTATAATCTTCTGGATAAACTTCGCTAAGAAAAAAACCGAGTATCCTTACAGACGGGGCTGGTAGCGGGGATATGCTGGGGATCACAGATGTGAAGGGTATCGATGTATTTGAAAGGGAACTTCCAGAGGAACAACGCTTATTTCAGTTGGACAAATAGCCCATGTATAAGGGGCTGTTCAAAGATTAATCTGAGGCAGCCCACTTAATTCTCCTAGATAATGGTTAAATATTTTTAGATAATTTCATATTGAAATAAAGATAAATATCTAGTATAGTAAACTTATCGACCGATAATTCAAAACATTAACCGAGGAGCAAAAAATGAAAGCGGTTCAATCAAGCAGAGAAATAAACACAAAACGGGTGATTAAACTCATTCGGGAAGAAGGCCCCCTTTCCAGGGTGGAAATTTCTGAGCGGATGGATATTCCCCAACCGACAATCACACGCATTATTGAAGAACTTTTAAAGGAAAATGTGTTAAAAGAAGTTGGTTTGGGTGTTTCAAAGGGAGGAAGAAGGCCAGTCCTATTAGGGTTTAACCATCAATGCTACTATGCATTTGGTGTAGAGCTGGGAAGGTCAAAGATTAAAGTTGCTTTAACCGATTTAGAAGGCAACTTTCTTTCATTAAGAATGAAAGAAACCCAGCCCACAGAAAAAATATCAAGTATCCTTGATTATATTCATCAAACTTTAGAGGCTATTTTACAAGAAACAAGCGTTGATCGTCACAAAATTCTGGGTGTTGGTGTGGGTTTGCCTGGACCATTGAATGAAAATGAGCAGGGGTGTATTTCGCCACCTAACTTTTACAACGAAAAGGAAATCCCTTTAAGAGCTATGCTGCAGGATATTTTGCAATTCCCAGTTATCATTGACAATGATGCCAATGTTGCTGCACTGGCGGAAAAGTGGTTCGGCCAGGGAATCGGGGTCAACAATTTTATGTATATCATGGCTGATGTGGGCATTGGCAGCGGTATTGTCATAGATGGGGAGCTACATCGGGGATTGTTTGGTGAGTCAGGAGAGATTGGTCACTCTACCATTGATGTGTATGGAGAAAAATGTTCATGCGGAAATTACGGGTGCTTGGAAACCTTCTCCTCATTGCCAAAGGTGGTGGAGCGTTTCAGGAAGAAATTGAAACTGGCTATGCCTGATGAGCCAACCCTTGTTGCGGATGTCGATCCAGAAACAATCCACTTTGAAGATATTGTTGCTGCTGCTTGTAATGGGTCCCACCTGGCCCAGCAAACCATACAGGAAGCAGGTCAATATCTCGGTGTTGGTATTGCTAATGCTGTCAATTTATTAGCACCGGAGTTGGTTATTGTGGGAGGGAAATTGAGTGAGGGCAGGCAACTTCTGCGCGATGCCATTCAGTCAACTCTTAGAGTTCGTGCACTAGGTATTTCAGGGAAACGCATTCCCGTCGTGCTGTCCGGTTTTAAAGAAGGTGTTGTTTTAGGGGCTTCAGCACTGGTGATTAATGAAACATTCTCCTTGTTCTCCAATTTGTAAACCGCTGTACACACAGTTACATGACCACTTAAAGGGGGTGAGATAGGTAAAAGATTAGCAAGAGAGGTTATTAAGATATATACCATTTTATTTCTTTAAACGTAAAAGCTTTAAACATTAAAAAGGGGGAGTATACATGCGAAGATGGAAAATGTTACTGGCCCTGATGTTGGGGCTGGTCGTGATCGCAGGTTGCGGTAACAATGGTACCGTAGAAGAGACAGATGAAGTTGAAGAGAATGAAAAAGCAACGGGAGAGGTAATTGAAATTGAATGGCTGGCGCACCCGGCATATTCATTACAATCACCAGGTCCTGAACGGGTGGAATACTTACAAAATCAAATTGATGCATTTGAAGCCGAGCATGGTAATGTGAAAATTAAGCCGGATGTTCTGTCTTCCAATATTTCTGAAGCGATGGCACGCTTGATGGAGCAAGCGGCTCAGGGACGTGCGCCAGCTATAGCACAAATCGATTCTTATATTTTACCTCGTTTTTATGATTATTTACAACCTTTGGATCCTCTATTTGAACAAGCAGGATTGGATATTGAAGATTTCTTTCCGTTTGCTCAAGACATTATGAGAGGTCCTGATGGACAAATTTACGGCATTCAATTTACTACAGATACACGGGTGTTGTACTACCGCACTGATGTGGTAGACAGTCCTCCTGCTACTTGGGATGAGCTGTTTGCCCTAAGTGAACAGTTAAAAGCTGATGGCTATGAAGCTTTTCTGTTTCCGGGAGGACGTGGTGAAGGAACCATTGTCACCTCTGTGTTACCTTTCTTCTGGGCTCAAGGTGGTTCTTTGGTGGATGATCAAGATCAACCAGCCTTTGGAACAGGTGAGAACAGGGAGTATATGTTAAATGTATTGACCTTCCTGCACGATATGGTGCAAAAAGGGTATAGCCCGCAACGGTTAGCCAATTATGGTTCGGAAGGGGATTTGAACTCTGAGGTGGCAAGCGGAAATGTGGCCATGTTCATCGGTGGAAATTGGCAGGTCAACCAATTGGCTGAAATTCTGAGTGAGGACGACATGGCTAAATGGGCCGTCGCTCCATTGCCGCAGCGGGAAGCTGGTCAACAAGCAACGACGGCAGGTGGCTGGGCCTGGGGTATATTTACCGATGACCCTGTTAAACAGGAGCTTGCTTTTGATTTTCTGATGCGGACATTTGTCGGCGATGAAGGAATGGCCTCATGGTGCACATTGGGCGGCTACTTGCCAACGCGCCATTCGGTTTATGAACATGAAGCATATGAAGGAAATGAATTTACCGATATCTTTAGAGAGCACTTGGCTGAATTTGCACGGATGAGACCAGCAGCCACAGTCTATCCGGAAATCTCTACACAGTTACAGATTGCTGTATCAGATATCGTCTCCGGAAACAAGTCTCCTGAAGAAGCTCTAGAAGAAGCTTGGAATGCAGTGGCTAAATAGGTCGTTAGTTAATCTTAAGGTATAAGGAAGAGGGTAACATGACAAACCTGAAACTTGATTATCAACAGACTTCGTCAGCAAAAGTGTCTATCTTCAAGGTGCTGGGGAATTCCCCGGTACCTTGGTTATTTCCTTTGGCAATGATACTAGTTTTTGTTTTTCTGTATCCCATTGTGGATATGATTCGCCTCAGCTTTACCAATGCCAACTTAATTAGTGCTGAATATGACTATACCTTAAGTTCATATCTCACCTTGTTTACCTCAAGTGGATTCTCCCGTATGATCTTGATTACTCTGTTTTTTGTTTTCTTTAGTGTTCTCTTTCAAATGTTGCTGGGTTGTCTCATCGCTTTGCTTATCGATCAGGGAGTTAAACGTGGTTTAACTGGCACAGTCATGGTCCGTACGTCTGTCTTGTCCGCTTGGGCCATTCCAGGGGTGATTATAGGAATCATTTGGAGTATGTTGTATAACGAATCCCAAATTGGTGTCATCAATTATATGCTTCACTCTTTTTTTGGATGGAGTTTGCCTTTCTTATCCGACCCCAATGTTGCTTTAATCTCGGTTACTTTGGCTAACATTTGGAGGGGTACCGCATTCAGTATGATCATGATTTACGCTGGCTTGCAAACGTTGCCCAGGGATATAATTGAAGCGGCCATGATTGATGGAGCCAATGCTATTAAGCGCTTAGTTTATGTGGTGATTCCCACTTTAGCCCCTCTCTTACTGATTAACCTGATCATTATCACAGTAGATACGTTCAATACCTTCGATATGGTGATGGCTTTGACTGGAGGAGGTCCGGGGCAAAGCACAGAGGTGATTGCTCTGAGCATCTACAACCGTATTTTCCGTGAATTTGAATTGGGGCAAGGAGCAGCAACGGCGGTGGTTCTTCTGGCGATCAACACCTTGATGACAATAATCTACTTCCACTACATGGAGAAGAAGCAGGTGGTGGCTTAAGATGAGTAAACATCATAAGGAACGTTGGATTAACAGCGGCATCTACTTGGCTTACGTATTTGTCTTGCTATTCTTTTTGTTTCCGATTTTTTGGGTGTTGTCACTATCTCTGAAATCCGTACAGGAGCTGTTTGCTACACCATTAATTTGGTTTTCAACTGACCCGCAGTTTGCTAACTATTTGCATGTATTTCAAAATACTAACATTGTCAATTACCTGTATAATTCGGCCAAAATTGTGCTGTTAACGGTATTATTTACTTTGCTCGTGGCCATTCCTGCTGCATATGCATTTTCTAGATTTAACTTTAAATATAAAAAAATCTCCTTGTTTGCTGTGATCATGTTTCAAATGATTTCTCCTGTGGTGATTGCCATTCCATTGTATCGTTTCTTTGTCCAGGTTGATTTGATCAACACCCATGCCAGTTTAATTTTGGTTTATGTGGCTATTCAGTTACCATTTAGCACATGGTTTCTGAAAGGATTTTTCGATACTATTCCCCAAGCCATAGACGAAGCAGCCATTGTAGACGGCTGCACCCGATTGCAAACGTTGCTTAAGGTGATCCTCCCTGTGAGTGTTCCGGGAATTGTGTCAACCTCTATTTTGGTTGGTGTTCAAAGCTGGTCCCAATTTGTGATTCCGTTTATCCTGCTGGACAACAACGAGTTATACCCTGTCTCCGTCGGATTGGTCAACCTGCAATCTACAATAGATGCCATAACAACCCATTACCTTGCTGCGGCCAGTATGCTGGCCATCTTACCGGTTATGTTAGTGTTTATTCTCCTGCAGCGTTTTATTGTTGGTGCGCTAACCAGTGGAGCGGTTAAGGGATAAGGTTATTTCAGTACTTAGATGAGGGAGGTGGAATTAATGTCCCAATTAACAATTGGTGTTGTACAGATGGATTGTACATTAAAAGACAAAGAGAGTAACCTGAGCAAAGCAGAGCGTTATTTCGACCAAGTAGGTGCCGAAGTGGATCTCGTGTGTTACCCTGAATTATTTACAACCGGTTATCATTTAGAATTAATCAGTAAGGATTTTTACGAATTGGCAGAGACAATCCCAGGACCGACGACAGAACGGTTGGCGCAAAAAGCCTTGGAATGGGAGACAGCAGTGGTGGCCAATATTGTTGAGCGGGATGAATTGCAAGAAGGCGTTCTTTATGACACCACCTTTGTTCTTAATGGAAAAGGCGAATATATCGGTAAGTATCGCAAAGTTCATCTCTATCCTACGGAGCATCAATTTTTCAGAAGCGGGTCCACTTTTCCGGTTTTTGATGTTCTGGGTATCAGGTTAGGCACCGCAACTTGCTACGATCACGCTTTCGGGGAGATATTCAGGATTTTGGCTTTGCAAGGTGCACAGTTGATTGTCATTCCCTCTGCAGTACCTAAAAATTATGAATATCTTCTTCATTTGCGGACCCGTGCCCGGGCGCAGGACAATCAATTGTTTACCGTCGCCGTTAACAGAGTGGGAACGGAGCAAAATATAACTTATTGTGGGCACAGTATGGTGGTTAATCCGCGGGGAGAAGTGCTTGCTCAAGCAGGTGATGGGGAGGAAGTCCTCGTTACAGCAATTGACCTTTCTCAAATTCTTACAGAAAGACAGCAAGAGCCTGTCTTACGCAGCCGCAGACCGGAGTTGTATAAGAAATGGGGATTGTAAATTTGAAACAGTGGGTAAGAACGTTAATCCATCGTTAGGATAATGGTATTTCTAAAAAATTGACAGAATAGGGTGTTATCAGTGAGAGAATGTGACCAAAACAAGGAAAAGTCAGCGCCGGAACTGATTCCGGTACTCAATGTACCCAATAAGAAACCCCTTGATATTGGTAATGGCCGCATCACAGTCAGCATTGGCATGAATGGTCGGATTAGTTCCATCAATGCACCGCATAAAAAGCATGGCTTTATTACCTTAACCCCACTGGCTCAATTCCCTGATGATAAGTGGTACGACAGTGTTTTTGTGCGGCAATATCGCCGAACATTGGTCGATTTGGCAGAGAAGCATGGTGCTGACGGCGGATTTGGCGTTGAGGTTGGTGATCCGAATGTGTTCAAACAGATATATATTGTTGATGGAGAGCAAGTATTAATCTCTTATAGGAGTGGTCATTTACACTATTGCTCATATTTCTCAGTTGTGGAGATAGCTCAGCAGCCCTCTATTGTACACACATTGAAAGTATACAACAAGGGAGCGGAAAAGGTTGTCTTGCCCTTCACTGTAGGAGGTAAGTTGAGCTTAAATCGATGCAGTTATGGGCAGCTTACCGAAGGAGGTCCTATTCCCATCCCACCGGTGGAAAATATATGGACGGCAGCGGGAGGGCAGTTGCAACTGTTCAACCCTAACCTACAGGCCAGGGCATATATATGGGCTTATCTTAATCAGTGTCCCTTGACACTTAAAACCGGCAAGGGGGAATCTGGGCAACCTGTGGAATATACGAGTTTCCACGAGTTGGTCTTGCAGCCTGAGGAAGAAGCAGTGATTCAAGTCTTGTATACCCTAATGGATACCAGCGACAGTGACAATATTACGACAGTATCCGGTGCTGAATGGGAAGCGAGAAGAGTGGCCTGTTTGACTGAGGAGCTGGACCGCCTTAATACGCTGATTAACAACTATGCAGAGAAAATTTTGGCAGAAGGGCGCGATCAACCAAGTTCAGGGTCACAGAAACCGTCTTTACCCGCTCATGTGACAGACTTGATCATCAAGCGCAACTTGGCCTATATTTTAGGTTGTTGCAAGGTACCGGTTTCTGCCGAGCATCATTGTATTATGACTGATCATCAGCTGTTGCCCTTATCGTGGAATCGTGATGCATATTATATGCTCTCCTTTTTGTTAGCAGCAGATCGGCAGATAGAAAAGCTGTATCCAGGGGCAAAAAGCACTATTTTAAGAGATCACATCCGAGACACAATTAAAGGTCATTTATTGTGGATGTTTGAGATGGCTGAACGCCCACAAGGATACTGGGGCAGGGCTTATTTAACCAATGGCTATTGCAAGGACCACGTCTTCCAGTTAGACCAGCAATGTTATCCTCTTTTGGAGCTGTGCGACTTTTATTTCACCTATGGTGACCGCAATGTGGTTGAACGGGTTGGGCCCAAGATTAAAGCTGTTTTACAGATGTTGCTGGAATGTAAAGCCAGTGAGCAGTGGTTGTTTAAAACAGGAGAGACACCGGCTGATGATAAGGTAGATTATCCCTATCATTTTTCCAGCCAAGTGTTGCTATGGTACACGTTTGAGCAGCTGGCCCGCCTTAACCATGAGTTTAAGTTTTGTGAGTGGAATTTGGCTGAGTGGGCTGAGCGGGTTTGGAAGGATTGTTGGCACAGTTTTAAGACGCAACATGGGGACAAAACCCTTTTTGCCTATTTGACAGATTTAAACGGACGTTATCAGTTTTATCATGATGCCAACGATTTACCCACCGTTTTAGCTCCTATGTGGGGGTTTTGTACAGCCGACGACCGGACTTGGCTTAACACGATGAATTTTGCTTTCAGTAAGGACAATCACGGCGGATATTATACCGGCCAATATGCTGGTTTGGGCTCCGTACACACACCACATCCCTGGCCTCTTGGGGATGCCCAGGAGTTGCTTTTCGCCCGCCTTATCAAAAATAAGGAGCGGGAAGAGAAGGTGTTGAAAAAGCTTTGTACTATAGTACAATGGGACGGTATGTTCTCAGAGGCCGTAGATGAGCATGAGGGACATGTCACTTCACGCCACTGGTTTTCCTGGCCCGGCGCTTTTATTGGGTATGTTTTATTAAGCTAACAGAGTAGACATGATGTTGCATCAGTGGTCGAAAGGGAGAGAAACATATGAAACATGCAATAGGGATTGATATTGGGGGAACAAAGATCGCAACCGGGATTGTAGATGCATATGGTCAGGTAGGACCATATCAGATGATACCCACCGATACGACAGCTTCCCCTATGGCTGTGATCAATGAGATAGAGGATATTATTAAAGAGTTGCTTACAGAAGGAGATTATTCCCCAAAAGATATTTTGGGGATAGGCGTTTGTGCTCCAGGGCCGTTGGAGGCAAGACAAGGGAGGATTACGTGCCCACCCAATTTGCCTAAATGGAAGGATATTCCTATAGTGAATCTTTTACAAGAGAGGCTTTCAACACCAGTGATCCTTGAAAATGATGCCAATGCAGCTGCGTTGGCAGAAAAATGGATAGGAGCAGCCCAAGACAGTGAACATTTTATATACTTGACTATAAGCACAGGAATAGGGGCAGGACTGTTTCTTCATGGACGTTTGGTGACCGGAGCACGGGGGAATGCCGGAGAAGTTGGACATATGGTCATTGATCCAACACAAGGCATATGTCGTTGCGGGCAACGTGGATGTCTGGAATGGTTAGCTTCAGGAACAGCCATTTCACGGATGGCATCAGAAGTGATGAACCGTGATTTAACGGCGGAAGATGTCTTTGTGCTTTACAGGCAAGGTCATGAGCAGATAGTGCCACTCATCGATCAGGTTTTCACATATATAGGTATGGGCTGTGTCAATTTAATTAACCTCTTTGATCCTGAAAAAATCGTGATTGGCGGAGGAGTATCACAAGCAGGACAGCCATTGTTCGATGCGGTGCGGAATTATGTGCACCGTTATGCCTTAAACCCTTCCGGACGAAAAACAGAAATTGTGCCGGCTCAGTTGAAGCAGCACGTTGGCTTGATTGGAGCAGCGGCGTTAATTTTTCACCATAGAGAGGAAGAACCGGTATGAAAATATATCCTGTAAAATTTAAGCCCATTCCTCAAGAACGGATTTGGGGCGGCCATCAGTTAAAAGAATGGTTCGGTGTCAAGGATAAGCACCCAATTGGGGAGTATTGGGTGCTTTCCGGTCATCCCCATGGCTTAAGTGTCGTTAGTGATGGTCCCTTGGTTGGTAAGACGCTACAGGAATTAATAGACATGGCACCGGAAGCCTATCTTGGGCAGTCACCACAACCACGGTTCCCTTTGTTGATCAAATTTTTGGAAGCAACCAGCGACTTGTCTGTACAGATTCATCCCGATGATACGTATGCCCAAAGAGTGGAAGGAGATTATGGCAAAACTGAAGCTTGGTATATTCTTCACACCAAGCCTGACGGAAAAGTGATTTACGGTCATACATTTCCGGATCGCGAGGCGTACTTTCAAGCCATTCGAGAACAGCAGGTGCACAAGTATCTCAACTATAAACCCATAAAAAAGGGTGATGTCGTATTTGTTCCTTCCAGAACACTTCACGCTTTATTGGGAGGAACGATTGTATTGGAAATACAACAAACATCTGATATCACTTATCGAGTATATGATTGGGACCGTGTTGATGAGCAAGGGCGGGGCCGAACACTGCATGTAGACAAAGCAGCTGATGTGATGCAATATGGACAGGATGTACACAGGGAAAGCGGCCAGGTTGAAATTAAGACCGTGTTTGTTGATGAGCGCATCACTCACCACCGTTTGGTGAGCTGCTCCTATTTTACAATGGAAAAGATAGAACTGACAGCAGGAGAATATACCCTGACAACAGGAAAAACAAGCAATCCGGATATTCTGATTGTGGTAGATGGAGAAGGGAACTTAGAAACGGGCGATATGACGATGCCATTAAAACGGACTGATACAGTGTTGGTACCGGCTCAGTTATCTGCATATCGCCTTAAAACAACCAAACGTTTCACTCTCATCAGGGCATTTTATTAAATGCTATTTTAGTTTGAGTGGGAGGTTGGCACATGTTTTGGACTGAAGAAAAGTTGAGAAACAGAATAGAGGAAATGAGTCAATATCGTTATTGTGATCGTATCACAATTAAGTCACTTAAGATGCAGACTGATAAGGAGGGGGGTGTTGGAACTCGTCCTCCGCAGTCCGGAAGATGGGATCAAATTAAAATAGGAGACTATTGGACAGGGCGTGATCTGTATGTTTGGATTGCGGCGGAAGTGGAGATTCCTAGGAAATGGCAGGATAAAACGGTTGTAGGTCTTTTTGATTTTGGGAAAACCGGTAGTGGGAATAACTCGGGATTCGAGTCGATGCTGTATGTCAATAACGAACCCTATCAAGGTGTTGATTCTAACCATAAAGAGGTTTTCCTCTCCAATACGCTTGTCGGAACAAAAGTGTCTTTGATGTTCCGATTATGGTCCGGGTTAGAAGGAGGGGGACAACCTGAGGCTCAAGAGCATAGAATCAGACAGGCTGAAATCGCGTGGTTAAACGAAGCAGCGGATGATCTTTACTTTACCAGTAAGGCAATTCTGGACACTGTGAATGTGTTAGATTCATCAGCGCCTGAAAGACATCAATTACTCCGGTTGGTGGATAATGCATTTAAGAAAATTAACTGGTCAAGTCCGGGTTCTGTTCAGTTTTATCGTTCCGTTGAACAAGCCAGGCAATATCTTAACAATGAACTTAATGAATTAGAAAAACGTTCCCCGATTGTTATTTGGTGTATTGGCCATACCCATATCGATGTGGCCTGGTTATGGCGTTTAAAGCATACCCGAGAAAAAGCAGCGCGATCATTTTTGACTGTTTTGCGTTTAATGGAAAAATATTCAGAATACATTTTCCTTCAAACACAACCTCAATTGTATGATTATTTAAAACGAGATTATCCAGAGATCTATCAACAGATATGTCAGCAGATTCGGGAAGGACGTTGGGAAGTCGACGGTGGGATGTGGCTTGAAGCGGATTGTAACATTCCGTCCGGAGAATCGTTAGTGAGGCAAATTTTAATAGGTTCCCGCTTTATTGAACAGGAATTCGGTAAAAAATGTAAATATCTTTGGCTGCCTGATGTGTTTGGATATAGTTGGGCATTACCGCAAATTCTCAAAAAATCAGGTATTAAGACATTTATGACGACTAAAATTAGTTGGAATCAATATAATCGCATGCCACATGATACATTTATATGGCGGGGGATTGATGGAAGCGAAATTTTAACCCATTTTATTACGACACCCAAACCCAATACGGAAGGGTGGTTATATACCTACAATGGGGAAATAAGAGCAGACACCATCAAAGGTGCGTGGGATGCTTACCAAGATAAGCATATAAATCAGGAGTTATTAGTTTCGTATGGCTATGGGGATGGCGGAGGGGGTGTTAACCGTGAAATGCTGGAAATGCGCCGGAGATTGGACAGGTGTCCTGGAATGCCGCATGTAAAGACAGGGCGGGTGGATCAATATTTCGAACGATTGCACGATAGAGTGGAAAAGACAGACCAATATGTGCATACCTGGGACGGAGAATTATACCTGGAATATCATCGTGGCACCTATACCAGTCAGGCTTATAATAAACGGATGAATCGTAAGCTGGAACTGTTATATAGAGAAACAGAGTGGTTAAGCGCTTTGGCCAGCATAAAAAAAGGCTGGGATACTTACCCTCAACAACAACTAAATGAAGGATGGAAAATTATTTTACGAAATCAGTTTCATGATATTATTCCCGGCTCTTCCATTGCTGAAGTTTATGAAGATAGCCGGGAAGAATATGACCAAGCACAGCAGATTGGTCAAGGATGCTGGAAAAAGGCCGCAAACTTATTGATCCAATCTGATCGTGAAGCTCACGCATTTACAATCTTTAATTCCTCTTCCTGGCAACGGGATGATATCGTACGGATACCGGCAGGAGATGATTTGTTAAGTGGGAAATGGTATGATATGGACGGCAATTCACTAACCTCTCAACTGATAGATGGGGAATGGTGGGTCAAAGTGACCAATCTCCCACCTCTTGGCTATACATCCATTCGGTTTATCCCAGATGAGCCAAATAAACATCAACAAGAGCCTGTGCCATTTGAGTATTCTTTATCTGGCATAAAAACCCCTTATTATGAGATTGAATGGAACGATAAAGGCCAACTAGTTCGGATATATGATGTGGAGGCCGAAAGGGATGTATTAGCACCCCAATCAAAAGGAAATTTACTTCAGGTATTTGAGGATAAACCACTGCGGTATGACGCATGGGATATTGACCTTTACTACCAGGAGAAAGTCGAAGAAGTTTGTGAATTGAAAACAGTAAAATTGAAAGCTGTGGGCCCGTTGGCTGCTGTCATCCGGTTTGAATGGCAATACATGGAATCCACCATCAGTCAAGACATGATCGTTTATGCTGATCATAAGCGGATTGATTTTGCTACAAAGGTAGATTGGCACGAACAGGAAAAACTATTGAAAGTGGCTTTTCCGGTAAATATAAGGGCCACGGAAGCTACCTATGATATTCAATTTGGAAATGTGAAGCGGCCGACACATTGGAATACCAGTTGGGATATGGCCCGTTTTGAGACAGTAGGCCATCAATGGGTGGATTTGTCAGAAAATGGGTATGGTGTGAGTTTGTTGAATGATTGTAAATATGGACATGATGTTAAGGATAATGTACTGCGTTTGACATTGATTAAGTCGGCCACCTATCCTGATCCTCAGCAGGACCAAGGTGAACACCTGTTTACCTATGCCTTGTTCCCTCATGAAGGAAACTGGTATGAAGGGCAGACTGTTCAGCACGCATGGCATCTGAATAATCCTTTAACATTCGCTAAGGGTAAAGCGGAAAAGAATATGATGTCTATGTTCAGATCATCGGTTACAAACATCATGATCGATGCAGTCAAAAAAGCAGAAGACCATAACAAACTTATTTTGCGTCTTCACGAATATACAGGGTGGAGAGGTAAAGTATGCCTGACCAGTGATCTCCCTATTCTCTCATGGCAGGAAGTTGATTTAATGGAAAATCCTTGTGGTGAAAAGAAACAAGGCCAAGCGTTGGAATTTACAATTAACCCTTATGAGATTAAAACGTTTATGATAGATTTTGTGATTAAAAGTTAGTGTAACACATAAGTTGTACCATTGGGACATATATAGGAGGAACCAAAACAGCGGTTGGTATGTTAATAAACATGAACATGTACTAAAGCATAAGATGATTCTCATTGAAATGACTGTCTCTTCCCTTGTAATGATGAAAGGATAAAAGAAGTGATCGAAGGACTGTTAAGCTACACGGTATTGGAAGTACAAGACATTCAGGGCATCGGGGGTTGCACTTCTGGACCATTGGACGTAAGCTAGAACAATGACCTGCCCGCCAAATTTACCAATTTGGCAAGACATTCCTAGACAGCATAGTGGGAGGAGTAATGATGTTCATCATAGGAGTGGATCTTGGAGGCACATTAATTCGGGCTGGTTTGTTTACAGAAGCAGGAGAGATGCTTGACAGAGAAGAAAGAGACACACTTGCCGCTGAGGGTCCAGAAGCGGTGATTAGCCGTATTAAGGAAGCTGTTTTTCATGTGTGCGACCGGCAAGGTATCGATGTACGACACGATCAAATCATGGGGCTGGGCATTGGCTGTCCCGGCCCTCTTAATCCGTATCCGGGGGTTGTTTTATCCCCGCCTAATTTGCCGGGATGGGAGCATATCCCTTTACGCGACATCCTGAGCGAGGCATTTAACGTGCCTGTCTATTTGAATAATGATGCGAACGCTGCTGTGTTAGGAGAATACTATTACGGCAGTAGCAAGGGAACGAACAACCTGATCTACATGACAATCAGCACAGGTATTGGCAGCGGTGTGTTGATTGATGGACGCTTACTTTTAGGAGAGAACGGGAATGCCGGAGAAGTGGGGCATATGGTGGTTGATGTAAATGGGCCTGTGTGCGGATGTGGCAACAAAGGCTGTTTGGAGGCGATTGCCAGCGGTACTGGCATTGTGAAACGGACCAAGGCTAAACTGACACAGACGGAGCAAGCATCGCCCTTGAGGGACATTGATGGATTCACTGCCAGACATGTTTTTGAGGCTGCAAAAGCAGGCGATCCGCTAGCCATGGAGATTGTCGAAGAAACCCGTTATTATCTGGGCGTTGGCATTGCCAACATCATTAACTTATATAATCCTCAAAAAATCGTATTTGGCGGCGGTGTCAGCAAAGCGGGGGACTTTCTATTAAAACCGCCATTAAAATCGCCAGACAGAAAGCATTGCCAGGTGTTAGTGAAAGGATGCAGTTTGAGCGGACCAGTCTGGGCGGCGATGTGGGGTTAGTGGGTGCTGCGGCACTGGTGAAGTATTATGGAGAAGTAAATAATATCTGGGTGTAAAATACTTTTCATCGTAAAGCAAATAAATCCCCCTGGCTCCCCAATGGGCTGATAGGGGGATTTTTGGGTTGTTTAGTCGAGGATAGAAAATCTCTCGCGATATAAGAGGTGTTCAGGGATTTTACCAATAGAGTCTTGATGGAAATAGTTGCGTATGACTCCATCCAACAGGTAGTTAGCAATAGCAACAATGGTCATACCCTGATCTAGGGCAAGGTATGTTTTTGCAACGACACCGGTCTCCATATTCACTGAGTCATAGAATCCAAAAGGACCGTAGGCATTCAATGATCTCAAGTATTTAATATTTTCCCAAACTTTATCTGGGGCATGGTCTAAGGCCAGGAAAGTGGCGTGGGGCGTCACAGTAGCTTTGTCATCGTACCCCCAAGTTCCCAGCTCGGCTACGCCAAACTCAGAATATCCATTTGGTATTGCAGCAGGAGAAAACCCCCAGGCAGGGTATCCTTTTTCTTCAGCATAGGCAATTTGCAACTGGACATGGCGTTTGTTATTTATACCAAGTGCCTTTGTGCCTAGTTCGTTCTCCTTAAGCACGAGACTTGGCATAAGTGCTTCGAACATGCTGCCTCCCCAGCTGGGGACGAATTTAACGCCTTTGTACTCATAATGTCCTTGAAAGACCTCTACTCCATCATAATATTCAAAATATCCTTGAGGAATTTGGCGTTGCCAGTCCCACTCTTTGGGAAGAGTTCGATACATACGCCACCAGTGTTCTACGGGAACATCTCCTTTACCGATAGCTATATAACTGGCCACTCTTGGTTCAGTATAAAACATGCCATAATGAAACTCAGTTAGCGTTTGACGAAGCACATCATATCCACCGTGAAATTGACCCACTTGCTGGTCATATAGATGGGAATAGTCCATGGCGTTGATCAAGGGGACTGTAAGTTCTTGAAGCTCCGGATAGGCTTGCCCAACTACAATTAAAGCGGCCGTTAACCACCCATTGTCTACAGTGGAAATGAATTTCCCCCAATCTGTTTTTAGAGAGCCGTCACTTGTGTAATACCAGTTATAAAATAATCCGTTCCAGGTATCTTGCTGTTCTAGGGTTTGGAGTGTTGTTTTGATCTTTTCTTTTGCTTCTGCTTCTGAAATGATTCCAAGTTCGGCAGCTGAAATGGTACTGAGTAAATACATGCCAATGTTGGTAGGTGAAGTGTGAGTATACTCTACAACAGTACCGTTTTCCAGGTCGATTCTGTCCAAAGTAAGACCAGTCTCTGGGTCTGTGAACGTTTCAAAGTATTTATATGTTTGCTTGGCGATGGCAAACAGTTGCTTCTCTAGAGCCTTTTTCTGCCCTTGGTTTAATTCTGTAGTTACGGAAGCTTGAGCGTTCTGGGTGTAAGGTAAGAACAGTGCCGCAATAAGAACGATGATAAGCACGCTGATCAGAACTTTCCTCATATGTATTCCCTCCCTATGGAAATTTAGAGTGTTTAATAGAAGGCGAGACGACAGATTTCACCACCACCTCCTTCTAATTAGTTATTGAAACGTTTCGATTACAAACTAAAAAATGAAAGCGCTATCTTACTTGTGTTTGTTTTTATAATAGTAAATAGTTCTTTATTTTTCAAGCGTTTTTAGAGGTGTTTTTTGAATTGGAGTGCAATTTAATATTGACTTATGTGATTTAATCAATTATTCTATAAGTGTAAAATCGAAACGTTTCGATACATATAAACGTACAGGTGATCGAAATGACTACCATCAAAGATGTGGCAAAGCTCGCAGGAGTCTCTGTCTCCACTGCTTCTTACGCTCTAAATGGCAAAGGAAACGTGAAACCTGAAACAAAAATGAAAGTATTGGAAGCTGCCAAGCAATTAAACTATCAAAAAAATGGCCTAGCCATGGACTTGAAAAAGAGCAAAACCAAAACAATCGCACTGATATTAAGTGATCTTTCTGGTCCGTATTATTCGGAATTAATCAAAGGTGTTCAGGAAGTCACGATGGCTAATGGCTATGACTTAATAGCATGCAGTTCTATTGGAGGCAAAGACTCAACAGCGATTAAATTTTTAACGGAAAAAAGAGTGGATGGCGTGATTATCCTTGCCCATAACATCTCAGATGAGGTTATTATGGCCTCCTCTCGCGATGGATTTCCAATCATTGTACTGGACCGTTTTTTAGAGGATCAGCATATTATTAGCGTGCTCGTCAATAATACCCAAGGTGCTTATCAAGCAACAAAATATCTCATTGAGCAGGGACACCGAGATATTGCTTTTATTAGCGGTCCGTCTAATTCAGTAGATAGTATTAATCGCATGAAGGGTTACCAGCAAGCCCTTGAAGAGTATGATATTGCCTATCAGTCCAAGTGGACCTTCACGGGTAACTTTACCCGTGAGGGAGGTTATCACGCGACCAAACTGCTGATCATGCAGGGGGATTTACCGACGGCTGTCTTTTATGCTAACGACGAGATGGCATTGGGTGGATATCAGGCGTTTGAAGAAATGGGGATTAAGATTCCTGATGACATTTCTGTCATGGGGTTTGATGATATTCAAATTGCCCAGTATCTTAATCCTCCTTTGACCACGGTTAAACAACCTAAATATGAGGCAGGTACATTAGCCGCCCACCTCTTGTTCCAAGCTTTTGACAATCAAGAGATTAATAGACGCTATGACCTGAGCACGGATTTAGTCATCCGAGGGTCTGTTGCCAAGCCGCAAAATCTAATCTGAGCAAACCCAAGGGAATGAGGGGGCCAGCCCTAATGGGCAGGCGTCCTTTCCAAAATAACATAAAAAGGGGGATTTTTTAAACATGAAAAAGCTTATGTCAGTTTTAGCGCTGCTGTCTGCTCTTCTGCTTGTTGTCGTTGCCTGTTCAAACAGTGAAGAGCCAGCACAACCTGATACTGGCGAAAATGAAAGCGCCACCAATGAAGAGGAAAATGAATTGTCAGGGGAAATTACGATTATGGTTCCGGCAGGAGGTTATTACTATGATCATACCCGGAACTTTTTGGCCAAAAAATTTATGGAAAGACATCCGAATGTCAAAGTCAATGTGGAGCAGGAGCCTGATGGCGGGCAGCTGACAGCTCGCTTAGCTGCAGGAGATATCCCGGATATTCTGGTCGGGGTGTTTGGCTATCAACCAGCCAAATTTGCCCAGCAAGGGATGATTGTCAACTTGGCAGAGATGCCAGGAGCTGATGAGTTGTTTGACAGAGTGAGTGAACACTATGTTCAAGAGCATTTTGGCGGTAAATATTATGTTCCTTGGAATGCGACCACACAAATGATGATTTATAACAAAGCATTGTTTGAAGAAGCGGGACTAGATCCTGACAATCCGCCTACAACGTTTGAGGAATACTTGGCCGCTGCTGAAGCGATTCACAATTTGCCTGACCGTGAGGATGGATCCAAAGTATTTGGAAATGTATTCTGGAATGAAGCCCTGGCTTGGGGCGGTTGGTATTGGACAATGAAAGCTCAAATCTACTATAACTTTAATGATGGAAAGTATGGGTTGTTTAATGAGTTAGGAACGGATGTGGTGTTTGACGAAGAAGAAGCTGGGTTTGCCGATTTCTTGACATTTATGCGTCAAGCACAAGAATACGCACCTGAACAAATGGAAAACAATGATTTCTTCAGCCGGAATGTAGGGATGTGGCTGCAATTCGGTTACGGATGGAAAGCCAATCTGGCTGAAGCAAAAGATGGGCCGATGGTGATTGGTGAAGATGTCGGGGTGGCGCCCATCCCTGTCCGCCAAAAAGGGGATACCCACTGGTCCACGCTTGATGGTCGCTCTCTAATGATTTTCAAAAGCAATCCGGAACAAGAACGGCTGGCCTTCGAATTTATCAAATTTATGATGGAAGATGACATTAACCTGGAGTCACTTAAGGCTTTGGAACAATTACCCACATTGAAAAGCCTGCAAAACCATGAATATTTTCAGGCCGAAGATATTAAGCCTTTCGTAGAGCAACTTGAACATGCCATTATCAATGAACCCGTAGCTGAGTTGGATGATGTTAGCAATATTATCTTGCAGTATTACATTGAAACTGTGATTCACCACAACTTGACACCTGAAGAGGCCGTGGAACGTGCAGCAGAAGAAGCTCGCCAAATTTTGCATCAAAACTAGTATAAACGAGAACGGAATAGCTTGTATCGCCGTGATACAAGCTATTCTGTTACGTCATGAAGGAAGGGAATAACATTGCAAATTAAGCTGCGCCCAGTAACAAGCATACCTTCGAGGTTAAGGGTGAATTCACAAACTTTATACGGGTATCTGTTTTCTTTACCCTGGATCTTGTATTTTATCATTTTTCTTTCAGTGCCCATATTTTTGGCTTTTAAAATGAGCTTTCAAGATATCAATGTCTTACAACCCGAAAGAGCGCGCTTTGTAGGTATTGAGAACTGGATCAATGGCATTCAAGATCCACTGTTTTGGAAAGCGCTGTTCAACATTCTTTACAATCAGTCTATTTTCATCGCCCTTACCTTTGTTATTTCTTTGGGGATGGCTTTGTTGTTAAAGGAAATTACAGCAGGTGCAGGCATCTTTAGGACCATCTATTTTTTGCCAGTCATCACCTCCATTGCCGTGGCTATGATTATTTTTGAGTTTTTGGCCAGTCCCAATGGGCCGGTACAGCGCATCATGATGTCGGTGGGACTCTTAGATGGACCCGTGTTCTGGACCTTTTCAAAATGGTTACCTATGCCGCTCTTGGCCATTTTTAACAGCTGGAAATGGTTTGCAGTACAAATGATGATTTTTCTTGGAGGCTTATTAACCATTAATAAGGAGCTGTATGAGGCAGCAAGGGTCGATGGGGCCAGCTGGTGGACTCAGTTTTTTAGAATTACCCTCCCCCTGCTTAAACCTCAAATTTTGTTTGTGATGACCATGAACGTCATTAATGGAATGCAAATGTTTACTGAAGTGTTCATGATTTTTGATTTACAAGGTGGTCCCTATCATGCGGGACTAACACCTGTTCTCTATTTGTATAAAACTGGATTTGATGACATGTCGATGGGTTATGCAGCAACGTTAGGACTGTTGCTTGCTGTGGTGATACTCATTTTAACCACCATTCAGTGGAAATTGATTAACCGCCATGGAGAAAGTTAGGGGGTAGCCTCATGTTCAACATCAGGTGGTCCAAAATTGCAATATACAGTGTACTTATTTTAGGGTCAGTCATTGTCATGTATCCTTTTTTCATTATGGTGATGAATTCGTTTAAGCCGGGGACCGAAATTATGCACTATCCGTTGTCGCTGCCCCAAAACTGGACGATTTCGGGTTATGTGAAGGTGTTCACCACATTAAACATGGGCGTGTTGTTCAAAAACAGCCTGATTATTTCTGTCAGTGTAACGATTTTAAACGTCATTCTAAACGCTATGGTGGCTTATGCTTTAGCCAAGCTGCATTTTCCTGGACGGGATATCATTTTTAAAGTGGTCCTGGGTTCAATGATGATTCCAGCCATATTATTACTCATTCCCACGTATACCATGTTGTATAACTGGGGATGGGTGAACACCTACCGTGTGATGATCATCCCGGTGGCTGTTAGCGC
The DNA here is from genome assembly GCF_030814135.1 of Caldalkalibacillus uzonensis. Taxonomy (NCBI): domain Bacteria; kingdom Bacillati; phylum Bacillota; class Bacilli; order Caryophanales; family Bacillaceae; genus Caldalkalibacillus; species Caldalkalibacillus uzonensis. Next base: position 198,754 of record NZ_JAUSUQ010000004.1, on the reverse strand, counting down.
CTACAACATATTTCTCATCCGGCAGTTCTTAATCCAGATTCCCAATGATTATTTGGAGGCGGCGCGTATGGATGGCTGCAACGAAATTCAGGTGTTTTACAAAATTGTGCTGCCGATGATTAAACCGGTATTGGCTACGGTCGGCATCTTAACCTTTATGCATAGTTGGAATGATTTGTTTATGGCTCTGTTGTATTTAAGGGATGAATCCATGTATACCCTTCAGCTGGGGTTATACCAATTCAAGGAAGTGATTCCTGGGCGGTTTCTCGAGCAACTGTGGGCAGCCACTACTTTAGTGACTGTGCCAGTTGTGATCGTGTTTTTCTTCTTGCAACGTTATTTCATCGAAGCCTTTACCGGTGTGGGCTTAAAGTAAGGAGAGAGCTTGATGAAAAAAGTGCTTTTAGTTACCATTTCTGTCATTTTGTTTGCTAGCGGTGTCTATGCCTATGTTTGGTTTGAAACCTATCAAAATGCAAAAAAATTTATGGAACAAGCGGATGCCAATTTTGAGCGGGGTGATTATGGGAAGGCCTTAAAGGGTGGGGAAGTCTACGACGAACAAGAGCAGGCCTACGTCTTTACAGGTGGGTATGAACATGTGTTAATGCTGTGGTCCAGCCGGTGGGCGATTCCTAAACCAGGAATTTATTATGAAGCCAAAGAAAAAATAGATGTGATTATATATGAAAAGTTATCAGCTGATGAAGGCTTTGCCCTTTTTCAACAATATTTCAATCTCAACAACCGCCATCTGCCGGAGATATTGTTGCAGAGCGGACGCTTATACATCGAAGCAGGAGAATATGAAAAAGCTAAAGCGATATTTGAATTGGCCATTGATGCTTTTGGTTCACGGGAGTGGGTAAGAGAAGAAGCCGAGGCCCAATTATTGAAAATTGAACAGCTAGAAAACTAAGAATCAATGGAGGCAAAAACGATGACAGTCACATGGAGACAAGGGAAATTTATCATTAATGGTCAGGAAACGTTTCTATATGGTGCTGAATTTCATTATTACCGCGTTCCGCAGGCGGAGTGGAGCCAGCGTTTGGATAAAATTATTGAAGCAGGCTGCAACCTGGTGAGTACCTATGTGCCGTGGATTTGGCATGAATATGAGGAAGGCGCCTTCGATTTTACCGGAGAGACGAGAGGTGAACGTGATCTAAAATCGTTTCTTAAACTGGTTAAAGATAAAGGGCTGTACTGTATTGTCCGCCCTGGCCCCTATGTCATGGCAGAGGTAAAGAATGAAGGCATCCCTGGTTGGCTTTTGGAAAACTATCCGCAGGTCATTGCCAAACAACGGAGCGGAGCTGATCATCCTACGCGAGTCGTCTCCTATCAACATCCTTTATTCTTAGAGAAAGTGAAGAACTGGTACAGTGCAGTTAACAAGGTTATTGCCCCCATGCAGATTAATGAAAACGGAAGCGTCATCATGTATCAACTTTGCAATGAGATCGGCATGCTGCATTGGGTAACCAACACATCGGACTACAATGAAGATACTTTGCAAAAGTTTGCAGTTTATCTTGAGGGGCAATATCAAACCATAAGTGCCTTTAACACGAAGTATGGTTTATCTGAATCGTCATTTACTGATTTTGTCAATATATTTAAAGCTGGATTACCCGCCCATTATCCTTCTTTTCATTTTGAATGGCGCCGGTTTTGGCGGGACTATATTAAAGATTATGTCAATCATTTAAGATCATTTGCCAAGCAAACAGGAATAACGGTCCCGTTCATTGTGAATGTACATGGGTTTAAAGATTTTTCTATCTACAGCCGTGGTGTAGATTACCCCATTGGTTTGTCCCAGTTATATAAAACGGCTGAACTAGATGATGTTGTTGTGGCAGGTGACTTTTACCCTGGACATATCGGTTATGACACTTATCATGACTTAATCCTGAGTTGTTCGTTGACTAAATCCATATCTCATCCCGAACAGCCCTTATTTTCAGCTGAGTTTCAATCAGGACGGTTAGCAGACCGGCCGCGGCTTTACCCACAAGATCTGGATTTAAATACCCGTACCTGTGTAGCCCATGGTATGAACGCTTTAAACTATTATATGTTTGTTGCCGGTGAAAACTATGAACAGATTGGCTTGTTTGGCAGACGCCATGAATGGCAGGCTCCCATTGATTCCAAAGGGCAGGAAAGGCCCAATTATGCTAAAGCCAAACATTTGGGACATCTGTTTCGAACGATCGGACAACGTTTGTTAAGTGCTTCCAAACACATACACACTTATATCGCCTTTAATCCTGATGATTATATGACTGAGGTGACAGATGAGCGGGACCGGGATATGGTGAATGAGCTGGCTGCGAAGCGGGAAACCTTTGCCTTTGATGGTATTCAGCGTTTATTGGCCGCAGCCAACATTCACTATGAAGCGGTTGACTTGCTAAAAGAGTTAGATGTGGAGAAAGTGCCCACTCTATGGGTATTCTCCAGTGCGTATATGAACGAAGATATTCAGCGTAAGCTAGCAAACTATGTGCAGGCTGGGGGAAGGCTGGTCTTGTATCCAGAGATTCCGACACATGATTTGTATGGCAAGCCATGTACGGTCCTTGCTGATCAACTCCAGTTAGGAGAATGGGAGGTTGTGCCTGGCATTAGCCGGGTAGACGTGTTAGGCATTGACTCGGTTAATGTGAAGCAGCGGCTCAAGTTTTCCCAATATGACGGCGAAGTGATAGCGGCCTTTACAGAAGGGGCAAAACCAGAAGTTGCTGCCTATACAAAGCGAGTGGGGAAAGGTCAAATTTTGGTACTCGGTATAGGGATGGGGCATGATTACCATTATCAGCTTGAGGTGATTAAAGCACTGGCAGAGGTTGTGGGTGTCAGACCCCATCTTACAGCAAGTGATCCGGACCTTTCCCTTGTGGAACGGACCAATGGGAGTGATTCTTTTATCTTTATTAATAATTATGATGAGGTAGAGAAAACAGCTGTCATCTATGAACACGGTTCCCCGTTGTTTGACGGTGAAACCATTACCTTGCCCCCCAGGTCCGGTGCGGTTTTTGTCCGTTATTACCGCCTAAATGATGATATCACGATACGCTATGCCACCGTCGAGCTGACTGATCTTTATCAAGAAACAGGAAAGATAGAGCTCCGAGTTATCCCCATTGGCCGGCAAGGGTCAATAGCGCTTACGATGGAAGGAAAATGGAGGTCAAATCTGGAGGAGCAGCCCATCCATGGCAAATTAAAAATCGAAGGGATTACGGATCCCTTGACCTTAATCTTAACCAAGGATAGAGAGGATGGCTGATCGTGAAGCTTTCTCTTAATGGCGAATGGGCTTTTTCCTTGAAGAGTTGCCGTTTTGAAGAACTAACAGAGCAGGACTGGCAAGGGACCATGAAGGTCCCTTCCAACTGGGAAAAACAAGGGCTCCATAACTATCATGGCTCCGTGTGGTTGAAGCGTTTGGTTACCCTTGAGACACTTCAACCTGCTGACCGCTATTGGCTTCAATTTAAAGGGGTTGACTATTTTAATGAAGTTTATGTTAACGGCCATAAAGTGGGGGAACATGAGGGCTATTTTCAAACGCATGAATTTGAAGTGACGTCCTTATTAAAACAAGGAGTTAATGAGTTTGTATGCAGGGTAACGTCTCCTTTAGAAACACCGGGGACGGTATGGCCTAATAAAAAGCAATTGATTAAAGGCGTTTTAAATCATCACGATGCGCGTCCCGGTTCCTGGGATGAGGAACGGGGGCAAGATCAAAATACGGGCGGCATTTGGCATGATGTGTGGCTCTATTCAACACCTCAAGCTAAAATTGACAGATGTAAAATTACGCCTCATTTACGCCAAAACGAAGCAGTGCTTACGATTGAGACACAGGTGAATGTGTCTGAGCGGTGTCAGGCGGTTCTTCACTATCACATCCAGCCTCATAACTTTGCTGATAACGTCTATTATGAATGCTCCCAAGAAGTCATGCTCGATAGAGGCACTCAAAAAATGTATACAGTTGTAACCATTGCTGAGCCCCGGTTGTGGTGGATATGGGATCAAGGAGAACAGGCCTTGTACCAGCTAACAGTGACATTAGAAATAGAAGGGATAGAAACACAGTACCAAATACAAGAAGTGTTTGGTATCAGAGAAGTGTTCCAGGATGAACAGGGACGCATCTATTTAAACGGCCGCCAAGTGTTTATCAGGGGGACCAATTATATTCCTACCCAATGGTTGAGTGAATTCACATGTGAACAGATTGCACAGGACATTAACCTGATGAAGGAAGCAAACATTAATGGGGTTCGTGTTCACGCCCATGTTACGCGAAAGGAGTTTTTTGAAGCTTGCGATCGGGAAGGAATATTTGTGTGGCAGGATTTTGCCTTACAATGGTCGTATGAAGAGAGCGATCGCTTTACCGCAAATGCCGTTAAACAAATTAAGGAGATGGTTAATCAATTTTACAATCATCCCTCAATTATGATTTGGTGTTGTCATAACGAGCCCAGTACCAACAGGGATTATCTTGATCCCCTTCTTTATTGGGCGGTCAAAGAGGAAGATGCCAAGCGTATTGTTAAAGAAGCTTCTGATTTTACCGAGCATGTGTATCCTGGATGGTATCATGGTTCCTATCAAGAGTATACAGGATTGCCAGGAGCACCATTTGTCACTGAATTTGGAGCTCAGGCTTTGCCCAACCTGAAGATGATGCGGGATATGATGAAGCCGGAGGAGCTGTGGCCGCCCAAATGGGAAGTATGGGCTTATCACGATTTTCAATATGATGAGACATTTAATGTTGCGGGGATTAACATGGGAGACTCCTTGGAAGAATTTATCGCCAACAGCCAGCAATACCAAGCGGACCTTCTGAAGTTTGCCATTGAAAATTACCGGCGGAATAAAGGAAAAGTGACCAGCTTATTTCAATTTATGTTTGTCGATTGCTGGCCAAGTATCACCTGGTCCGTGGTTGATTATCACCGCCAGCCTAAAAAAGGATACTACGCATTAAAACAAGCCTATGCACCGCTTTTAGTCTCTATTGAGATGTTACGTAAGAAAGTCAATCCCGGGTATCCTTTGTTTAAACAAATTGTAGTGGTTAATGATTACCCTTATTCATTTGAGGATGTCTCATTAAAAGTCATGATTACTGACAAACAAGGCCAAGTGTACTTTAATTATGTTAGCGATCATACTTGGAATATTGCAGCACAATCTGTCTGTCCTATAATAAAATTAGGACTAGGAGCCCAACCTTTCTGGAAAGTACCTGAAACCTTGGAACCAGGCACATATGACATTGTGCTGGAGTTAAGACAAGGAGATAAAGTACTTACAGCTAATCAGGAGCAATTTGAAGTGGTAGCTGCTGTACAGCGCTTTGATCAAAAGTTCTGAATGAACCTCATGTTAAGGATTCAAAGTTTTTATTTCAAGGATGAACACAATGCAAGGATTTTTTGAATCGTCTTTTAAAGACAAATTGGATACAGTTACTGATTTTTGGTTTCTCAATCTGTTGTGGTTGCTCCTTTGTTTGCCAATAATAACACTTCCACCGGCAACCTTTGCTTTATTCCATGTGTTATACCAATGGGTGACGGGCAGAAGGATTGGAGTGAGCCGTTCCTTTTTCCAAGGTGTAAAACAGTATTGGATCCAAAGTTATGGCTACGCTTTGTTACTCGGTATCCTGCTTGTTTCAGTGTATGCCTACTACAGCCTGTTGCTCATGGGTCTGAGTGAAGTCATGGAAATATTAACATTGGGGCTCATGCTCGTGGTAGTCAGCATAGGACTGGTTTTGCACATTTACTTTATCCCATTAACGGTGATGCTTGATGTTTCATTTTGGAAGCGGATCTTATTGTCCTTCGTCTTGGCAGCTCGGCAGGTGGCTCTAACGCTTGTGCTGCTTTTGGTTAATGGTATTGCGGTTTTAATTGTAGTCTTCTATCCCTATCTTATTGTCTTCGGTGTCGTTACGGTTGTAATATATTTCCACAATAAACTGATATATCAAAAGGTACAGGGTTATATGGATGAGGTTCAGGGCTAGTTGCACAATATAATCGCCCCGTTCTCATGATTGAGGTCGGGGCGATTTTTTAGTGCATTAAATATTGTTAGGCTATACCCTGTCCTTCCTAGCCTTTAACCGACCCGGCCAATAAGCCCCGGACAAAATATTTACCAACCAGAATATAGACCAGCAAAGTGGGCAAAGCGGCAATCAGGGCACCCGCCATTTGCACGTTCCAATGGACAATCTGGCTGCCGGACAGATTTTGCAAGGCGACCATGATCGGCTGGGAACCGGAGCTGGTGATACTGACGGCAAACAGAAATTCGTTCCAGATGTTGGTGAATTGCCAGATGCAAACCACCACAAACCCGGAAACTGAGAGGGGCAGCATGATATGGCGGTAAATACCCAGAAAATCTGCACCGTCAATTTTGGCTGCTTCAATCAGTTCGGTTGGAATGGCCGCATAAAAGTTACGGAAAATCAGGGTTGTGATGGGAATGCCGTACACCACATGGACCAGGATCAAGCCGCCGATCGAGTTGTACAAACCAATTTGGCGCAGGAACTCAATGAGCGGGATCAAAATGCTTTGGTAGGGAATGAACATGCCAAATAACAAAAAGGTAAACACCCACTCCGAACCTTTAAAGCGCCACTTGGACAAGACATAGCCATTCAAGGAACCCAACAGGGCTGACAGGATCGTCGCCGGAACCACGAGATAAATGGTGTTTAACAGGTTAGGAGCCAGCCGTTCATAAGCATATTTATACGATTCAAAAGAGATAGAGGTGGGCAGCTGCCACATGCGGTCCAAGGAAACTTCGTCGATGGGTTTTAAACTGGTAATCACCATCACATAGACAGGCATGATAAAGACGACAGCCATGGTGGTCAGCACCAGATAGAGAGATAGACGGCTTAAGCGGATTGCTGGCATTTGTTAATCCCCCTTTCTGTTAGCTATGAGGTACGGAACGATAAATATAGCAACGAAGATGAGCATAATCATTGCGATGGCTGCCCCGTTGGCATAAAAGTTGCCGCGAAAGGTGGTTTCAAACATGTACACCCCTGGGACATCAGTGACGAAATTCGCTCCCGGTCCGGTCATGGCATAGATGAGGTCAAAGATTTTCAGGGAGATGTGCGCCATGATGATGGTAATGCTAATTGTAATGGGCAGCAGCATGGGGAAAATAATTTTACGGTAGATTTGGAACTCAGTTGCACCGTCCACACGAGCTGCCTCTTTCAATTCATCTGGAATGGCCCGAAGACCAGCCAAGTACATAGCTAAGGAGAAACCGGTCATCTGCCACACGGCAGCGATCACCACGGCAATTATGGCGACCGGAATACCAAATTCGATATTCCCAAGGGGGAAGCTAAAGGCAATGGAAGTATCAGTGTACCACCTGGGTAAGTTTTCCATACCCAACTTGGCTAAAATGAGGTTAACACCTGTGCTGGGATTAAGCAGCCACTGCCATACCACCCCTGTCACGACAAAGGACAAGGCCATAGGAAACATAAAAATATTGCGGAATAAGGACTCTTGCCGGATGTTTTGGTCAATCAATACGGCCAGGAGAAAACCCAACCCTAAAGTGCCAAAGATAAAGAACAGGGTAAAAAAGAGGGTATTTCTTAAATCTGACTGAAAGCGGTAATCATTAAATAGGAAGATGTAATTTTTCAAACCGGCAAATGATAAATCTTTGACCAGGGTATTCCAGTTGGTTAGGGATACGTAACCGGTCCAGCTGATAAAGCCGTATACAAAGATGCCAACGGCTGCAATAGAGGGCATGATGAACAGAATAGCCATGATTTTGTCCCGGTTTGGCTTGGGTCTGTTGATAGCGGATACCATTTCACTTTGATTGTTGACAGTTACGTTAGTGCCATTCACTGTATCTCCCCCCTTATGTCAAACAAGATGCATACTATAATGGCGATGTCTGTCCAGCAGTAGCTAGTTATCCAGCTGCAATCAAAACAGAATGAAAGAAAAAGGTGGTAGGTTCACTACCACCTACCAAACATCAACTTACTGGTTGATATGCTCATCTTGGGCCGCTTGGACAGTTTGGATAAACTGGTCCACATTGCGAGAAGAAACAAAGATGTTCACAGCCTGGTTGAACTGTTGCACAAAGCCGGCTGGTGCAGCAGAGTTATGGGCCAAGCTTGGCGTTAAAGTGCTTTTTTTGAATTCTTCAATCGTTTGTTGTCCGTATTCGTTATATTTAGATACATCGGCGTCCACACGAGCCGGAATGGACCCTTTGAGCGGATTGAAGACATCCTGACCTTCAACAGAGCCAAGTACTCTTAAGAAGTCTTTGACAACTTCAGGATCTTCCACACCTTTAGGCAACCCAAAGGTATCGGTGACCACCATGAACATGCCTTCTGTTCCGGGTGGCGCCACCCAGCCAAAGTCTTTGTTCGGTTCAAGGTTAAGGTCTGTGGCGAAGTAACCGGCTGCCCAGTCGCCCATCACGTTCATGGCAGCATCTCCATTAGCTACCATTTGGGAAGCATCTTGCCAGTTGCGGGCAGCATGATCATCATTAACGTAGTCCAGCATTTGACTGAACGTTTCCATCACATCTGTGAATTCAAGGCTGTCAAACTTCAATTCACCGGTCCACAGCTGGTTATACTTTTCGGCACCCAGCTTGCCCAGCATCACTGACTCCAGAAGATGGGAGGCCGTCCAGGGTTCACGGTCGCCCAGTGCCAGTGGTGTGACGCCAGCTTCTTGTAAAGCCTCAGCCACTGCAAAAAATTCATCGAAGGTGGTCGGCGGTGTCAAGCCGTGCTCTTCAAAGATGGCGACGTTATACCACAGGACGTTGCTGCGGTGAATGTTGACAGGGACGGAGTAGATATCGCCGTCACTGGTGACCAGTTCGATCAAATCTTCAGGGAACTTGTCGTACCAGCCTTGTTCCTCGTACAAGTCATTCAGCGGCTCCATTTTACCAGCTGCAGCCCAGCCAGTGTTTAAAGCTGCACCGCCATGAATCTGGAAAGTACCCGGCGGATCGTCACCTTGCATGCGGCTGGCCAAAACGGCCTGGGCATTAGTGCCAGCCCCTCCAGCTACAGCAGCATTGATCACTTCAACATCGGGATGTTTTTCTTCGAATAACTCAATCAGGGCTAACAAGCCTGCTTCTTCACCGGCACCTGTCCACCAGCTGAAAATTTCAAGTGGCTTTTTACCTTCAGCAGGTGCTTCACTGGCAGGTGCTTCAGCTTCATTTTCAGTGTCTGCTTCACCAGCGTCGGTTTCTGTCTCTGATCCACAAGCAGCCATGAAAATGCCCATTAACAATAACAAAGCGGATAAAATGGCTAAATGTTTGAATTTCACCTGATTTCCCCCTTGTATATTATGTTTAAGCCTTCATTTGAAGGTCTTTCAAACCTAAAACTGTTCCTTGAAAATTGAATAAAGATTCGTTTTGGTGATGGAGGACATAGCTTCGTAATGAGCGTTTGCTTGCGAAGCAAGCGAACGCGAATGAGAAGCAAGCAAGCGTAAGCGCGCTAGTCATTATCCAGTTCATTTCGGTGTTTACGATCTTGGGCTGTCTTTGGGAAAATAGCCTTAGGTGTCTACCAAGGGAATGTTCCGATTTCCCCCTGTTGCCCCTTTATAGGGTGTCTTCCGAAAAAAGAGTGTTCCCCTGGCCCCATGATATAGACCTACACGCTGACTGTTTCCCAGCCGATCATCCCTCCTCGAAGCAGAGGGAGGCACGTGCACCGATGATCCCTGGTGTATTCCAATAGCTCGCAAGGCTGTCGTTCATGGGTTTCCCAGGGACATCCCAGGATCGTAGGCACTGTGATTTTCATGAGAAGGAGGTGATCGATATGACTTCCCCCTTGTTTGTCGGAATCGATGTAGGCAGCGAAAGCAACGTGGTTTGCTGTCTGACCCGGGACGAGGAGAAACGGCCCCTCAGCCGGTTTAGCATCACCAACAATCGCCCCGGTATCCTGGAATTACAAGAGCGTATCTCTAAACTTGTGCAAAAGCATGGCTTTGAGCAGATTCTGTTTGGCTTGGAACACACGGGATGCTATTCGACTCACGCGGCCATGTACATCCATCGTCACTTGAATTTCGGTGTCCAAAACAAGAACGTCTATGTCTTTAATCCCAGTCTCATCAAGGAATTCAAGAAGGCACATTACTTGGACGCCCCCAAAAACGATCGGGTGGATGCCTGGTTCATTGCCGCCAAGCTTCGTGCCGGTCATCTCCCCCATCCCTTCCGGCATTCTGGCTGAAGTGGACATCAACCAGTTTAAAAGCCATAAAGAATTGGCGAAGTATGGCGGCCTGGCCTGGACGGAACACCAGTCTGGGAAATTTACAGCAAACCGAACCCGGCTCATTCGTTCCGGCAACCGCTATCTCAAGTACTACCTGATCGAAGCGGCAAACAGTGTCCGGGTGCACGACCCTGTTTTTGCTGAGTACTATGCGAAAAAGAAAGCGGAGCCGAAAGAATTTGCCGAGAAACGTGCCCTTGCGCTTACAGCCCGTAAACTGGTGCGGTTGGTCTTTTATCTGCTGAAGACCAATCGACTTTACGAACCGGAAGGGGTGACCCGACAAAGAGCTTAGATTCACTTTCTCTCATCACCAATCCCACCAGTTTCTAGTTTAATAGGAAATATATGAAAATCTAGGTAGGGTGGGCTTAGTTTCCTATTGCCTTTTTTCGCTACACCTCCGTTAAAGCAGCGATTTTGTTCAAATTAGTCTCTTGACATCATACCGCTGCTCTTTTTCGATTTGTAATCGCTTCCATTCTCTATTAAAACATGAATACCTGTCTAGTCAGTGGGGAAAAAGCTGTTGTTTTTTGTTTTTTGCTGGAGTTTATTGAGTTAGGGTGGATGCCGTTTTCGAATTGGTGATGACATAGCAAAATATTGTTATAGAACAGCATAAAATTGTTATGGTTTAACGTACAACAAACTGCAACCGTTTATTGTCTTACTTTTTTCGGTACACCCGGCGACGAAATTGTGAAGGTGTGATCCCTTCGCTTTTCTTAAAGACCCGGCTGAAATAGTTTGGATCACGGTAGCCGACTTCAAAGCAAATTTCTTTGACACTCAAATTGGAGGTCAACATCAGTTCTTTAGCTTTGTCAATTCTAAGCTGGGTGAGGTAATCGATAAAATTCATGCTCATCTGCTCTTTAAACAATTTACTGAAATAATAGGGACTTAGGCCAACATGACGGGCCACCATGTCTAATGAAATATCTTCATTGTAATGGTCATGTAAATAGGATTTTGCTCTGTTAAGGATATCTTCACTATGGTGGTGTCCCTCTTTGTTGATCTGAGCCAATATGAGTTGTAAACGGTACAAGGCCGTTTCTCTTAATTGTTCGACAGAAGCGGCGTGGAGAAAAGAAGTTAACTCCTGCGTCAGCATTCTTGCTTCTTCGCTGATACGGGTTAGGATAATAAACAGCTCCGACAGATAGCGGCTGACCTCAACCAACTGGTTTTGAAAGCCAACGCTCACTTCATCCATAATCTCGTTCAAGATCTGAACTGCGGATTCCGTTTGGCCGTGTTGCACCGCTTGCAGTAACCGCTTTTCTTTTTCAAAGGGGATATGGAGATCCTTTTCATTCAGGAGCAGATCATCATAAAAGCGGATGTTTCCTTTCACGGACCGGCCCCTGACGGCCAGCATCGCTTCATGGTAAGACTGCTTAAGGCTTGCCAAAGTGCGAGAAGGGCGGCCCACACCGGCAATCAAATGGCAATCAGTAAGGATATTCTTGGCAGACAATTGCTGGAAGACGTTACGCAGGCTGACAACAATATGGCTCCTTAAGCTGACAGACATCCCATTCCCATCCATAAAAATAAACACGGGTATATGATCGCCAGTCATAGGGCCAACTAGGCATTGCATCTGCTTTTTGAGTTGGTTTTTGACAGTCTGGTACACTGCCTGTCTACAAGGGGCGTCCCCTTTGGGTTGACTGGCTGCATTGGATTTAGGTTGCACATAGACAATCACACCCGCCCCATAAGTAAAATGAATCCCTAACAGGTCAGTTAGTGTTTCAAATGACAGGTCGTGGATTTGGTCATAAATGAGGGTGGATACCCACTCAATCTCTGCCAGTGTGCTCATATGGCCAAGTTGGTCTTTCAGTTTTAATTTTTCCAGACGTTCGGCCCTGTCCCGGTCAATTTGCTGACATGCCCGGTGGACCTTTTCTTTCAGTTCTGCACGTTTATAGGGTTTCAACACATAGTGTGTGACGTTGAGCTCAATTGCTTTTTGGGCATAATCAAAAGCATCATAGGCTGATAAGACGATAAAACGGGCATTGGGATGGATGTTTTTAATTTCTTCAATGGTTTGAAGGCCATCCATGCCGGGCATTTTTATGTCAATGGTAATGATGTCAGGATGAAGTGCTTCGGCCAGTTCGATTGCTTTCCTGCCATTTTCAGCTTCTCCAACCACGTCAAGGTCATCGAACATGCTTTCTAACATGCTCCGTAAGGCTTGTCGCTCTAAAGCTTCATCCTCAACAAGTAAGACCTTATACATGAGCTGCCACCTCCTTGTATGCCCTTTGTTTGCTTGGGTAGTTTGAGTATTATGCGGGTCCCCTCACCCGGCTTCGACCTGATGTCAACAACATCTTCTTGGTCATAGAACAAGGAAAGGCGCTTGATCACGTTGGTTAAGCCAATTCCTGTGGTGTGACCGTGCTGGTCGTCTAAGTGAAACTCAGCTTGTTGCCTCCACAGCAGCTGTAAAACATCTTGGTCCATGCCTGCACCGTTATCGTAAACTTCAACATGAACATGAGTGGTGGTTTCCTCCACTGTGATGCCTATTTCGCCTCCGGATTCCAGCGAATCAATACCATGGATGAAGGCGTTTTCGATTAAAGGTTGCAGTGTCAATAAGGGAACGGGCTGAGTTAAGCATGAAGCATCAATATCCACTTTAATCGACACTCTTTCCCCAAAACGGTTTTTTTGTATGTCAAAATAATCACGTACATGTTTAAGTTCATCAGCCAGCGTCACCGGTTTGTCTAGTGAGCGCAGATTATAGCGCAACAGATTGGAAATGGAAACAATTAAGTCACTTGTTTTTTCAGCACCTTCTATATAGGCCAGCTTCGATACCATGTTTAAGGTATTGAATAAAAAGTGAGGATTCATTTGGTTTTGTAAGGTGCGCAGTTCCATTTCTTTTAAGAGTTGGTTCATTTTTATATTTTTAATGGTCTGTTCGTGCAGTTTAGCTTCTACAGCGGCTTTTTGCTTAATTTGTTTGATTAAACGGTGAATATCTCTTTTCATTTGATTAAAGGTGCGGGTCAACAGGCCAATTTCATCGTTTGTGGTGACACGAAGGTCTTTAATTGAAAAGTTTCCGCTGGACAATGCTTTGGCCTGACCTGCTAATAACCGGATGGGATCAGTAATTTTTTTGCAGAACAGGTAGGTAAATAACAGAGAGACCTTAAACAGGATAATAGCCGTGACGATACCCATGGTTAAGTAGGATTGGGACTGAACCAGCAGTTCACGATGAAAAGTGTGGTAATCGGTCAATTCGTGATTAATAAATCTTAAAGTGGTCTCGTTAATCCAGGAGGACACTTTGTACACATCTTCCCGGTATTGGAAATGCTCACGTGTGTTTGGCTGCCCGTAGGTTTCAAAAGCCAGTTCCATGCGGTTAAGCAGGTAAGACAACATGTGATAGTAGTTTTTGCTCATAGAGCGTGTGCTGTCAGTGGCAACCATCTCTTCAAACTGCTGTTGATAGTCAAGCAAGTGTTGCCTATGGTATTCAAATTGGGCCAGCTGCTCATCAGAAGGTACAAGCACATAGCGGGTAAAAAGCGTTTGCAGTTCATGATTGGTCTGAGCAATTTCATTTAACAGCAAAAAGCGTTGTAATATCTCATCATATTGGCTAATCGATTGTTGCCCGCTTTGATAAATAAAGAAACTGACGGCACTCATAAGGATGATGAGCACAAAGAAAAAGGCAATGAGCTTGTTTTGGATGGTCATCTTCTGTCCCTCACTTTACTCGATGACAATGTGATCGGTAGTAACCACATATTTATGTGCTTAAAGTACTTTCTCTTCAATTGTAATCATACCAAATTCGTAAAGTGTATAATTGGAAGAAATATTTTTAATTTAATTTATTAATTATGAGGAATAATGGATCCACTACCTTCATAACTATGCAGTAAGAAGTTTGGCAACAAATTATTTTTAGGGATGATTTAAGTGAATGATCTCCCGTTTTGACAGGAAGTATATTAGGATGTATAACATCATTTTAAAAATTTAGTAAATTAAGTTAAAAAAGTCGAAAGTGAAAAGGAGGGGATGTATGGGACACCATGCTTAACTTCTGAGTTTATTACATGAACCAAAGGAGGATAGAGAATGATGAAAAGTAATCGCCATTTTTTAACCACTCTTTTTATTGTCCTTTTACTAGGTTCACTTGTTATGGGATGTGCAGCCCAAAAAGAGAGCGGTTATTCATCTGGTGATGGCTCAAATGGCATGGAAGAAAGTAAACAGACGACCATCGAATTTGTGTACTGGGCCTCAGCAGGAGGAGAAGAAGAGGGGTTTAACAAGTTGATTGAGGCTTTTGAAGCTGAACATCCCGATATTAAAGTCAATGCCCAGCAGGTTCCCTCCGGTACTGAATACCATACCCGAATGCGAACTCGTATAGCTGGGAACGATGCTCCTGATGTGTTCCGGGTACAGTACCAACGAATCGGAGAGTATGCCAGCCAAAACGCTCTGTTGGATATCACAGATATCATGGAAGATGAATTAGAGAATTTTAACCCTAGTCTTTTGTCAGCAGTAACATTGGAGGACCGCATATATGGTTTACCTCATCATACGGATACCTTGGCAATCTTCTATAACAAAACATACCTTGATGAATTAGGTATTACTCCCCCGGACACTTTAAACGAAGCATGGTCTTGGGAGGAGTTTCTGGATGTGGCTAGTCAAATACAAGATGCTGGTTTAGCTGAGTATGGGATTGCCTATAACTGGGTGGAATCAAGTGCTTACCGTGCCCTTCCGTTTTTATATCATAATGGGGCATCTTTACTGACCGATGATCTGAGTGAGGCCAATCTTCAAACACCTGAAGCAATTGAAGCCATTACCTTCCTACAGGATATGTATACCAATTATATGTCTCCAGGAAACAGTATGCGTGGAAGTGACGATTTTAACCTGCTATTTACTACGGGTACAGCCGGAATGCTTGTAACAGGAAATTGGATGATACCAAGATATGAAGAAGAGATGGATCAATATGAGTGGGGTGTCACATATATGACCATGAGAGAAGAGGCTGCATCAGATCTGGGTGGGAATGCACTGGCCATCCCTTCCAATGCTAAAAATATTGAAGCCGCCAAAAAATTTGTAGCTTTTATGGGTGACAAAGAGAACATGAAAGCGTTTGTTGAGGATGGGTTGTTCATCCCAGCTAGATTAGATATTGAAGAACCTATTCATTATAACATGGAAAACCCGGAACTTATGGAGCTCTTTATTGAGCAGGCCTTAACAGTCCCGGAAGAGCTTGCCAAAACGGTGACTCACCCTAATTTTGCTCGCATCAACCAAGCGTTGGCTGAAGAGTTAGAGGAGCTCTTTGTGATGGGTAAAACACCCGAAGAATTTGCCAACTCCTTAACAGATAAGATTAACACGATTTTGGATAGTCATTGATACCCTTTATCTGAGTTTCTAGGAGGATCAATCATGTCCACCCTTATTAATTGGTATCAAAAAAATCGAATTAAAATAGCTCCCTATCTCTTTATCTCTCCCAATCTGATTTTATTCTTTACTTTTATGATTTTTCCTATCATATTCACCTTCTACATTAGTTTTCACAACTGGGCCATTATCGGAGATATCACATTTGTAGGACTCGAAAATTATGTAAACGTTTTTAAAGACGTTGTGTTCTGGACCGCACTTGGAAATACCTTTTATTACACTGCTGGCTCAGTTCCCATTAGTATGATTTTAGGTTTAACCGGAGCGGTCTTGCTAAACCGCAAGATCCCCCTCCGGTCATTTTTTAGAGGGGTTTTCTTTGCACCGGTTGTCGTTTCTTTAGTTGCTACTGGATTGATCTGGTCCTGGATGTTCAACCCAAATTACGGTTTGATCAATTACGGACTTAATGCGATTGGTTTAACGGGACTTAACTGGTTATCGTCAACCACTTGGGCGATGCCAGCCATTATCATGACGACTATTTGGGTCAAGACAGGCTATTGCCTTGTTATTTACCTGGCAGGACTTCAGAGTATTCCGGATTCTATTTATGAAGCAGCTGAAATTGATGGTGCCAACAGCTGGAAACAATTTTTGTATATTACGCTCCCATTACTTAAAAATACGACGGTTTTCGTTCTTGTCATCTCTGTCATCAATGGTTTTATGGTTTTTGACTTAATTTATACGATGACAAACGGAGGTCCCGGCTATTCAACTACTGTATTAGTTCAATATATTTATCAAAAGGCTTTTGTAGAAGGCCAGATGGGATACGGTTCAACGGTGGGAACGATTCTCTTCTTTATCATCATGTCTTTTAGCGCCATGATGTTATGGCTAGGGAGGGAACAAACCTCATGAGATACTTGATACACCAAAAGATGGACCTTAAGACAACGATTATTTTTCTAATTCTCTGTTTTGTATCTATATTATATCTTCTACCGTTCATTTGGATGCTTTCCACCGCTTTAAAGAGTCCGGCTGAAGCCGTATCCGGTGAGCTCAACATCATCCCAAAAGAGATTGTTTGGCAAAATTTTCCTTATTCCTTAAGTGTTGTTCCTTTTATGGGCTACGTAGGGAACAGCTTAATCGTAGCATTTTTTGCAGTTATTCTGACCGTATTTATTAATTGTCTAGCCGGGTATGCATTTGCTAAATATCATTTTAAAGGTCGTAATCTTTTGTTTTTATTAGTGCTTAGCACATTGATGATTCCCATTCATATCATCATGGTTCCAAACTTTTTTATACTTAAGGAACTGGGTTGGATCAACTCATATGCCGGGTTAATTATCCCTCGTGCTGCAGAAGCTTTTGGACTTTTTTTGGCAAGACAATATATGTTAAGCATTCCAAATGAACTAATCGAAGCGGCTAGAATCGATGGTGCAGGTGAATTTAAGATCTTTTGGAAAGTGGTGCTACCCAATGTCAAACCTCTTATTGCGGTACTTATCATATTTACATTTATGTGGCGTTGGAACGATTTGATCTGGCCACTCATCGTAGTATCTGATAGCAGCATGTACACAGTTCAACTCGGTTTGGCAATTGCCAGAGGTGAACACTACATTGACTGGCCTATTTTAATGAGTCTAACCTTGATGTCAATTATCCCTATACTTATTGTATTCTTTATTTTTCAACGTTATTTTGTACAGGGGATTGTCAGTTCTGGTATGAAGGGTTAGGTCATGATAAATATTGACAAATATGATAAAGGAGAGATGGATGATGCCCAAAATTACATTCTTAGGAGCTGGAAGCACGATTTTTGCTAAAAGAATTTTAGGTGATTGCATGTTAGTCCCTAGTCTAGAGGGATCGGAGTTTACTTTGTTTGATATCGACCATCAACGTTTAAAAGAATCAGAAAGCATGCTGAATAATCTTAAAGCCAACTTAAACAGTAATGTAAGTATTAAAGCGTATATTGACCGGAAGGATGCCTTACGTGGAGCCAAGTATGTCATTAACGCCATTCAAGTTGGAGGATATGACCCGTGCACGATTATAGACTTTGAAGTGCCTAAAAAGTACGGCTTACGCCAAACAATTGGGGATACATTGGGGATAGGAGGTATCTTTAGAAGTTTAAGAACAATTCCGGTCATGTTGGACTTTGCCCGGGATATGGAAGAGGTATGCCCTGACGCCTGGTTCCTCAACTATACCAATCCCATGGCAGTCCTGACTGCTACCATGATCCGTTATGGCCATCCTAAAACAGTGGGACTTTGTCACAGTGTTCAAGTGTGCGCTGAGAAACTGTTAAAATCTCTTAATATGCCAACAGATCATCTTCAGTGGAAGATTGCCGGTATCAATCATATGGCCTGGCTGTTGGAGATCACGCGAAAAGGGGAGGATCTGTACCCTGAAATCAAGCGCAGGGCAGCCGAGAAACAGAAGGAAAAACATGATGATATGGTGCGTTTTGAGATGATGCTTCGTTTCGGATACTACGTAACAGAATCTTCGGAGCATAACGCCGAGTATTTGCCGTATTTTATCAAAAGCCGGTATCCTGAATTAATTGAGCGTTTTAATATCCCCCTTGATGAATATCCCCGTCGCTGTATTCGGCAGATTAAAAACTGGGAAACAATGCGAGATGATATAGTCAATAACAAAAAACTGGAACACGAGCGCTCCATTGAGTATGCCTCTTATATTATGGATGCAATGGAGACGGACCAGCCTTTTAAGTTTGGAGGCAATGTTTTGAACAGTGGGGGATTAATCAGTAATTTACCTGAGAAAGCCTGTGTGGAGGTTCCTTGTTTGGCTGATCGAAGTGGAGTTACACCGTGTTATGTGGGTGAATTGCCTGAACAATTAGCCGCTTTAAACCGGACCAATATTAATACACAGCTGTTAACCATCGAAGCAGCTATGAACCGGAAAAAAGAATATATCTATCAGGCTGCCCTACTTGATCCTCATACTTCAGCAGAGCTGTCCATTGATGATATTGTCTCATTATGTGATGACCTTATTGAAGCCCATGGTGACTGGTTGCCGGAGTTTAAATAGGACCGCCAGGGGATTAACTATTTATTATTCCCTCATTCATGATTGCTATTTGTCTATTTTTACGGTAAGATAAAATCATAAATTAATTAATTAAATTAAATAACTAGACTGAAAGGGGTGCCGTGATGGCAGAGTTGCGCTACAACCCACTGCTCAGAGACTGGACCATGGTGGCCTCTCACCGCCAGCACCGTCCGCATCTGCCCAAGGATTATTGTCCTTTTTGTCCAGGCTCAGGCAAAGTTCCGGATCACTATGATGTCTTAAAATATGATAATGATTTTCCAGCCTTGTCCCAAATCCCGCCCGAGCCGGATGATGTAGGCACAGGGTTATATAAGGTCAGGGAAGCTTATGGCAAATGTGAGGTCATCCTATACTCACCAGAACATTCCACGACTTTGCCTGAACTTTCCGTAGACCACATTGTCAAGCTGGTTGAGCTTTGGACGGAACGGTTTGCTGCATTAGGCAATGACCCCAAAATTGACTATGTGTTGATCTTCGAAAACCGGGGGGAAGAAGTGGGCGTGACCATGCCTCACCCTCACGGCCAGATTTACGGCTATCCGTATATTCCTTTAAAACTGCGGATAGAGCTTGAGGCATGCCAAGCACACCACGAACAGACGGGACGCTGCCTCATTTGCGACATGAACCGGGAAGAGCAGCAGTTTGAACAGCGCATCGTGATGGAAAATGAGCATTTTGTGTGCTATCTGCCCTTCTTTACCGATTATCCTTACGGCGTGTTTATTGTCAGCAAAAGTCATCAAACGGCCTTGACTGACTTCAGTTCAGAGGAAAAAAGGAGCCTGGCCCAGATCCTGAGAGATACAACGGGTGCCATGGATACGCTGTTCGACCGTCTGTTTCCCTATATGATGTGCTTGCACCAGCGGCCGACGGATGGAGGCTATTATGAAGATTATTATCACTTCCATATTGAGTTTTATCCGCCGTTAAGGGCTAAAGATAAATTGAAATTTAATGCATCCTCTGAAACGGGAGCATGGGCGCCGTGTAATCCCATGGCTGTGGAGGAGACAGCAGGACATTTGAGAGAAGCATATGCCAGATTTAAACAGAAAGAAGGAAGAGGATGATTGTGGAAAATAGAATGATCCCAGAACAGGAAGTGACACATCAACAATTAATCCAGTTGTTTGTGGACCAGTTTGGAGGGACGGGTGAGGATACACGCGTTTTTTTTGCGCCAGGACGGGTCAATCTGATTGGCGAACATACAGATTATAATGGAGGGTATGTATTTCCGGCTGCCTTATCCTATGGGGTGTGGGCCATTGCTCGTAAGAGAAGTGACCTTACACTACGACTTGCTTCTCTTAACTTTGATACACAAGTGGAAGTTCAGTTAGATCATCTTGTCTATGACCCGGCACATGAGTGGGCCAATTATCCTAAGGGTGTCATCCATCTGTTGCAACAGGAGATGGAACCCTTGTGCGGCCTGGACATTTTGTTTTACGGTAACATTCCGAATGGCGCCGGATTATCTTCCTCAGCGGCCATTGAATTGGTGACGGCTCTGGCCGTAGCCTGGCTAAATGGAAAGAGTGCCGATCCCGTCAAATTAGCCATGCTGTGTCAACAGGCAGAAAATCAATTTGTCGGCGTTAACTGCGGCATCATGGATCAGTTTGCCGTTGCGATGGGGAAGAAAGACCATGCCATTCTGTTAAATTGCCAAACGCTGGAGTATGAACACGTACCGGTTAAAATTGAGGGCTATAAGCTGGTGATCACCAACACCAATAAGCGGCGCAGTTTGGCTGATTCCAAATACAATGAACGCCGGGCCGAATGTGAACAAGGCTTGGCTATGCTCAAGCGCTATCTGCCACAGTTTAACTCTCTGGGGGAACTGAGTCCTGAACAATGGCAACAAGTCAAAAAGTATATCCCCTGCGGGAAAGTCAAGCAGCGCATAGAGCATGTTGTCTCAGAAAACCACCGGGTTCTTGAAGCAGCACAGTTGTTGAGAAACAATCAAATCGAAGCTTTTGGGCAACTGATGTATGCCTCCCATGAATCGCTGCGGGATTTGTATGAAGTAACTGGCAGGGAACTGGACACACTGTACGACATCGCCCGCCAGCATCCGGCATGTATTGGCACACGCATGACAGGGGCAGGATTTGGAGGTTGTACCGTCAGTTTGGTTGCAGAGGAACAAGTGGAAGATTTTCAGCACGAGGTGAAAACCAAATATCAGCAACTCATCGGCTATGAACCAAGCTTTTATATTTGCTCAATTGGAGAAGGAGCAAGAGAAATCAAAGAGGGGGATGACCTATGGCCGTTCTCATAACGGGAGGAGCCGGGTATATCGGCAGTCATACCGTAGCGGAATTTTTGGCACACGGGGAAGAAGTGGTGGTACTGGATAATCTGCGCCAGGGACACCGGGCTGCTGTTGCTGACAGTGTTTTTTACGAGGGGGATCTTCGTGACCAAAGCCTGTTGCATCAGATTTTTACAAACCATGAAATTGAGGCGGTGATTCACTTTGCAGCCAACTCCCTTGTGGGTGAGAGTGTAGAGAAACCCCTGGAATATTATGAAAACAATGTGATCGGAACTCATGTCCTGGTCAAAGGCATGCTTGAACATGGCGTGAAGAAGATTGTTTTTTCTTCCACGGCTGCTGTTTATGGAGAGCCACAGCATATTCCGATCAGGGAAGATGATCCGACGGTACCAGCCAATCCTTATGGGGAGACAAAACTGGCCATCGAACGGATGCTGCACTGGTGTGATCAGGCTTATGGATTAAAATCGGTCAGCCTGCGCTATTTTAATGCGGCAGGTGCCCACCCTGAGGGCAAAATAGGGGAAGATCATCATCCTGAAACCCATCTGATTCCGATTATTTTACAGGTGGCCTTGGGTCAGAGAGAAGTGATCAAGATTTTTGGCGATGACTACAATACCCCTGACGGCACCTGCATACGGGACTACATTCATGTGATGGACTTGGCCAACGCCCACTGGCTGGCCCTGGAATATTTGCGGCAGGGAGGTTCCAGTACCGCTTATAATTTGGGCAACGGCACAGGCTTCTCGGTGAAGGAAGTGATTGAAGCTGCACGGCGGGTGACGGGCCATCCCATCCCAGCTGAAGCGGCTCCCAGAAGGGCTGGAGATCCAGCGGTTTTGGTGGCTTCGTCTGAACGTATCCAAAGAGAATTGGGATGGAATCCCAAGTATCAAGATTTAGATGTGATTATTGAAACAGCTTGGAAATGGCACCAAGCCCATCCACAAGGTTATGCACAGTAATGCTGCAGTCTTTTTTTCGAGAGGCACCCAGTTTACTGACATGTCCCATTTGGCCAGGGGATAATAGACCAGATGTAAAATCATCTGTTATAATTTGTTTATTAAATTAATTTAAAAGGACTGGGTGTTGGTGATGGATAAAATCGTAACCGGCAGTTTTCAACTGATGAAAAAAATTAATCGCACCTTAATTTTAGATATCATCCGTCAGCATGGGCCCATTTCAAGGGCAGAAATCGCCAAGATGACCAAACTGACTCCTCCCACGGTGACGAATCTGGTCCGTGATTTGCTTAAGACCGGCATTGTGGTAGAAGGAGACCGGATGAGTTCATCGGGTGGGAGAAAAGCGATTGAGCTGAAGATTAACCCCAGGGCTTATTACGTCATCGGGGTGGATGTGGGCATATCCAAAGTGCATACCGTTGTCACTGATTTGGAAGCAAAAATATTACAAGAGGTCTATATCCCGCTTAAACCTGAGGACTATCCCGGCATTATCGACCTCATCATCCGCTCAATTGAACAAGTAGTTAATCAGTTTAAAGTAGACAAGGAAAAGCTGATCGGCATTGGTGTCGGCATGCACGGTTTGGTCAACAGCCGGGAGGGCATAGCGGTTTTTGCGCCCAACTTTAATCTCCATGATGTTCCTGTCAAAGCATTGATTGAAGAGAAATTGGAAATTCCCACCTACGTGGACAATGATGTGCGGGCCATGGCCCTGGGGGAAAGCTGGTTTGGTCATGGTCAGGATGTGGGCAATTTTGTGATGCTCAACGTGGGCTATGGGATCGGCGCAGGGATCGTTTTTAATCATGAGGTGTACCACGGTGTCAGTGAAAGCGCTGGAGAGATTGGGCATACCACCGTTGTGGATGACGGGCCGCGCTGTAATTGCGGCAATTATGGCTGCCTGGAAGTCATGGCAGCCGGTCCTGCTATTGCCCAAAGAGCGATTAAAGAGATTAAACGAGGGGTGCTGACGAGTTTAACCCATCGAGCTGGCGAGGATCTGGAGCACATTACGGCGAAGATGGTTTACGAAGAGGCTAAACGTGGTGACGAATTGTCCTTGCGTATCATGGAAGACACAGGCCGCTATTTAGGGATTGGCGTTGCCAATTTGATTAATATTCTCAATCCAGAGAAGGTGGTCATTGGAGGAGGCGTGGCCCAGGCAGGTGACATCCTGTTTGAGCCCCTTGTGCAAACGGCTATGATGAGAGCGATGGAAGTCCCTGCCCGGTCAGTGCAGATTGTGCCCAGTTTGTTAGGGGAAAAAGCTGGCGTAATTGGTGCGGCTACTCTGGTTTTGCGCCAGTTGTTTAAGGTAACTAAGGTGGAGGAGTAAGGAGTGGAAATTGGGATGACAATAGAAAAAGTACTCTCTTTATTGGCTGAAGAGGAGTTTGACGGCATTTTATTGCGCAAACGCAACAACTTTTCGTGGGTCACGGGCGGCAGGCATAACCATATCGTCCAAACAACACCTGACGGGGTGGCTGATCTGGTTGTAATGCCAGACAAGGTGTATGTAGTGACTGTGAATATGGAAGCGGCCCGGATCATGGAAGAAGAGCTGGCGGATGTTCCTTTTGATTTTGAACTGGTGACAGACGAATGGTTTAATGGGCACGATCATCTTTTGCTAAAAATTGGGGAGGGGAAACGAATGGCCACAGACGCCCCTTTCCACGATTGGATGGATGTCAGCCCGAAATTGAGCTGGCTGCGGTCTCAATTGACGGAAGATGAAATGAACCGTTACCGTCAGGTTTGCCAGCAAGCGGCTGACGCTATTGAAGAGACTTGCCGACAGCTTCAACCCGGGCAAACGGAACACGAAATCGCCTCTGTCTTAGCCCAAAAAGTGATGGCTCAAGGGATGAATGTCCATGTGCTTCTGGTGGCGACCGATGAGCGGATTTATAAGTACCGCCACCCTATTCCGACTGGGAAGCGTATGAAGCGTCAAGCCATGCTGGTATTATGTGCTGAACGGGGCGGACTGGTGGCCAATGTGACCCGGCTTGTCCATTTCGGCCCTCTACCAAAACAACTGGAGGAGTGCAAACAAAAGCTGGCTTACATAGATGCTTGTATGAATGCATCGACACGGCCAGGGATCAAAGTGGGAGACATTATTAACACAGCGATTAGGGAATATAAACAAGCCGGTTATCCTGATGATTGGAAAAAGCTGCACCTCGGTGGTCCTACGGGTTATGCCACCAGGGAGTATTTAGCCACATCTTCATCTTCGGATACGGTTCGCGTCAATCAGGCTTTTGCCTGGAACCCGGCCCTTCCTGGAGTAAAATCGGAAGATACCATCTTAGTTACAGAAAACGGCATTGAGATTCTGACTGAGACAGGGAAATGGCCTTATATTGAAGTAGAGTGTAATGGTATGATCCTTAGACGGCCGGATATGATGGTCCGTGATTAAACCACGGGCCAGACTGACTGTGATCTTTGGCAGATACAATCAAGGGTTTGAAAGAATATATAAAAGAAATCAAAATTATATCTTGACTCTTTTCTGAAAATAAGCTATTCTTTAATCAAATAATAAATTAAATTAATTAAGTATAGATCGTTGACCGTATCAATTAGACCAACATGGATTTAGGGGGGCGTTCATGAAGAATATCAATGTGTTGCCTTCAATCTGTTATGGAGGCGATTACAATCCGGAACAGTGGCCAGAAGAGGTTTGGTATGAAGATGCGCAGTTGATGCAAAAAGCAGGTGTGAACCTGGTCTCAGTAGGGATTTTTAGCTGGGCAAAAATTGAACCTCAAGCAGGAATCTTTGATTTTGAATGGCTGGATAAAGTGATCAACATCTTGTATGACCATGGGGTTCATGTCAATTTGTCTACAGCTACTGCTTCAACTCCTGCCTGGTTTGTCAGGATATATCCCGATTCATTGCCTGTTGATGAGAATGGAACCCGTCTTTCGTTTGGGAGCAGGCAGCACTACTGTCCTAACCATCCCCACCTCATTAAGCATATCAAGAAACTGGTGCGGGCCATAGCGGAGCACTATAAGGATCATCCCGCGCTGAAAATGTGGCATGTCAATAACGAGTATGCTTGTCATGTTTCCAGGTGCTATTGTGAAAACTGTGCCCAGGCATTTAGAAAATGGCTAAAAAAACGGTACCACACAATTGATGAATTAAATGAACGCTGGGGTACCAATTTCTGGGGACAGCGGTATAACGACTGGGATGAAATCAACCCGCCCAGGAAAACGCCCACTTTTGTAAACCCGTCCCAGGAACTGGATTATTACCGGTTTATGAATGACTCGATCTTCAATCTGTTTTTGGCCGAAAAAGAAATCTTGCGTGAACTAACACCCGATATTCCTATTTCCACCAACTTTATGGCCTCATTTAAACCATTGAATTACTTTCAATGGGCAGAAGAAGTGGATATTGTCACCTGGGATTCCTATCCGGATCCACGGGAAGGGTTGCCTGTTAACCATGCGATGATGAATGACTTGATGCGCAGTTTGCGTCAAGGCCAACCTTTCCTGCTCATGGAACAGGTGACTTCACATGTCAATTGGCGGGACATTAACGTACCCAAACCACCGGGTGTGATGCGTCTGTGGAGTTATGCTACCATCGGGCGTGGCGCAGACGGCATTATGTTTTTCCAGTGGCGTCAGAGCCGGGCGGGAGCAGAAAAATTCCACGGGGCTATGGTGTCCCATTCTGGAGATGAACACAGCAGAGTATACCGGGAAGTTAAGGAACTGGGGCACGAACTGAGCCAATTGGATGGCCTGGTGGGAGCACGGATCAAGGCAGAGGTGGCAATTCTCTTTGACTGGGAAAACTGGTGGGCCGTTGAACTGGCATCGAAACCCCATAATAAGCTCAGTTATATTGCGATTGTCGAACATTACTACCGTGAATTGTACAAACGGAACATTGCTGTTGACTTTGCTCGTCCTGGAGATGATTTATCAAAGTACAAAGTGGTGATTGCGCCCCTGCTGTATATGATCAAAGAGAGAGAAGACGAGAATCTTCACCGATTTGTTAAGAATGGGGGCACGCTGTTGATGTCCTTTTTCAGTGGCATTGTGGATGAAAATGATAAAGTTCACCTAGGAGGATATCCGGCTCTTCTGCGCGATATATTGGGCCTTTGTGTGGAGGAATTTGTGCCGATTGCAGAAGGACAATCCAACTTGCTTCAGGTCGGCGGTGAGACGTTTGAGTGCACGACTTGGGCTGATATGATCCGATTGGAAGGTGCCCAAGCACTGGCAGTGTATGGGGAAGATTGGTATGCAGGTCATCCGGCAGTGACCGTTCACCACTTTGGTCAAGGTAAAAGCGTTTACATTGGCACCCATCCTGAATCGCGTTTTGTAGGTCAGCTTCTGGAAAAAGTCTTGGCTGAACACCATATTACTCCTCCTCTGGAGGTACCTGCAAAAGTGGAAGTTCAGCGAAGATATACTGAAAATGAAGAATATCTAATTATTGTCAATCATAATGGACACGATGTTCAGCTGACACTGCCCAAGGACAGGAATTATCAAAATGTACTTAGCGGAGAACGTTTGCATGGCGTGAAGTTAACTGTAAAGGGGATTGATGTTGTGGTGTTGAAAGAGGACAAAAACTAACATCACACACTGGTCTTGGTAGGTAATATTTATGGGAGGTGGTGTAAAGAATTTGGAAGAATAGTGATTAGTAAGGGTTAAGCGTAATTCGAATGAGTTCTCAAACATTAATTCAAGGGGGGATATTTTTGTGCCAAAGAAATATTTATATGTTAGTTTGATTGCTGTATTTGTGATTTCTTTGTTAAGCGCTTGTGGAGGGAATCAGACACATCAGCAGGAACCAGAGCAAGCGAGTAACGGCACCGAAGGTGATGGTGTGTCAGGTGAAATAACCGTAGCAGGGTGGAATTTAGCCGCAGATGCTATGGTTGAAACGGCTGAAAAATTTATGGAAAAATATCCTGATGCAAACATTAAAGTTGAATATGTAACGAGCGATTATGATAGCATCATTCCTCCGTTAACGGCAGGTAGAGGAGCTCCTGATGTCATCCAGATACAGCAAAGGGACTTTCCAAACTTTTTAGAAGTCTTTCCGAATCAATTTGTAGACATTACGGATCGGTTGGATGGCAGGGAAAATGAATTTGCGGAAGTAGCCATGAACTTAGCGCAACAAGACGGACGTGTCTACGCACTTCCGTGGGATCTTGGTCCTGCTGCTGTATATTATCGTAAAGATTTTTTTGAAAATGCGGGTATTGACGCTGAGTCTATTACTACATGGGACAAATTTATTGAGGCAGGTAAAAAAATACAAGAGGCAAATGAAGGGGTCAAAATGCTAGCCCTTGGTTACAGTTCTAATGACGTTGCGGAGCTATACAGAATATTGATGAATCAACTTGGGGCACAATATTATGATGAGGAGGGCAATATTCAATTTGTCAGTGAGGAAAATATAAAAGCTATTGAAATGTATAAGAAAATTGTTGATGAAGGTATCGTTATGGATGCACCAACCTGGGATGACCGAATTCGTGCCTTTGTCAATAACCAAGTGGCCGCCGTTATATATCCTGTTTGGTATGCTGGTACTATTAAAACACAAGCACCTGATCAAGAGGGTTTATGGGGATTGATGCCGTTGCCTGCATTTGAAGAAGGTGGTCCTAATCAGGCACATTCAGGTGGTTCTGTTCTGGCAATCTCTACTCAATCTGAAAATGAGGAGCTAGCTTGGAAGTTTATTGAGTTTGCTTTGATGACCGAGGAAGGCCAAGATATCCAAATGAAATATGGTTTGTTCCCATCATGGCAACCATATTATGAAACCGAACAGTTTAAGGTGATCGATGAATATTTTGGAATAGCCTTATCAGACTTTTTCGGCCAATTGTCTACAGATATACCACCACTAGATTACGGTGCTCATTTTATGGATATAAACAATGCTATAATTGATGCCTTAGGAGCAGTAATGCTTGATAATGAAAATATTGAGGATGCCTTAAGAAGAGCAGAACAACGGGCTGCTAGGGATACTGGCCTTAATATAGCAGAGTAATATGACACTCCCCTTGGTATATGACCAAGGGGTGTCAATTTGGAGGTGATTTAAAATGGTATATGTTAATAAATTGAACAGAAAAGGGAAAATCTCTATGCAGGACGTAAGTCCATACTTGTTTATATCTCCATTTTTTATTTTGTTTGCTGTCTTTATGCTGTATCCTCTTGTTTATTCCTTAGTACTTAGTTTTAGTGAATGGAGAGGAGGTGAAATCAATTATGTAGGTTTGGCAAATTATCAACAGCTTTTCACTGATCCGTTATTTTGGCAATCTCTATATGTTACTGGATTAATCTTAGTTATACAGGTTCCTATCATGTTATTATTGGCAACCGTTTTAGCCACTGTATTAAATTCCAACTTGTTAAGGTTTAAGGGGATCTTTAGACTAGCTTTTTTTATGCCAGTACTCATTGATTTAGTTACCTACTCCCTCGTATTTTCGCTTATGTTTAATGAAAACTATGGAATGATTAATCAATTTCTTGGTTTGTTTGGTATTGAACCTATTCGATGGTTTGCAGATGGATTTTGGGCCAAAGTTTTGATCATTGTAGCACTAACTTGGCGGTGGACAGGTTACAATACAATTATTATTCTATCAGGTTTGCAAAATGTTCCTAGGGATTTATATGAATCGGCCAATATTGATGGAGCGGGCCCAGTGACTAGTTTTTTCAAAATTACTGTACCTATGCTCAAACCGGTAATCTTGTTTTGTGCAATCCTCTCAACTATAGGGACACTACAACTTTTTGCTGAACCTTATGTGCTTACTGGAGGAGGTCCAAGGAACGAAACGACTACAGTGATTCTATATTTGTATGACAAAGCTTTTGGATCTTTTAATTTTGGGCTAGCTTCTGCAGGAGCCTATGTCGTAACCACTATTATAGCCATCTTGTCCTATCTTCAGATTCGTATGTCCAAAGGAGGGGAAATATAACATGCATATGAGACAAGAATTTAACAAATTGTTGTTACTCATTGTAGCAATGGTTGGTGTAACTATATCAATATTTCCCTTCTATTGGATGTTTACGGCGTCAACCTTAACAGAATCACAAATTTTTAAAGTCCCTCCTACATTGGTGCCCGGGACCAACTTCTTTGAGAATTTAGATAAATTGCAGAATGCCTGGCCGGTCTGGAAAGCTTTGTTTAACAGTATTTTCGTTTCCGGTATCACAACAGTAACGACTGTATTTTTTTCAGCTTTGGCTGGTTTTGCCTTTGCCAAATATCAATTTAAGGGTCGCGAGCTTCTGTTTTTTGCCGTTTTATTAATTATGATGGTACCAACTCAAGTGATGCTTGTCCCGATGTTTATCATTATGATGAATTTTGATTGGATTGACACCTATTACGCGTTAATCATTCCATTTCTGGTTACGCCGTTTGGAGTGTTCCTGATGAGGCAGCAAATGCTGGGATTTCCGACAGAGTTAATTGAAGCTGCCCGTATAGATGGATGTAAAGATTTAGGCATTTTTTTCAAAATTGTGTTACCAACGATGAAGCCCGCTTGTGCAGCACTTGGCATCGTGACTTTCATGCAGCAGTGGGGAAATTTTATATGGCCGTTGGTCGTCATCAACTCAAGAGAAATGTATACATTGCCGCTCATGTTGGCGATGATGGTGCAACCAGGACAAGTTGTTCAATATGGTCCAGTTATGGTTGGTGCTGTCCTTGGGCTAATCCCAATGTTGCTGTTATTCCTTCTATTCCAAAAACATTTCGTTTCAGGTGTCTTTAGCGGATCTGTGAAAGGATAGAAAAAAATGGTTCAGCAGTATACATTATACACAAATTTATGCTGATGGAGGTCTGATCTATATGAGTAGACAGAGGGATTGGGAAAACTTAGAGGTTCTTCATAAAAATCGATTGCCGGAAAGATCATATTATATTCCTTACAAAAGTGAAACTTCGGCTTTAACTTATGAAAGAGGCTATGCGGAAGGATTTAAATTGTTAAACGGAGTGTGGAAGTTTCATTATGCTGAATCTCCTCAACTTGCTCCTGCACATTTTTATGAAGAATCTTTTGACACAAGTGAATGGGATGACCTTCCAGTGCCAGCCAACTGGCAAATGCATGGTTACGGTAAACCCCATTATACCAATGTACAATATCCATTTCCGATAGATCCACCTCACGTTCCTACTGAAAATCCGACAGGTTCGTATCGCCGGGAGTTTTATATCCCTAAGGAATGGATGGATCAACAGGTTTTTCTTCGCTTTGAAGGAGTTGACAGCGCATTTCATGTTTGGATCAATGGGCAGGAAGTAGGATATAGCCAAGGCAGCCGTGTCCCTAGTGAATTTAATGTAACGCCGTTTATACGAGAAGGGAAAAACGTGATTGCCGTTCGGGTCTATCAGTGGTCTGATGCGAGTTATATCGAAGACCAGGATATGTGGTGGCTAAGCGGCATCTTTCGCGATGTCTACTTGTTAGCTAGACCCCATGTTTACATCAGAGACTTCTTTGTACGAACTTATCTGGATGAATACTATGACAACGCGGTGCTTCAACTAGATGCGTATATTACAAACAGCCTGAATACTGCCGTTTCCAACTACCAGCTTCATGTTAAATTGGTTAATGCATCCTACCAAACTATAGTAAATAAGACTATGATTGAGAATTTAAACATCTCTGGTGCGATTGAAACCAAGCAAACTACTAAAATTCCGGTAGAAAATCCAGAAAAATGGTCAGCTGAAAATCCGTATTTGTATCATCTGCTACTGACATTAAAAGATGAAAATGGACAAACGGTAGAAGTAATTCCTGCCAAAGTGGGATTCCGTTCTGTCGAAATTAAAGACGGAGTTCTGCTCGTCAATGGCGTTCCAATTATGCTTAAAGGTGTTAACCGGCATGAACACGATCCTGACCTTGGCCGTGCTGTGTCACTAGAGTCGATGATTCAAGATATTAAATTAATGAAACAGCATAATATTAACGCGGTACGTACGGCACATTATCCAAATGATCCGCGGTTTTACGAGCTGTGCGATGTCTATGGATTATATGTGATTGATGAAGCCGATCTAGAATGTCACGGATTTGATCTCATTAACAACATCAATCAAATAAGTGATGATCCGGCATGGAAAGAGGCATATGTTGACAGGATGGAACGTATGGTTGTGCGTGACAAAAACCATCCGTCTATCATCATGTGGTCTTTAGGAAATGAATCTGGATTCGGAACCAATCATGTGGCCATGGCTGAATGGGCCAGAGCTTACGATCCAACAAGGCCGCTTCATTACGAAGGGGAATGCAGAGCGCTTATGATGGAAAGTAATGATAATCCAATTGATGAACCGGTTTGTTCTGATGTGTTTACGACTATGTATACATCGGTTGATGTCTTGGATACTCTCGGAGAGCGGACAGATTTAACAAAACCGCATATACTTTGTGAATATGCCCATGCCATGGGCAATGGTCCTGGAGGATTTAAAGAGTATTGGGAAACGTTTTATAAACATAGAAGGTTGCAAGGTGGGTTTGTTTGGGAATGGTGCGATCATGGTATTCGCCAAACCACAGAGGATGGAAAAGAATATTTTGCATACGGGGGTAATTTTGGTGAGACCCCCCATGATTCTAATTTTGTCATTGATGGGTTAGTATATCCAGACCGGAGACCGTCTCCAGCCTTGATCGAATACAAGAAAGTGATCGAGCCTGTCAAAGTAGAAGCCATTGATTTAGCAAAGGGAGAGATGAAAATAACTAATCTATATGACTTTATCTCTCTCGATCATGTTACTATTGCCTGGTCCATTGTTTCAGAAGGTAAAGTGATTGATAAAGGGACATTACCTGTTCCTGAATTGGCTGCAGGTAGGACAGGACACATTAGGATTCCTTATTCTCTTCCGGAAAAGATACTGTCCGGTACCGAATAC
This sequence comes from Caldalkalibacillus uzonensis, assembly GCF_030814135.1. Lineage (NCBI taxonomy): Bacteria > Bacillati > Bacillota > Bacilli > Caryophanales > Bacillaceae > Caldalkalibacillus > Caldalkalibacillus uzonensis. The sequence goes on along the minus strand of NZ_JAUSUQ010000004.1, from coordinate 166,419 downwards.
TTGTTAAACGTCAAATTTCTCCTTGCAGAAGATACATTGTGGGCTCAAGCAGGACATGAAATTGCCTGGGCTCAATACCAGTTGCCTGTGGTTAATACCACTCCCTTGGAAACTAATCCGATCATGTACCCGCTAAGTATTAAAAATGACAATAATACACTTATGATAATGGGCGATTCTTTTTCTATTGCTTTTAACAAAATTTATGGAATAATCGAATCTTGGTCGTATGAAGGAATTCAATTGCTAAAAGAAGGGCCGCAATTAAATGTCTGGCGGGCACCTACCGATAATGACAGACTGGCCAATGCCAATTGGAAATCAATAAGTTCTGAAGAAGAGTGGAAAAGATACGGATTACATACGATGCAGCACCGGGTAGTTCGAGTAGATTATGAGCACTCATCAGATGGAAAAAGAGTTGATGTTTTTGTCACTGTCCGCATGGCACCTCCTCGTTTAGCCTGGGGAATTGTAACCAATTATCATTATGCTATTTATGGAAGCGGCGATGTGATCCTCAGTGTTGTTGGAAATCCGGAGGGGGACACGCCTGAAACTCTGCCCAAGGTCGGCTTACGGATGAAACTCCCTGTCTATTTTGATCAAGTATCATGGTATGGCAGGGGACCAGGAGAAGCATATGTTGACAGTAAATTGGCCAACCGTTTTGGAATGTGGTCAAAACAAGTAGAAGACCTTTATACGCCTTACGTGTATCCGCAAGAAAATGGCAACCGTCATGAAGTGAGATGGGTGTCGTTAACAGACAAACGTGGTATCGGCATTTTGGCTGTCGGTATGCCGACACTGGATTTCAGCGCCCACCTGTATTCCGCTGAAAATATGGAAAACGCCCGACACAAATATGACTTAGTTAAGCAAGATGCCATTCACTTTAATCTTGATTATCGACAACATGGGCTTGGTTCGGCAAGTTGCGGTCCTGACGTCCTTGACAAGTATAAGCTGAAAACGGCACCGTTCCGTTTCCAATTCCGATTAAAACCTTATTCGAAGGATCAGCTTTCACCTGAAGCCGCAAGTAAATTTACAGTAGGTGAGCTAGTTGAATAGCAGCTGTGTAGCTATTAGACCAATATTGTGGTAGATTGAATATAGAGTCATCATCTGTTCATCATCAATGATACGGGGTGAATACTCATATGAAAATTACAAGTATGGAGTGTTTTATCGTACCGCCGCGCTGGCTATTCTTAAAAATTGAAACGGATGAAGGCATTGTAGGATGGGGAGAACCTATTGTCGAAGGAAAAGCTTATACCGTGAAAGCAGCAGTAGAAGAAATGAGTGATTATTTAATAGGGAAGGACCCGTTGAGAATAGAAGATCACTGGCAAACACTCTATCGTGGCGGGTTTTATCGGGGCGGTCCAGTTTTGATGAGTGCCATCGCGGGCATTGACCAAGCTTTATGGGATATTAAAGGAAAATTCTATAACGCCCCAATTTACGAATTACTAGGAGGGGCGTGCCGGGATTCGGTCCGGGTCTATTCCTGGATAGGCGGTGACCGTCCGAGCGAGGTGGGACAGGCGGCAAAAGAAAAGGCAGAGGCTGGATTTACTGCCGTTAAAATGAATGGTACTGAGGAGTTGCAATATATTGATTCCTATAAAAAGATTGATCAGATTTTGGAACGGGTAGCTGCCATTCGTGAAGCGGTTGGCGATGATTTTGGAATTGCCATTGATTTTCACGGACGTGTGCATAAACCGATGGCCAAAATATTAGCCAGAGAGCTTGAACCGTTCCGTCCGATGTTTATTGAGGAACCTGTATTACCGGAAAATAATGAAGCGTTACGGGAAATAGCCCGGGTAACGACGATCCCAATCGCTACAGGTGAGCGCATGTTTTCACGTTGGGACTTTAAAGGCTTACTGGCAGATGGTTACGTAGATATTATTCAGCCCGATCTTTCCCATGCAGGCGGAATTACTGAATGCAAGAAGATCTTCTCCATGGCAGAAGCTTACGATGTAGCCGTCGCACCTCATTGTCCCCTTGGTCCTATCGCATTAGCGGCATGTCTTCAAGTTGATGCTACGGCTTACAATGTATTTATTCAAGAGCAAAGTTTAGGTATTCACTACAATCAAGGGAACGATATATTGGATTATCTTGAAGACCCCACCGTATTTGAATATAAAAATGGATATGTAGATATCCTTAAAGGCCCCGGACTGGGTATTACCGTTAATGAAGAATTTGTTAGAAAACAGGCTCAGATTGGACATAACTGGAAAAATCCTGTGTGGAGGCATCAAGACGGAACGATTGCGGAGTGGTAAAGGTGAGTTGAAAAGCTAAGCCGTGTCTTGAAAGCAGGAAGTTTGTTTGACATGTATTAAACTTTAACTGAGAGGTGTTGATCATGAACTACCGCCGGTTGGGCCGTTCCGGGTTAAAGGTGAGTGAGATCAGCCTGGGAAGTTGGTTGACCTTTGGCAAATCAGTCGATAAGGAAACGGCTGTCAAAACCATTCAAAAGGCCTATGAATTGGGTGTCAACTTCTTTGATTCAGCCAACGTATATGAACGTGGGGAGGGGGAAAGGGTGATGGCGGTAGCTTTAAAACCCTTTCCCCGGGAGTCCTATGTCATTACCACCAAGGCATTCTGGCCCATGGGAGACGGGCCGAATGACAGGGGCTTGTCCCGGAAGCATGTGTTTGAGCAGGTTCATGCCAGTTTAAAGCGGATGAAGCTGGATTATATTGATATATTCTACTGCCACCGCTATGATCCTGAGACACCGGTGGATGAAACCTTAAGGACAATTGATGATCTGATCCGGCAAGGCAAAATCTTATATGCCGGGGTGAGTGAATGGACGGCAGCTCAAATCCGGGAGGCGCTTCATGTGGCGGATAAATACTTGCTTGATCGAATCGTGGTCAATCAGCCTCAATATAATATGTTGTACCGGTACATTGAAGAAGAAATTATTCCGTTGTGTGAGGAGAATGGCATTGCCCAAGTGGTTTTCTCGCCTTTGGCCCAAGGGGTGCTGACCGGCAAATACAAGCGGGGACAAATTCCCCAAGACAGCCGGGCTGCCAAGGATGACATCAATATGTTTATCGGCAAGTTTTTGGAAGAGCAAGTATTGGAAAAAGTGGAGCGGCTGGAGCGAGTGGCCAAGGAACTCAATATGAGTTTGTCCACATTGGCGCTTGCCTGGGTTTTACGTCAGGACAACGTGGCTAGTGCTTTGGTTGGGGCCAGCCGTCCCGAGCAGATTGAGGAGAACGTAAAAGCATCAGGTGTACATTTGTCACAAGAAGTGATTGAGAAAATTGAAGAAATTCTGGCCAGTTAAGTGGCGAGGAGATAACGCTTTGCATCCAATGATGCTGGCAAGCGGGGGCGTCCTGCTTCCGCTTCGAGCTATTTCTTTGTATCACTGGGGAATGAATATATGCTACCGCCCTATGACATTGCCTCTGGAACAATTCCGGGTTTACCGCTATTTTGGGCATGAATATATACCTGCCTTTCATACTGAAACACTTCATTTTTTGCCAAACACTTGAAAAGTCAGGTCTGTATCATTAGAATATCACGAGAAAAATCATACTGTAGGGAGTAAGGCCAGATGAAACAACCTAAGGAAGAAGGGCGCGGGTTAAGCCTGGTTGCTTTAACCTGGCCCATTTTTATTGAAATCTTATTGTTTATGATGGTGCAGTTTGCCGATATATTCATGCTCAGCTTTATTTCCGATGAAGCCGTCGCTGCGGTAGGTGTAGCGAATGACCTGATGGTCATCACTTTTATCTTATTTAACTTTGTGGCGGTTGGAACCGGTGTGGTCGTGGCCCAGTACCTGGGGGCCAAGAAGAAGGCTGAAGCGTCCAAGATTGAGGCCAATGCACTGGTCGTCAATGTGGTCTTTGGGCTTATGGTCAGCCTGGTGCTGGTGATCTTCAGACAGGAACTGCTGGGATTGTTTAGCCTGGATCCAGATGTGAAGGGCTATGCCAGCGGTTATATGCTGATTGTGGGCTGTACCTTGTTTACCCAGGCCCTGCTGTTTACATTAGCCGCCATCATTCGTTCCAACGGGTTTACTCGGGATGCCATGTATGTTTCCTTAGGAATGAACGTGGTAAATGTGATTGGGAATTATCTGTTCATCTTCGGCGCTTTGGGCGTGCCCCAATTGGGCGTTACAGGGGTGGCCATCTCGACTGCGGCCAGCCGCATATTGGGCATGATCACCCTGTTTATCCTGCTGTACCGCCGGTTAGAGGTGCGCATTGAATGGCAGGATTACTTGACCCTCAACAAAGGTTACCTGAAAAAAATCCTGCAGGTAGGGGCGCCTGCCGCCGGGGAGCACATGGTCTACCAGGTTCAGCAGCTTGTTTTTACCTTTTTTATCTCCATGTTGGGCACGGCTGCCCTGGCTACTAAAGTATACACATTCAACCTGATGATGTTTATCTTGTTGTTCAGCCTTTCCGTTGGGCAAGGTATGCAGATTTTAATCGGCCATCTCGTTGGTGCGGGGCGAATGGAGGAAGCCTACCGGCGGGCATTTAAAAGCTTGAAAGTCAGCATGCTGATCACGGTCAGCATGGCTGTTGTGTTTGCGGTGTTCCGGGAGTCCCTGATCAGGATTTATACGGATGATCCCCATATTATCTCTCTGGGCGCCACCCTGTTGCTTATTTGTTTGATCTTGGAACCGGGGCGCACCTTTAACCTGGTGCTGATCAGTTCCTTGCGGGCAACCGGTGATGCGCGCTTTCCTTTCAAGATGGCCGTTGTTTCCATGTGGGGCATCAGTGTCCCACTCGCTTATGTGCTGGGTATTCACTTCGGCTTGGGTTTAATCGGGGTGTGGGTCGCCTACACAGTGGATGAATGGTTCAGGGGCCTGATCATGCTCGGCCGGTGGAGAAGCCGCAAATGGGAGAGTAAAGTGTTAGTAGAACAGCATGGGGAACAGACAGTGATCTGAGTATGTTACCCGTAATTGGATACTCGACGAGTGGCAAATGTTTGCTATTTTCATATGGGGTGACGGTGGTTTACACTGCCGGCACCCCATTCTGTTAGCATTGAATATTCAAAAAATAGTTGACGTTAAAGACAGTATTGCGTTAATATAAACATAAGGCATTAATAATTAATATATATATTAATCACTAAACAAAAGGGACTAATTTTTCAATTATTTATAAAAATTGCATATATTATACAAGCATTAAGATTTGATTGGGAGGTGCAGCAGATGGAAAACCAGGTGGTGATCAATACGGATATCACCAAGGGTAAAATCAGCCGGTATATTTACGGACATTTTGCTGAACATTTGGGACGCTGTATCTATGAAGGCATTTGGGTTGGTGAAGACTCTCACATTCCCAATACATACGGCATCCGGCAGGATGTTGTTGAGGCGTTGAAAAAAATAAAAGTCCCTGTTTTAAGATGGCCGGGTGGCTGTTTTGCCGATGAGTACCATTGGAAGGATGGGGTGGGGCCCAGGGAAAGGAGAAAGAAAATGATCAACACCCACTGGGGAGGTGTTGTGGAAAATAATCACTTTGGCACACACGAGTTTATGTTGCTTTGCGAAATGATCGGTTGTGAGCCCTATATATCCGGCAATGTTGGCAGCGGGACTGTCCAGGAAATGTCGGAGTGGATAGAATACATCACCTTTGATGGCACATCTTCCATGGCCGACTGGCGCAGGGAGAATGGCAGGGAAAAACCGTGGCGCCTGAAATACTTTGGCATAGGCAATGAAAATTGGGGTTGCGGAGGGCACATGCATCCCCAATATTATGCTGACCTTTACCGGAGATACCAAACCTATGTGCGTAACTATGGGGATAATCGCCTTTACAAGATTGCTTGTGGCCCCAATACTGACGATTATGAGTGGATGGAAACGGTGATGCGTGAAGCGCATCAGTGGATGGACGGCATCAGCCTGCATTATTATACGGTCCCTGGAGACTGGTGGACCGGAAAAGGATCAGCAACAGACTTTGATGAAAAAGAATGGTTTGTCACTTTGAAAAAAGCACTGAGGATGGAAGAATTGATCACGAAGCACACCAACATCATGGATAAGTATGACCCAGAGAAAAGAATCGGCCTCATTGTTGATGAGTGGGGCACCTGGTATGATGTGGAACCGGGGACAAACCCAGGGTTTCTCTATCAGCAAAACACCATTCGTGACGCACTAGTGGCTGGCGTTACGTTTAATATTTTCAATCACCACTGTGATAGGGTGCATATGGCTAATCTTGCCCAACTGGTTAATGTTCTTCAGTCAGTGATGCTGACAGATGGGGAAAAGATGATTCTCACCCCCACTTACCATGTGTTTGACATGTATCAAGTTCACCAAGACGCCTGGCTGTTGGATACCTATCTTACCAGTGCCAATTATGAACACGGCGGTGAACTTCTGCCGCAAATCTCGGTATCTGCGTCCAAAGACGAGATAGGTCTTATTCATATCAGTTTATGCAACCTCAGTCATGAATCAAGCGCAAAGGTTCACATTCAGTTACGTGGTTCGGACTCGGCTCATTTTGAGGTGAAAGGAGTAGAATTAACCGCCCAAGATATGCGGGCCCATAACACATTCGAAGAGCCTGACGCTGTTGAGCCAACGGAGTACCGGCGTTATACCGTCACTGACCAGGGGATTGAAGCCATGCTTTCGCCAATGTCAGTAACGGTTCTTGAATTAAATCTGAAACAGGAACAATAAGCTGGCACGCCAAGGGAAAACCGTTTCTTATGGAAATGATGTTAATAGATATGTAATACAATAATATATTTATAAATTAATTGAACTAGAGAGGATGAATGCCATGACCAATTCGCTAAAAGCTAAGATGGTGATTGACAAGGATTTCCGAATCTCTGACATTGATCCCCGTATCTATGGTTCTTTTATCGAGCATTTGGGCAGAGCCGTTTATGGAGGTATCTACGAACCGGATCATCCCCAGGCAGACCAGAATGGGTTTCGCCGGGACGTGATGGAACTGGTCAAGGAATTAAGGGTGCCCATAGTCCGCTATCCAGGCGGCAACATGGTTTCAGCATATAACTGGGAAGACGGTGTCGGTCCCGAGGAACAGCGGCCGCGCCGGCTAGAACTGGCCTGGAGAACAATTGAAACCAATGAATTTGGGACCAATGAGTTTGTCCAATGGGCCAAGGAGGTTAATGCTGAGGTCATGATGGCGGTGAATCTTGGCACCCGTGGCATCGACGCTGCCCGAAATTTTATTGAATACTGCAACCATCCAGGAGGGACCTATTGGAGCGACCTGCGCAAAAAACATGGCTTTGAGCAACCTCATCACATTAAAACATGGTGCCTGGGGAATGAGATGGATGGCCCTTGGCAGATTGGGCACAAAACACCAGAAGAATATGGCCGGTTAGCTGTGGAAACAGCCAAGGCGATGCGCTTAGTGGACCCAACCATTGAATTGGTCGCCTGTGGCAGTTCTAACTCCAGCATGCCCACATTTCCGGAGTGGGAAGCCATTACGTTGGAGCATACGTATGAGCAGGTCGATTATATATCGTTACACACCTACTATGGCAACAGGGAAAATGATACGGCAAATTTCTTAGCCAAGTCGCTGGATATGGATCATTTTATTAAAACGGTGATATCGACCTGTGACTATATTAAAGCAAAGAAGCGCAGCAAGAAAACAATCAACCTCAGCTTTGACGAGTGGAATGTGTGGTACCATTCCAATGAGGCAGACAAAAAAATTGAGCCTTGGACAATTGCACCCCCCCAATTAGAAGACGTTTATAATTTTGAAGACGCTTTGTTAGTCGGGTGCATGCTGATCACGTTATTAAAGCATGCTGACCGGGTCAAAATCGCGTGTTTGGCCCAATTAGTCAACGTCATTGCGCCCATTATGACGGAGAATGGGGGACGCTCTTGGCGGCAAACCATTTATTATCCGTATCTGCATGCCTCCCTTTTTGGACGGGGTATTTCCTTGCAGCCTGTGATCTCATCCCCCGTTTATGACAGCAAGGATTTTACCGATGTTCCCTATTTGGAACCTGCCGTTGTTTATAACGAAGAGCAAGACGAATTGACCATTTTTGCAGTTAACCGCCATCTTGAAAAATCCCTTGAAGTGACTTGTGATGTGCGCAGTTTCGAAGGATATCGGATTGTAGAACACATTGTCCTTGAGCACGACGATTTAAAAGCGACAAACACGGCTGAAGTGGAACGGGTCAAGCCGCATACATCTGGAAAATCCATATTAAATGACGGCCTGCTCCAAGCCAGCTTATCCAAGGCATCGTGGAACGTGATCCGTCTGAGGAAGGAACACAGATAACTTGCCAGTAGAAGTGGTTAAAAAGCTGATCCCAATCCTAAATTCCTGCAGAGGGAGAGGAAAGGCATGCTTTCCTTTATCGCCAAGATTAATTCACAGGCACAATCGTGCAGCTGCGGGCACCACCATGCCCAGATTACGCTGGATGGCACCATTGCCTCAGGGGCTATTCGCCTCGTCCCCGGTTATATCGGCGCCAAAGGCCTAAATACTGTTTGCGTGGTAGCTGACCGGAATACTGATCAGGCTGCTGGAGAAGAGTTGCGTCATTTGCTCCAAAAAGCTAACTTTCAGGTTCAACAATGTCTGCTTCCTGAAAATAAACACGGTGATGTGGTAGCAGATGAATGCGCTGTGGTTCAACTCTTGCTGAGCGTGACAAACGAAACGGAGCTGCTTTTAGCTGTAGGTTCCGGCACCATTCATGACATTGTGCGTTTTGTCTGCGCAAAAACGGGTAAGCCTTTTCTGTCAATCCCCACTGCGGCTTCAGTGGATGGCTTTACATCCGCTGGAGCCCCTTTGATGATTAATCAAGTGAAACAAACGGTAAAAGCCATTTCCCCTCTGGCCATTTTTGCAGATTTAGACATATTGGAACAGTCTCCCCGGGATATGACAGCGGCAGGTTTTGGAGATATGCTGGGTAAATGGACATCTTTAGCCGATTGGCGCTTCTCCAAAGCAATGGCCAATGAGCCATTCTGTCCCCTTGCTTTCCGTCTGACAGAAGAATCCCTGTTGATGTGCATCCAACATGTGGATGAGATTGCGTCAGGCAGTAAAGAGGGACTGCGGATTTTAATGGAGGCCCTCATCAAATCGGGATTGTCCATGCTGTTAGTGGGACATTCACGGCCGGCCTCCGGAGGGGAACACCATTTGTCCCATATGTGGGAAATGGAACATCTTAGGGCCGGTCGACCACAGCGGTTACATGGTGCCAAGGTGGGGGTAGCTGCGGTGATCATCTCAAGTTTATATCGCACATTGGCCCACATAGAACGCAGAGAACCGTTTAGTGACTATTTGAAGCTTCCGGAACCAACACAATTGGCCAGGTGGCTAAAAACCGTCGGCGGCCCCAGCACGCCCGAAGAACTTGGCATTGAAAGGAAGAACATGGTTCAGACTTTAAAAGCTGCGCCAGATTTAAGGCCAAGAATGACAGGACTAAGGTACATTCGGGACCATCATCCCCGTTTATTGGCAGAAGTTGTACAAGATATGACGACACAGCCGCAGATTGAGGTTAATCACGGCTGTGTCGCTGTCAAGAAGGAAAAGGAGCAAGGAGGCTTATGAGTTTGTTGTCCCATTCTCAACAGGCTGGGGGACGGGGGAGTAATAGAGGCGGAAGATAATATCCTGGTTATAGTTGCCGAAGCCGGTTCCATAGATGGTCACGCCACCGACATGCTGGGCATCCTCATGAACGGCGATGCGAAAGGTCCACTGTGTCTCGCGGATCCCAATATCAAGAAGGGTGACTTCAGATAATTTGATGCCGTCCATGTAAGTGCCCTTCTCTGTAATGCGCAGGTGTTTGAGCAGGCCATACTGATTCACCACGCTGGGCCACCATTCAGGTGTGTATTTGCCCCGTTTGTCCCCGAAATCTCCTGGGCTGGTCCAAGTGCCCAAATGGACACCGTTTAAATAAAAGGCAATATCTGAGGGCCAATTGTTATTGGTAAACGGTGCTTCCGAAGATAATTCCAGCGAGATCTCAAGTTCCTCCGGTTCCTGGCTGGCCAAAAGGAAGTTAGGCACCTTGTATTCAATATAACCTTGCCCAAACCATAAGATCTTGGCGTTAACCCTTTCTGGATCGAGAAAGTAACGGGGATCGTCAAATTCACCAATGATTTTCTCAGGTGTCGCCAACCCGCAGGTCGGCTTGATATTAAAATCTGTAAAATGGCCGACAGAGACATCAACTTGGTGAAATTCTCTTTTGTTTTCTTGTTTTGATGGAAATATAATTTCGATTTTGTCTACATTAAGAAAGCATAATTTCTGTAAACCTGCTTTGCCCGGGATCATTTTAGATTCGATAATGCCCGCTTTCTCCAGCTTTTTGACATGCATGGTCATAATCGCGTTGCTTAAGCCCACTGCTTGAGCTAATTCCCGGATATTCATGGGCTGTTCAGCCAGAAGGTGTATCACTTTTAGCCTGATTTGGCTGGCTAATGCCTCAAAAACAGGCAATGATTGTTCAGAAATGTCCACTTTCATCACACTAAGTCTCCTATCTTTATTATTTGTGATTTAATTAATGTATTTATTAATAAGGATACGAAACTAGGGTTGAAAATACAACCTGTGGATAATGATATTGAAACACCTTTAAGAAATAGTAAAAAGCAAACTTTCTTTTTTATACAATTGAATTTAAAGTTGAACTTAAAGAAAATGTAAATACAAAATAAATAAATTAACTAAATTTGTATTGACAACTAAAAATACTGAATATATAATAAATTTCAGATAAACTACAAACATAAGCCAAAGTTAGAAGTAGATTTATAGTTCTGAAAGGAGTGAGCGAGGGTCAAAAAATTATGAGGAAACATGAAGTGGGTCAGCACTTGAATTAGAATCAAAGGAAAGTATTTTCTTAAAAATCTACAATTTGTATGTAACAATTATTCTTGAGAAAAGGGGGGCTTAACATGCTAAAAAAATATTCTCTGTTATTTGCCATCCTTGTGATGGTACTACTGTTATCGGCTTGTGGTGGAGGCGGGGAAACCACAAATGAGGGAGATACTGAAATTATCGGATCTGAAAGTGACGATGCAGTTGAGTTAACATTTTGGACATTTCAAGGGTTGCATATCGATTTCTTTGAAGATGCGGTATTACGATGGAACGAAGAATATCCAGACCGCCAAATCAGACTAATAGCCCAAGCTTATCCCTATGATAACATGCATAATAACTTGTTACTTGCTTTACAGTCAGGAACGGGTGCTCCCGATTTAGCAGATATTGAAATCAGTCGGTTTTCTAATTACTTACAAGGTGATGTTCAACTTCTTCCACTCAATGATGTGCTCGAACCTGTAATAGAAAACTTTGTACAATCAAGACTAGATATCTATGCAGCCAATGGCAATTACTATGGGATGCCTACCCATGTTGGTGCCACAGTAATGTATTACAATATGGATATTATGAATGAAGCAGGGATTGACCCAGCAGACATTGAGACGTGGGATGATTTTGTAGAAGCAGGCAAGCAAGTGGTTGAAAGAACTGGAAAGCCTATGTTAACAGTAGAAACAGGTGAAATTATGGGCTACTGGTCTATGTTGACACAACGCCAAACAGACTTTTTTGATGAAGAAGGTAACATCACTGTAGATAGTCAGGATGCAATTGAAGTATTACAGTTTTTACATGATTTAGTGCATGTAAATAACATTGCCCAACTTACTCCTGGTGGAGGACATCATGCTGAAGAATACTATGCCTTTATGAATGATGAAGGTGCTGCAGCTGTTCTGATGCCTATGTGGTACATGGGCAGATTCTTGGATTACATGCCTGACCTCGAAGGGAAAATGAAGATTTATCCCTTGCCGGCTTGGGAACCAGGGGGTTATCGTTCAGCCGGAATGGGTGGAACAGGAACAGTGGTGACGAATCAGACAGAACATCCAGAGTTAGCCAAGGAATTTCTTGCTTTTGCTAAGGCAACTTCGGAAGGGAACATTAAGTTATGGCAAGTGCTTGGTTTTGATCCACCCAGATGGGATGTATGGGATTCTCCAGAGTTAAGGGAAGATAATAAATATTACCAATACTTCGGTGATAACATCTTCGATGTACTTCTTGAAATTAGGGAAGAGATTTACCCAGTTAACATCACACCAAATACACCAGAAGTGAATAGTTTGATTACATCAAATGTACTGCACAACGTATTGCGTGAACAAAATCAGACACCTGAAGAAGCACTGACAGAACTGGCTAATCAGTTCCGTTAAATGTAAGCGCTTAATAGTTGGAGTAGTATGTAAAGGGGAGAGATCTTCTCCCCTTAGATTTTAAAAATTGGAGGTCATAACTATGGAAGTTGAGTATGGCAAAGTTGCCCCTAAAAATAAGAATATGAACCGAATAACACGTTCTATATTATATTCGCAAAAGATAGCCCCATATATATTTGTACTCCCTTTTGTCATTTTATTCGTATTGTTATATGGGTATCCATTTATTCAAGCCTTTATTATGAGTTTCCAACAAATATTGCCAGGTCAAGTGCAGTTTATTGGATTGGCTAACTACGAAAGGCTACTTGTTGATTCGAGATTTTATAAAGCTTTGGCCAATTCTGCCCAGTATACATTTTGGACATTGGTATTACTTATTCCCCTTCCTATGTTGTTCGCCGTCTGGTTAAATTCGAAACTCATGTATTTGAAGGATATTTTTAGAGCGGCCATTTTTATACCAGCCTTAACATCTGTAATCGTTGCAGGTGTTATTTTCCGATTGATGTTTGGTGAGACTGAGCAATCCTTTGCTAACCAAATCTTAGGCGTCATTGGAGTGGGACCAGTTGAATGGCGTTTTGGAGCAGGTACTGGCATGTTTTTAATGGTTATTCTTGCCTTTTGGAGATGGATGGGTGTAAATACTCTTTACTTTTTGGCTGGTTTACAGAATATACCTAAAGATCTGTATGAAGCAGCTGAAATTGACGGAGCAGGGGCTATCCAAAAGTTTCGCTATGTCACTCTTCCCCACCTTAAACCGATCACGATTTATGTAACGACTATTAGTATTATCGCCGGGTTTCGTATGTTTGAAGAAAGTTTTGTGTACTGGCAAACTAACTCCCCTGGAGATATAGGTTTGACTGTAGCCCTCTATATTTATGAGCAAGGGATCCAGACCAATAACATGGGGTATGGTGCTGCTGTGGGAAATGTTTTACTATTCATTATATTAATTACCTCACTTATTTACTTGTGGTTTATAGGTGCTTTTAAAAGGGAGGATTAAATCTATGAACTTACAGGCAAAACAAAAACTTGTTTCAGCTATATTAATTTTCTTCTTCATTGTATTGGCTATTTTTGCAATTTTTCCATTGTTGCTTATTACTTTGTCGTCTTTCAAGCCTTCAACGGAACTTATGAGGCATGGGCTTAATCTCTCCTTTAGTTTAGATAATATGAGTTTCAAAAACTATGTTTATATTTTTACTGATGGCCAGGTCTACCTGCGCTGGTATTTAAATAGCATGATCATTACCGGTTTAGTCATCGTCTTGTCGCTGTTTTTTTCATCGCTGGTCGGCTATGCCATGGCCATCTATAACTTTGCCGGAAGGTATGTTCTTTTTGTTTTGGTATTGTTTTCGCTGATGATTCCATTTGAAATACTTATGTTGCCCCTTTATCGGCTTATGGTATCCTTACAACTGATTAACACTTATTTTGGGATTATGTTGCCGATGATCGTCTCTCCTGTCGCTGTGTTTTTTTTCAGACAATTTGCCTTAGGTTTGCCTAAGGAATTGTTGGATTCAGCCAGAATAGATGGATGTACAGAATACGGGATTTTTTTCAGGATCATGGCCCCTCTTATGTTGCCGGCTTATGCGGCCATGGCCATTTTAACTGGTTTGTTCAGTTGGAATAACTTCTTATGGCCATTAATTGTGATCCGTTCCAATGATCTGTTTACCTTGCCTGTTGGTTTGGCGACGTTATTAACACCGTACGGAAACAATTATGACTTGCTGATTTCTGGATCCGTATTAAGCATTATCCCTATTATTATTCTCTTTTTTATCTTTCAGAGATATTTTGTCTCAGGTCTAGCTGCAGGGAGCATCAAAGGATAATAATTTTAAATTAGGAAACTAAAGCATGTAAGAAAGGAAAGTCTGTATGAAACACATGAAACCCATTTCATTAAAGGATGTACAGATCAATGATTCATTCTGGTCCAAGCGGCAGCGTGTGGTGCGAGAGACGGTTATTCCCTACCAATGGGATGCCTTGAACGATAATATCCCTGGAGCAGAGAAGAGTCATACCATTGAAAACTTTCGAATTGCAGCCGGAGAAACTGAAGGCCAATTTTATGGCATGGTTTTCCAAGATAGTGACCTGGCCAAATGGCTGGAAGCCGTGGCTTATGTTTTGGTTCATCAAAGGGATGAAGATTTAGAGAAACTGGCCGATGAAGTGATCGATTTATTAGAGCGGGCCCAACAGCCGGATGGGTATCTTAATACTTATTTCACCGTGAAAAAGCCAGAGGGCAGATGGACTAATTTGAGAGATGACCACGAGCTATACTGTGCAGGCCACTTGATCGAAGCGGCCGTGGCGTATGATGAGGCTACGGGTAAAAGAAAATTTTTGGACATCATCTGCCGTTATGCCGATTACATTGCTTCTGTCTTTGGCACTGAACCAGGAAAAATACGCGGATATGACGGCCATCCGGAAATTGAACTGGCCTTGGTTAAGTTGTATAAAGCTACGGGACAGCGGAAGTATTTGGAACTCAGCAAATACTTTGTGGAGGAAAGGGGCAGGCAGCCGCACTTTTTCGACCAAGAAGCTGAGCGAAGAGGAGAGAAGGAATGGTTCATTAGCCATGAATATTATCAAGCCCATCTTCCAGTAAGGCAGCAAAAAACGGCGGAGGGACACGCGGTCAGAGCAGTCTATCTCTTTAGCGCCATGGCCGATCTTGCTGCAGAATATGGTGATCAACGATTGTTTGACGTATGCAAGACGCTGTGGAACAACGTGACCCGAAAAAGAATGTATATTACTGGAGGCATTGGTTCATCCCACTATTTGGAAAGGTTTACCGTTGATTATGATCTGCCTAATGACCGATCTTATGCCGAAACTTGCGCTGCCATTGGTTTAGTATTTTGGGCCCACCGGATGCTCCAAATCGAAGCTGACAGCCAATATGCCGATGTGATCGAGCGGGCACTGTATAATGGTATCTTAAGCGGCATTTCTCTGGACGGAAAAAGCTACTTTTATGTCAATCCTTTGGAAGTGTGGCCGGCCACCGCCAATCACCGCCATGACATGAAGAGTGTTAAAATCACCCGACAACCATGGTTCGGTTGTGCCTGCTGCCCGCCTAATATTGCCAGGCTGCTCGCCTCTTTAGGACAATACCTCTATTCACAATGTGAGCCCCTGAAGCAAATATTTGTTCATCAATATATCAGCAGTGAAGCGGAGGCAGAAATAAACGGGGAACGGGTGAAGCTGGTGCAAAGTTCAGGATTCCCATGGGATGGCCAGGTGAAACTGGTGATTAGTCAGAACAAGCCCTTAAAATGGACTTTGGCGCTGCGCCTTCCCGCCTGGTCTGCCCGGACCGAGGTTAAAATTAACGGTGAAAAGCTCCAGACCCAAGGGAAGACAGCCAAGGGGTATCTATACATTGAGCGAATGTGGCAACCGGGAGATAGCCTTGAAGTGTTTTTTGCCATGGAGATTCAGCGTATGAGAGCACACCCTGAAGTCAGGGCCAATGCCGGCAAGGTGGCCCTGCAGCGGGGGCCGGTGGTTTTTTGCCTTGAGGAAGCAGACAATGGCCAAAATCTTCAAGATATCGTCCTGCCTGAGGCGGCTAAACTGGCCGGGCAATTTGATGCAACACTGCTTGAAGGGGTATATGTCATTAAAGGATGGGGTGTGCGAACAGATATGGAAGGTATTGGTGATGAACTGTACTCCCCGCAAGCGGTGAGCAAAGTGCCGATAGAGATCAAAGCCATACCCTATTATGCCTGGAGTAACCGTGATGCAGGTGAGATGCTGGTCTGGATTAGGGAATATTAACTTTAAAGTGGGATAGCGTTTGCGATGGAGGTATAAGCTTTTGTCGTTCATAAGCGGGGTGGTTATCCGACCCGCATTGTGTTAAACAGAGGCAGGATTGAATCCAACCGGGCCACTTCCAGCAAGGGCTTGTGGTGTGATTCAGCCTTTTTTTTGCGGTGATTAAACCACACAGTGTGCCACCCGGCCCGAATGGGAGCCATCACGTCATTTGTCCAGGAGTCACCCACATAGAGGAGTTGGTCAGGCGGATATCCCACTCTGTTTTGTGCTTGTTCAAATATCCCCGGATCAGGCTTCGCCACGCCCACTTCGTCGGAGACCAGAATAAGCCGGGGATGGAAAAAAGGGGTTAAGCCCAGAATATTCATTTTTTTCCGCTGGTGGGCGCCGGGGCCATTGGTAATCATACCAAGGGGAAGTTTGAGAGATCACTATAATATCTGCCGTTTATACAGTTTTTCTACAGGGAGAATATCAGCTAAATGGGGAAAAAGTTCTGCAAATGCTTCTTGGAAAGGAAGCAATTGATCATATAACGTATCATCTATCCCGAAAAAACGGCTTTGATCTCCATGCTATCCGCTCCCATATTGTTTATAATGAATTGTAACAAATGTACGCTACATCTGGGAAGCAAGCCAAGAATGATATACGTACAACTAAGATTTGCCAGTAGTACATTTGCTATAGATACCATTTTGTTTAATAGAGGTGAACTATGAAGCAGAAACAATTACCCAAATACTTGCAGTTGAAACAGGAGATACTGTCCTGGATCCACACAGGGAGATTAAAGCCAGGTGACCAAATGCCTACAGAGCATGACATTGCTGACCAGTTTGGCATGAGCCGGCAAACTGTCAGACAAACGTTGGGGGTATTGGAGCAAGAGGGTTGGCTCAAGCGGATACAGGGTAAAGGGACATTTGTATCCCAACCGCTTCCAATCCGCGAAAAGAAAAATAATCATACCATAGGCATGGTCACCACCTATATTTCGGATTATATTTTCCCTCACATTGTCAGAGGGGCTGAGGCGGCTTTGCGCAAAAAAGGATACCATTTGCTCCTGGCCAGCACAGATAACAACAAGACTGAAGAACGGGCCAGTTTACAGAAGATGTTGGAGCAGCCCTTAAGCGGACTGATCATCGAACCGACGAAGAGTGCTCTCGGCAACCCCAATCTCCACTACTATTTGTCCCTGGAACAGAACCATATACCCTATATCATGATCAATGCCCGTTACCCGGAATTGAATTGTCCCAGCGTGGAAGTGGATGATGAGCTGGGCACTTTTCTGGGCACAGAGCACCTGATTCAACTGGGGCACCGCAAGATCGCCGGCTTTTTTAAAACGGACGATGTGCAGGGTGTGCGCCGGTTAAAAGGCTTTATACGGGCCCACCAAACATACCACATTCCGCTGCATCCCGAATCCGTGATCCAGTATCAGACGGAAGAGAAGTGGAGCAAACCCTATGAGACAGCCCTCTCTTTGTTGTCCCAACCGGAGGAAAGGCCGAGCGCACTGGTTTGTTATAATGACGAACTGGCTGTGCACCTGCTTGAAGCGGTGAGAAAGGTTGGGCTGGACATTCCCGGGGATCTGTCCATTGTTGGCTTCGATGACTCGCCCTTGGCAACGGCTACGGAAGTGAAATTGACCACTTTGACCCACCCAAAAGAAGAGCTGGGTTCCAAAGCGGCTGAAATGCTGCTCAACATGATTAACCGGCAAGAAAAAATGGATGCTGAAACAGTCGTTTACAAGCCTGAGTTGGTTGTCAGGGAATCAACCAAAAAAATCAATTAGACAAATTGTACGTACAAAATTATAATATATTTATGAAATGTATTTACTTTTGGTTGAGGGAGGGGTGTTTAGCATGTTAGACAGGTTAAAGGAAGCGGTGCTTAAAGCCAACCAAGCGCTGCCCAAACATGGCCTGGTTACTTTTACTTGGGGAAATGCCAGTGGCATAGACCGTGAAAAAGGGCTTGTTGTCATTAAACCGAGCGGTGTATCCTATGAGGCCTTAAGCCCGGATGATCTGGTTGTGGTTGATTTAGACGGAAATGTGGTGGAAGGGAAGTTGAAGCCATCCTCAGACACGCCCACCCATTTAGTCCTGTACAAGGCATTTCCGCAGATCGGCGGTATTGTGCACACGCATTCACCATGGGCCACCAGCTGGGCACAAGCGGGGCGGGGCATCCCCGCTTTAGGCACCACCCATGCCGATTATTTTTACGGTGAAATTCCGTGTACAAGGAAGATGACCACAGCGGAAATAGAGGGGGCTTATGAGCGTGAAACAGGGCATGTTATTATCGAAACCTTCCGTCAACTGGATCCGCTACAGGTTCCCGGTGTGTTAGTCCATGGCCATGCACCGTTTACCTGGGGCAAGGATCCGCACAGCGCTGTTTATCATGCGGTGGTCCTGGAAGAAGTGGCCAAGATGGCAGCCAGGACCTACAGTTTAAATCCTGAAGCGAAGCCAATGGAGCAGACCTTACTGGACCGGCACTTTTTAAGAAAGCATGGAGAAAACGCTTACTATGGACAATAAACAGTGTTGGGAGGGTGATCGTCATGTCAAGTAAATTTGCCATCGGCATCGACTTTGGCACCGAATCAGGCCGTGCGGTTCTGGTTGATCTGTCAGATGGAACAGAATTGGGCGAACACGTTACCCCCTATCCCCATGGTGTCATTGACGAACAACTGCCGGGCTCCGGTGTGAAATTGGAACCGGACTGGGCCTTGCAACATCCGGGGGATTATATTGAAGTCCTGAAACAATCCGTTCCGGCCGTCATCAAACAGTCTGGCGTAAACCTCGCTGATGTGATCGGCATCGGCATCGATTTTACGGCGTGCACGATGCTGCCCGTTGATGGGAACGGTGAACCGCTGTGTTTCAAAGCGGAGTGGAAAAACAACCCCCACAGCTGGGTCAAGTTGTGGAAGCATCACGCGGCCCAGGATGAAGCAAATGAGCTTAACAGCATAGCAGAACAACGGGGGGAGAAGTTTCTGCCCAGATACGGCGGAAAGATTTCCTCGGAGTGGATGATCGCGAAAATTTGGCAAATCTTAAATGAAGCGCCTGAAGTTTATGAACATACTGATCTTTTTCTGGAAGCCACGGATTGGGTGATCTTTAAAATGACCGGCCATATCCTCCGCAACAGTTGCACTGCGGGTTACAAATCCATCTGGCATAAGCAGGAGGGTTACCCGAGCCGGGCATTTTTTAAAGCTCTTGATCCCAGATTAGAGTATTTGACCGATACCAAACTGCGCGGCGATATTGTTTCGCTTGGAACCAAGGCCGGAGAATTGACTGGAGAGATGGCTGAGCTTATGGGGTTGAATCCGGGAACAGCTGTTGCCGTCGGCAATGTTGATGCCCATGCTGCAGTCCCAGGTGTCGGTGTGGTCACACCAGGCAAAATGGTGATGGTGATGGGCACCTCCATCTGTCACATGCTGCTTGGAACAGAAGAAGTGCATGTTGAAGGCATGTGCGGTGTTGTGGAAGATGGCATTATTCCTGGTTATTTTGGTTACGAAGCAGGCCAGTCTGCGGTTGGCGATATCTTCGCCTGGTTTGTGGAACAGGCGGTTCCGGCCTACGTGCAAGAAGCCGCAGCACAAGAAGGGGTCAGCGTACACGACTGGCTGGAGCAGAGAGCTGCTGCTTATAAACCGGGGGCAACCGGTTTGCTCGCTTTAGATTGGTGGAATGGCAACCGGTCCATTTTAGTTGACACGGATTTGACCGGTTTGCTTATGGGCTGCACATTGCAGACCAAGCCGGAAGAGATTTACCGTGCTTTGCTGGAAGCCACTGCTTTTGGCACCCGTAAAATTATTGATGCCTTCCAAGCGAAAGGTGTTTCTGTGAACGAGCTTTATGCTTGTGGCGGTCTTCCCCAAAAGAACAGCCTGCTTATGCAAATCTATGCTGATGTCACCAACAGGGAAATCAAGGTCGCCGCGTCTAAGCAAACACCTGCTGTGGGAGCCGCTATGTTTGGGGCGGTGGCTGCGGGTAAAGAAAAGGGAGGCTATGCCTCTATTGTTGAAGCAGCCCAAAAAATGGCCAGGGTGCGGGAAGAGACATATAAGCCTGTTCCTGAACATGTGGCTGTCTATGAAAAGTTATATCAGGAATACAACAGGCTGCATGATTATTTCGGCCGTGGTGAAAATCAGGTGATGAAACGGCTGAAGGCCATTAAAGAGGAAGTTTGGCAAGGGAATTGACAGATAATTTAAAATGAATGCACCAATAAGGAATGATGGGAGGATAAGACATGCTTGAATCAAAACCATATGAATTCTGGTTTGTAACCGGAAGCCAGCATTTGTACGGACCGGAGGCGCTTGAAGAGGTTGAGGCCCATTCCCGGTTGATCGTAGAAGGATTAAACCAAGATCCGCAGATTCCTTTTAAGCTTGTGTTTAAGCCTGTGTTAACCACGCCTGATGCCATACACCGCTTATGTGTGGAGGCCAATGCCGATGAGACTTGCGCAGGGCTGATCACTTGGATGCATACGTTTTCTCCTGCCAAGATGTGGATAGCTGGTCTCAATGAGTTAAAGAAGCCGTTGTTGCACCTGCACACCCAATTTAACCGGGACATTCCCTGGGACAATATTGACATGGATTTCATGAATTTGAACCAAGCGGCCCATGGTGACCGTGAATATGGTTTTATCGGTGCCCGGATGGGTATGGCCCGCAAAGTCGTTGTCGGCTATTGGGAGGACGCTCAAGTCCGCAGCCGTCTTGGTGCGTGGATGCGTACAGCTGTCGCTTTTACAGAAGGACGACATCTCAAAGTGGCCCGGTTTGGGGACAACATGCGGGAAGTGGCCGTGACTGAAGGGGATAAGGTAGAAGCCCAGGTACAATTTGGCTGGTCGGTTAATGGTTATGGCGTAGGGGATCTTGTGGCCCGCATCAAAGATGTATCCGCAGCTGAGGTCAATCAATTGCTGGATGAATATGAAACATTGTATGATATTGTTCCCGAAGGGCAGAGAGAAGGGTCGGTCCGGGAAGCGATTCGTGAACAGGCCCGGATTGAGCTTGGACTGAAAGCCTTTTTAGAGGAAGGAAATTTTCAGGCCTTTACCACAACCTTTGAGGATTTGCATGGTTTAAAACAGCTCCCAGGCCTTGCCGTTCAGAGATTGATGGCTGCTGGTTACGGATTCGGCGCCGAAGGGGATTGGAAAACGGCAGCTTTGGTTCGCATCATGAAAATCATTGGGGCAGGTGAGGGGACCTCTTTTATGGAGGATTATACCTATCACTTAGAACCCGGACATGAGCTTGTGCTTGGCGCCCATATGCTTGAAGTGTGCCCAACCATTGCCGGACACCGTCCCAGGCTCGAAGTCCATCCTTTGTCCATAGGGGGCAAGGAAGATCCTGCACGCCTTGTCTTTGATGGAAGAGAAGGGCCGGCAGTGAATGCATCCCTTATTGATTTGGGCCACCGTTTCCGGCTAGTCATTAATGAAGTGGATGCCGTCAATCCGGGGAAAGCGATGCCCAAACTTCCTGTGGCCAGAATATTGTGGAAGCCCCACCCGTCGTTCCATGAATCTGCCGAAGCATGGATTTTGGCTGGTGGTGCTCATCATACCTGCTTCTCTTTTGCCGTGACGACAGAACAACTGGTTGACTGGGCTGAGATGGCGGGAATCGAATATGTGATCATAGATAAACAGACACAACCTTTAAAACTGCGCCATGAACTAAGGCTGAACGACATGGCTTGGCGGTTGCGTTAAGACAATGATGTGATATTTTATTAGAAAAATAACAAGCCCCGGAATGCTGTGCTGATCATGCATTCGGGGCTTTGATTATGCATTTTTATTTTCTTGTTTGTTTCGAAGCCTGTCAAAAGACAGCATGGCGATCCACATGAGCAAATAGCTCAACACACTCATACTGAAAAATGGAATCAGGCCGTGAAAAACGGTTAGCAGATAGTACACAGCTGCTACTGCAGCTGCCATCAGCACGGCATGAAGCGGACTGGACACAGCGATGATAAAGGCGTATTTAACAAACTGCAAAACTTTTAAATCGTAATGAACGAAGACCGGCATGATAAACAGTAAGGTCATAAGATAAATGATACCCAGCATGATGGTTAACACCGTCAAAATGATGCTTAAGGACCCTTCCATACTCTGAAACAAAAATAGATAGAAATACAAGGCAAACCCGATAATTCCCATAATATATCCAACGGCATTGGCCGTGAAAAAATCATTTTTGTAGATCTGCCAAAAATGTTTAAAGATTGGGATTTCCGTTTGTTTCATTATCCATTTGCGTGTGACAGAAAACAAAGCGGCAGTAGCAGGAAAAAAGCCCAAAACGCCTAAACCGGCAAGGGTGAATATCAGCCATAATAACTGAGCATACGCCAATCTCATAATCCATTCGCAGATGCGAAACAAGACACCCATAAATCCGGTTAACTCCATTGGTCTCTCCCCATTCTAGTTAAATTAAATTCTAAATATGATTATAAAATAATGAGCGGAGATTGGGTTACATCTTTAACAATGAGCAAAGTTTTGGGGGAGCCGCCGTGCTGATAAGTTTATCACAGCGACAAAGATCGTTGAGGGAGGTTATATCGTCGAGGCTGCGATCCGCTTAGATGCCATTCAGCCGGAAGAAGGCACCGTTATAGGCTTTGATTTTCAGGTGAATGATGATGCTGACGGGAATGGGGTCAGAGATGCTGTGGCAACATGGAACGATCCATAACGATGGCAGGAAAAACTGAGGATAATAAGAAGGGGAAAATTGACAAAGCCAAGAGGGGACGGCTTTGCTTCCCCTTTTGAGGTTTCAAAATATTTTACGTTTTTGAAGGCTAAAATGAATTACTATATTGACAGCTATCAAACGATTACTTATATTAAAAATTGAAAAGATAATTTGTTTGATAAACAAACTAATTATCTTTTTGCTGTAGAGTGATCACCAAAAAGGAGGGCATTACATGTTGATGATCCGTTGGTCAAAGCTGGTCTTGTTTCTGAGCGTTTTAGTGGCGTTACTTGCGGGGTGTTCGGGTAATAGTGAAAATGCTGTTGAAAATGGAAGCGCTACCGAAGAAGGGTCTGGTTCAGACGGAAGTATCACCATTCATTTTATGCATTTATGGCCGCAAGGGAGTTCAAAACAACATAATATGATCGTTAATGATATTATTGACCAGTACCAACAAGAAAACCCCCATGTGACAATTGTCCAGGAAGTACTGGAAAATGAACAGTACAAAGATAAATTAAAAGTACTATCTGCTTCCAACCAGTTACCGGATATAGGCATGACATGGGCAGCCGGATTTCTGAAGCCGTACGTTGAGGGAAATCTGTTTGCGCCGCTCGATGATATCCTGGCCGAAGGGTTAAAGGATATGTTTGTTCCTGGGACGACAGAAGCTTATGCTGTTGGTGAGCATACCTATGCCTTGCCTTTGGAACTTAACATTGTACCTTTATATTATAATAAGGCCATTTTTGACCAGTATGGACTGGAGGAGCCAGAAACTTACGAGGATTTCAAACATGTTGTTCAGACGCTTGCTGAAAATGGGATAGCCCCTGTCGCATTGGGGAACAGGGACCGTTGGACAGGATCTTTATGGTATATGTATCTGGCTGATCGCATCGGTGGACCTGAAGTGTTGAATAAAGCCATCAACCGCAGCGGATCTTTTGAAGATCCAGCTCTGGTTGAAGCAGCCGAAAAAGTTCAAGAGTTGGTTCAAATGAATGCCTTTGTGCGCGGGTTTAACGGGTTAGCAAATGATGAAGCCAAATCGGAGTTTATCAATGAACAAGCAGCGATGTACTTAATGGGAACGTGGGAGCTGCCTGACTATACGACAAATGAATCTGTCCCCCATTCATTCAGGGATAGTGTCGGGTTCTTAAAATTCCCCTTGGTAGAAGGTGGAAATGGGAACGTGAACAGCTGGGTTGGTGGGCCTGGTGTCGGCTTATTCGTTGCAGAGAATTCCCAGGTGAAGGAAGAAGCCAAAAAGTTTGTGAGATTTTTTGTTGAAAAATGGGGAGAACAGTCAGTAACAGAGGCAGGTGTCATCCCTGCGACAAAAGTAGACACGTCCCAAATGGATTTGCCCCAGCTTTATATTGATGTTTTGAATGAGCTGAATCAGGCAGAAAATATCACTTTGTTTGCCGACGTGCAAATGAGTCCCGGGGTAGCCGATACCCATTTGAATCTGATTCAATCGTTGTTTGGGCTGGAAGTGACACCCGAAGAATATGCCAAACAGCATGAAGAAGCGTTAGCCCAAGAGGAATAACATGCAATAGGCCCAACCGAAAAAGGACATATGCTGTTACATATGTCCTTTTTCACTGCACCACCAGATAGGGAGCTGAACTGCGATGGAGAAAGTGATGTCAAACAAAAAAATAATTGCCATATATGTCCTGCCAGCACTGACACTCATTTTGGCCCTTGTCTATATCCCCATTGTGATGACAGGCTATTACGGGTTAATGAAGTGGAATGGCATTGGTAGCATGGAGTTTATTGGTTTAACCAATTATGCCAAATTAATTAAGGATCCCATGTTTTGGACGAGTGTACGGCATTCCTTTTTGCTGGCTTTATTTTCAGTGCTGAGCTTGATTGGATACCTGCTTGTTGCCCTCGTTCTTGCCGGACAAATTAAGGGTGCAAATCTGTTGAGAAAGATATATTTAATTCCCATGCTGTTGTCTTCGGTGGCCATTGCCCAGCTGTGGCTGAAGATCTATCATCCAACCAATGGAGTACTTAATCGTTTTCTTGCTTCTCTGGGCATAGACAATACGCCAGAGTGGCTGGCTAATCCTTCACTGGTCTTGTATGCCATTTTTATTCCAATCTTATGGCAATATGCCGGATTTTACATTTTGATTTACTATGCTGCATTGAAAAATATTCCTTCCTCTCTGATAGAAGCAGCCCGGATCGATGGGGCCAACCCGTTGCAAATTGCTCTCAAAATAAAAATTCCTTTGATTGCCGGCGTAATTAAAGTGACCGTGATTTTAGCCGTTATTGGGTCACTGAAATATTTTGACTTGATTTATGTGATGACAGGAGGAGGACCAAACGGAGCCAGTGAGGTTGTAGCCTCTTATATGTACAACCAAGCGTTTAACCGTTTGGATTTTGGATATGGAAGTGCGATTGGTTTCTTCTTATTGTTGATGTGCCTGGTACTGACTTGGCTGATTCGGAAATTATCCGCATCCGATGAAGAAACCCAGTATTCGTAAATATGGGAGGGGAAAGCGTTGAAACAGGAAATGGCATCTTCGCGGACTCAGCTGTACTGGAAACGGTTGGGGCTCGGTCTTTTATATGTGATGTTGGTCTTCGTAGCAGTTGTTCAGGTTCTCCCTTTAGTCTGGCTATTCTTTTTTTCCTTAAAGAATAATCAGGAAGTTTTCCATTTGCCCCCCTTTGCCCTGCCGGAAGATCCGAAATGGGAGAATTATGTCAAAGTATGGACAGAAGGGAATATTGGCGTTTATTTTTTCAACAGTGTTTGGATTACAGTGGTCTCTGTTGTGTTAACCGTTTTCCTGGCCAGTTTGGCCACCTTTGCCATCACACGTATGAAATGGAAATTGAAAAAGCCAGTCCTCGGCTTATTCATGGTGGGCTTGATGATTCCAGTGCATTCCGCACTTATTCCCCTGTTTAGCTTGTTTTTAAAAATCAATTTAATTAATCATCCCTTATCCATAATCCTGACTTACACGGCTTTTAATTTGCCGCTCACCATCATGATTTTGTTAGGGTTCTACTACACCATACCACGGGAACTGGAAGAAGCGGCCATTATGGATGGATGTTCGGTTCATGGCCTGTTCTTTCGCATCATTTTGCCGATTACCACCCCAGCCATGGCAACGGCGGCCATTGTGAATATGATTTTTAATTGGAATGAATTTGTTTTCGTCAACACGTTTATCAGCTCGGATGAGTATAAAACATTGACTGTTGGTATTCAAAATTTTGTAGGCCAATATACAACGGACTGGGGAGCAATTGGAGCAACACTTGTCATCAGTATCCTGCCCATTTTGATTGCCTACTTGATCCTCAGCGACCGCATTGTTGAAGGGATTACGGCAGGATCTGTCAAAGGCTAGGATCTATCGCGGTGAAAGGAGTGAATCGGATTGAGTTCTCAAATGTAGTAATATTCTAATGAAGTCACATTTTAATATACAAGTCTTCAAGCTTTGTTCATATTATTGCAAAGGGTGACTTATGTGATAAAGGTAGCCATTATTGGCTCAGGCGGGATCTCTCTCCCCCATATTGAAGCCTATCTCCAATTTCCCGAGCACTGCCGGCTGGCAGCTTTATGTGATGTTTACCCTGATAAAGCGCGACAACGAGCTCAACAATACCATCTTCATGTAGATATTTACGATAATTACAAAAAGTTAGTGGAGCGGCCAGACATTGATTTGGTGTCAATCTGTACGCCTCCTTATACACATGCTCAAATTGCAATTGACTTTTTAAATGCCGGCAAACATGTACTGGTGGAAAAGCCAATGGCCTCATCCCTGGCAGAATGCGATGCAATGAATGAAGCTGCTTTTCGAAACAAGAAGGTGTTGTCTGTTATTTCCCAGAATCGGTTTAGACAATCTGTGATGAAAGTCAAAGGGGTGTTGGAGGCCAATTTGATAGGGCCTGTTGTTCATGCACAGGTTGATTCGTTATGGTGGAGGGGATCCAGTTACTATGATGTATGGTGGCGAGGAACGTGGGAAAAGGAAGGTGGCGGTTGCACTTTAAACCATGCCGTTCATCATATTGATCTGTTTTTATGGTTAAAGGGGATGCCATCTGAAGTTGTTGCAGTGATGAGTAACGTCGCGCATCATAATGCGGAAGTCGAAGACATTTCCATTGCCATCTGCCTTTATCCGGATGGATCCCTGGCCCAAATCACGAGTTCAGTCGTCCATCATGGTGAAGAACAACAATTGGTTTTTCAAGGCCAATATGCCCGGGTGTCGATTCCTTGGCAACTATGTGCTTACAAAGCGAGAGAAAACGGTTTTCCCGCAAGAGATTTTGAGCTGGAAAGAAAAATTCGACAAACATACAATGAACTGCCGGATCTTCAATATGAAGGACATATTGGACAAATCTATGACGTCTTGCTGGCTGTTGACGGGCAAAAAGATGTATTGGTTAACGGCTGTCAGGGCCGCCGGACCCTTGAGATGATCACAGCTATTTATCAAGCAGCTAGCACAGGGCGGCCAGTGAAATTGCCGTTGTCAGCTGACAGTCCCTTTTATACACGGGAAGGTATTTTAGCTCAGGCCAAGTACTTCAATACCAAGTAATAGAGGATGGCCCATGTTGTATCCTTTTAACGAACAAAAGAGATTGGAGTGGTTAAGTGTGATAGAAGTGGAGCGTTTCCATCATGTCAGCTTGTCTGTAACCGATTTAAATAAGGCCAAACATTTTTATGGTACTGTTTTAGGTTTTACTGAAATTAAACGGCCTGATTTTGATTTTCCTGGCGCATGGTACCAGATAGGGGATACACAACTGCACCTTATCGTCTATCCTCAATCGGAAACGTTGCGGACCAACCCAGATATCCAAACCAAAGAGGGTCATTTTGCTATCAGGGTAAAAGACTACTATAAAACACTCGAATACTTGAAACAGAAAGGTGTTCCGCTTTTAGAAAAACCGCGAAGCAAAAGCGGGTTTGCTCAAATCTTCTGCACAGACCCTGATGGTAATCTTATTGAATTCAATGTTGACCAAAGCGATTTAAACCTTTAATTTTTAACTCTTTCAACAAACGAAAAATTCTAAAATGATTGACATCTACAAACAAAAAATGCTAGTATACAAGTGTGTTAGGATGCCAGAATATTGACAGTCTCTTTTGTAAGGGAGGAACATGATCAATGTTAAATGTGGCCATTATCGGGACAGGCGCCATTTCACCTGCCCACATTGAGGGGTATTTGCAGTTTCCTGAAAAGTGCCGTATTGTAGCGCTTTGTGACATTTATCCGGACAAAGCACGGCAAAAAGCAAACCACTATCACCTTGATGCAGAGATTTACGCTGATTATACTGACATGTTACACCGCACTGATATTGATCTGGTCTCGGTCTGCACCCCCCCGTATACCCACGCTCAAATTGCCATTGATTTTTTAAATGCAGGAAAACATGTGCTGGTTGAAAAACCGATGGCTTCTTCTTTGCAAGAGTGTGATGCTATGATTGGAGCCGCTGGAAAAAATCAGAAAATCTTATCTGTCATTTCACAAAATCGGTTCAGAAACCCAGTCATGAAATTGAAACGTGTGCTTGAGACGAACTTGATAGGTCCGATTGTACATACCCAAGTCGATTCGTTGTGGTGGAGAGGATACAGTTACTATGATTTATGGTGGAGGGGGACCTGGGAAAAAGAAGGAGGAGGTTGTACTTTAAACCATGCCGTGCACCATATCGATATGTTGTTGTGGATGAATGGCATGCCTTCCGAAATTGTGGCCGTGATGGGTAATGCGGCTCATCAGAACGCAGAGGTTGAAGATATATCCATTGCCATCTGCCATTATCCCCATGGTGGTTTAGCCCAAATCACAAGCTCGGTCATCCATCACGGGGAAGAACAACAGCTGGTTTTTCAGGGCAAGTACGCTCGCGTATCTGTCCCTTGGAAGGTTATTGCCTCCAAGGCAAAAGAAAATGGCTTTCCGGAAACGGATCACGAATTAGAAGCTAGAATCCAGCAAACCTATGCTGCGCTGCCCGATATTCAATACGAGGGACATACAGGGCAAATTGATGATGTTCTGCAAGCTTTAGAGGGGAAAAAGGATGTGCTTGTTGATGGACACCAAGGCCGGCAGACCCTCGAGCTGATTACAGCGATATATCAATCGGCCAGTTTGGGTCAGGCTGTCCCATTGCCGTTAAGGCCAGACAGTCCTTTTTATACGAGAGAAGGCATTTTGAAAAACGCGAAATACTTTTATACAAAGGAAAAAAGCATCGATAATTTTACTGTTGAGGAGATTACAACAGGCGGCAATTATGAGTGAGGCAGCAGATAGGTGTCGGAATTGATCTAATCTTTATAGTTTTGTACACCGTTTAGCAAGAAAGGCGTGAATGAATGATGAATGTGAATAAAAGCGATGGCATGAATTATGCACCCCAGGGTAAGTCAAATGCGGTTGTGAGTCACGGTGAGTTTCCTTTTGCGGCGCTAGGTTTAGACCATGGTCACATTTATGGTATGTGCAACGGCCTGATGGAAGCGGGAGCTACTTTAGCAGCTGTTTACGATTCAGACCCCGAGAAAGTGAAACAATTTACTGCTAGGTATCCAGGTGTTAAGGTAGCCTCTTCGGAAGAGGAAATTCTCCAAAACCCGGATATCAAACTGGTTGCTTCTGCTTGCATTCCTGTAGACCGGTGCGACCTGGGGCTGAGGGTGCTTGATCATGGCAAACACTATTTCGCCGACAAACCTGCTTTCACTCGGCTGGACCAACTGGACAAAGCCAGAAAAAAGACGGCGGAAACAGGTTTGAAATGGGCGATCTACTACAGTGAACGGCTGCATGTTGAAAGCGCCATCTTTGCCGGAGAGCTGATTAAATCCGGTGCGATTGGCAGGGTTGTGCAAGTCATAGGCACAGGCCCTCACCGGGCTAATGTGAACAGCCGGCCTGCCTGGTTTTTTGATCCCGCTTATTACGGGGGCATCTTATGTGACATCGGCAGTCACCAGATCGAGCAATTTTTATATTACGTTGGCGCCAAGGATGCCAAAGTGTTGCATAGCAAAGTGGCCAATTATCATTTTAAACAGTATCCAAAATTTGAGGATTTTGGCGATGCTACGCTGGTGGCAGACAACGGGGCTACATTTTACTTTCGTGTCGATTGGTTCACGCCAGACGGATTAGGCGCCTGGGGAGACGGACGCGTCATGATCTTAGGCACAGATGGTTATATTGAGGTTCGGAAATACATTGATATTGCCCGTGACAAATCGTCCGATCATGTCTACTTGGTCGATCATGAGGGAGAAAAATATTTTAACCCGTCGGGACAAGTGGGCTTTCCCTTCTTTGGCCAACTCATATTGGATTGCTTAAATGGAACGGAAAATGCCATGACACAGGAACATGCCTTTAAGGCAGCGGAACTGAGCATAAAAGCACAGCAACAAGCTTTGCGCATAGAAACACCTAACGATTGAGGAGCGTGCAAGATGAGTGCAACTGAAAGATACATGGATATGGAAATAAAGCTGGCCAGAGTCCGCCAGTTTTTGGGAGAAACAAAATTTGACGCTGTTTTCTGCCAACGGCAAGACAATTTTGCCTGGCTGACGAGCGGGGGCCATAATGGCATTCCGTATAACAGTGAACGGGGAGAATGCGGACTGCTGGTGACGCAGGACCAATTCTATCTGGTGACTAATACCATTGAAAAACCGAGAATCGTAGACGAAGAAGTAGCCTCACTACCGATTGAGGTGGTGGAGTACCCTTGGTATGAGGATATCAGTGTCGCCATCCGTAAGCTGGTTGATCCCGGGCACGTGATCACTGACGTGCCAATGGAGGGGCAAATGCACTATGCTGGAGAAAAATTGTCCCGTCTCCGTTTCTCCTTAACAGAAGTTGAAATGGAAAGGTACCGTTATTTAGGAGAAACGGCAGCAGCAGTCATGGAACAATACTGTATGCATATTAAGCCTGGGCAGACGGAACTGGAAATAGCGGCAGGGCTTAATGAGAGATACCTGGCCCAAGGCTTCCTTCCCACCGTGACTCTGGTGGCTTGTGACGAACGTTTGGACCGGTACAGACATCCTGTGCCAACACATCATCGGTTTGAAAAGAAATGTATGGTCGTTTCTTGTGTCGCCTATAAGGGGCTCATTGTGGCCTTAACCCGCCTCATTCATGTTGGCCAACCGTCCCAAGAGATGAGCGAGAAGTTTAAGCGGACAGTGCAGATTGATGCAGAATTAATGGCCGCTTCTCGGGTTGGTGTGCACACCAAGGACATGTTTGAGTTCATCAAAAAGCAATATGCCGCAGTGGGTTATGATGGCGAATGGAAACTGCATCATCAAGGCGGGGCTATTGGCTATCAAAACAGGGATTATATCTTGACACCCTCTGTGGATTTCCATATTGTGGAGAACCAGGCTTTTGCCTGGAACCCGTCCATACAGGGCACCAAGTCAGAGGATACGATTATAGTGAGAAAAGATAAAACCGAAATCCTCACTGTATCCCGCAGCGGTTGGCCTCAGCTTACCGTTCAAACCCAAAATGGCACAATGCTGAAGCGGCCAGATATTTTTGTCCTATGAACATCAGACAGGAGGTGTGATCATTGAATCATTACCATTGTTGGTTGCAGTACCGTCCAATGACAAACCAAAGCTTAAGACAATCTTATCAGCAATGGCTGCGTTGCGTCTCATTACCGGGAGGTCATCCTTCTCCCCTTCTGCAATCAATCAGGGATGAACTCAACCGGGGTATTGGGGCCATGCTGCAAATGCCTGTCGATTTTGTGGAGGGCTCTTCCCCACAAAACTATTTGACGGTGATTGGCAAACCGAACCAACCGCTGGTCCGGGAATGTTTAGGTCCAAAGCTTGTGGAAGACCTCTATCAGATGAAGGATGAGGCCTATTGTATACGGACGGTGGCCCAGGCAGAGGGCGGCCGTATCGTGATCACCGGACACACTGACAGGGCTTTGTTGTACGGTGTCTTTCACCTGTTAAGATTAATGCAAATGAATGAGCCCTTGGAACAGCTGGATATCCGTGAGACTCCCCGCAACCCGCTGCGAATGCTGAATCATTGGGACAACATGGATGGCAGCGTCGAACGCGGTTACGCTGGCAGCTCCATCTTTTACGAGCATGGCCGGATCACAACCAATGAGCAACGTATTCGCGACTATGCACGCCTCTTGGCTTCTGTGGGAATCAACAGCATTGCGATCAACAACGTGAATGTGCACGAAACGGAAACGAAGCTGATCACCCCGGCATTTTTGCCCGATGTGGCCAAGATCGCCGGCATCTTTCGCAGCTATGGGATCCAGATCTTTTTAAGTATCAATTTTGCCAGCCCGGTGGAGCTGGGGGATCTGGATACGGCAGATCCGCTGGATTCTGCAGTGCGTCAGTGGTGGAAGGAAAGAGCCAAGGACATTTATCAATACATCCCTGATTTTGGCGGATTTTTGGTCAAAGCAGACTCTGAACACCGACCCGGTCCGTTTACTTATAACCGCACCCATGTAGACGGAGCCAATATGCTGGCTGAAGCTTTGCATCCCTTTGGCGGCATTGTCATTTGGCGCTGTTTTGTCTATAACTGCATGCAAGACTGGCGGGACCGTCAGACAGACCGGGCCAAGGCCGCTTATGATCATTTCCAGCCGCTGGACGGCAAGTTTTTGGATAACGTCATCTTGCAAATCAAAAATGGCCCGATGGACTTTCAAGTCCGCGAACCGGTTTCACCGCTGTTTGGTGCGATGGAACAAACCAATCAAATGATGGAGTTTCAAATTACGCAGGAATATACGGGACAACAACGTCATTTATGCTATCTCGTCCCACAGTGGAAAGAGGTGCTTGATTTTGATACCTATGCTAAGGGTGAAGGTTCAACAGTTAAAAGAATCGTTGACGGTTCTTTGTATGGGTTCAAACATAGCGGCATCGCGGGTGTGGCTAATGTGGGGAGCGATGAAAACTGGACTGGGCATACCCTGGCCCAAGCCAATTTATATGGTTTCGGCAGATTAACATGGAATCCCGATTTGTCAGCTGAACAAATCACCGAAGAATGGATCCGCTTAACCTTTGGCCCTGATCCACAAGTCATTGAGACCATTGCTCATATGCTGCTCTCCTCCTGGCGGATTTATGAAAATTATACGGCCCCGCTGGGCGTGGGCTGGATGGTCAACCCGGGCCACCACTATGGGCCCAACGTTGATGGGTACGAGTATTCACGCTGGGGAACCTACCATTATGCCGACTGTTTTGGGATTGGCGTGGACCGGACAATGAAAACAGGAACCGGCTACACAGCCCAATATTTTTCTCCCAACAGGGAAATGTATGAATCGCTGGACACTTGTCCGGATGAATATTTATTATTTTTCCACCATGTTCCGTATACGCACCGCTTAAAGTCTGGAGAAACGGTGATACAACATATCTACAATACCCACTTTGAAGGCGTCGAACAGGTGAAAGGATTAATTGAAAAGTGGAAGAGGCTAGAGGGGAAATTCAACCAACAGACCTTTGACCACGTCTTAAGCCGGTTGATGGAACAGCTTGAGCATGTCAAAGAATGGAGAGATGTGATTAATACGTATTTCTATCGCAAATCGGGAATACCTGATGAAAAAAACAGAACCATCTACTAGCAAGTGGTATAAAAACCTGACACGACTAAGGAGTTGCAGGCCAATGAACATAAATGCCAACTTTCCTGCCCATGTTTCTGTCCGTTCAAGTGTGTATCAAACGATTAAAGATGAAATTATGACTCTGGCTTTGCTTCCAGGCCAAAAAGTGACGGAAAATACGATTGCCGGGCGGTTAAATGTCAGCCGGACCCCGGTGCGGGAAGCCTTTTTAAAATTGTCACAGGAAAAGTTAATCGAGGTTTATCCACAACGAGGGTCATTTGTGTCCCTCATTGATCCGGAACACGTCGAGGAAGCCAGATTTATGCGCAAGCATCTGGAAATCGCGACGGTCAAATTAGCTGCTGAAAGCTTCCCGGATGAGTACCTGCTTCAATTGAAGAATAATGTGGAAGCACAAAAAAATTGTGTGCAGAGCAAGGCATATAAGCAGCTGTTTGAATATGACCAGCAGTTTCACCAACTGATTTTCACCGGTTGCAACAAACAGCGTATTTGGCTGGCTATTCAAGATTTTATGATTCATTTTAACCGGAGCCGGCTGTTAAGTTTAGCGTCAAACGAAAACTGGGGGCCCATCCTCACCCAACACGAACAGATTGTACAGGCCATAGAAGCGAAAGATCCCCAACAAGCAGAAAAAGTGATGAGCGAGCATTTAAAAATGCATGTTTTCGATATCCAAGCATTAATGGAGAAGTATCCCGATTATTTTAAACGGTAAGGGAAGGTGGTTGTACATGGTGGCTGAATCATCCCCATAGTCATTCCTCAGGAATCCTGCAGGCTTTCACAAAATGCTTACCAAGATAATAGAGAGGTTGAAGATATATCCATTGCCATTGGCCGCTATCCCCATGGTGGTTTAGCCCAGATCACAAGCTCGGTCATCCATCACGGGGAAGAACAGTAGCTGTTTTTTAAGGCAAGTACGCTCGCGTACCTGTCCCTTAGAAGGTGATTGCTTCTAAGGCAAAAGATGGCTAAGTTCGTTTAAAATCATCAGCTAGAACAAATGGAAAAAAGGGAGACTTAGGAAACAGCTTAAATAGGCTGACATATTTAATAGCTGCATTTTGAAAGCGGTATCTTTGGGATCGATTGAATGGATCGGGGATCATTTGCCAGTTAGTGCAGATTTTTCAGTAGAATCGTTTTTGGTTTGGAAGCCTTCAAATAAAGGCTTAAACATAAATACTATGTATACAAGGGGTGATACCATGAAAAGAAATTTTTTTTCGTTGTTGCTGGTGGTTTTTATCATTGGGATTATCAGTGGTTGTGGAAGTAAAGAAGGAGGAACAGATTCGTCACAGACAAGCACAGATGCTGCAGCGGAATTACAGGAGGAACGGATTACGATCACATTTTACAGTGTGGCCGGTGGGGATGAGTATTACAATGATATTTTGATTCCATTATTCGAGGAACAAATGAGCGGAAAATATGAAGTTTTATATGCTCGAGCTACTCCCCAGGAAATCATAAGCAAAATTAAAGCCCAGGGCCAAAATCCCAACATTGATGTTGTGGTCACAGGTTTGGACGGTTTACCTATGGGGATCAATGAAGGAGTATGGAAACAATTGATTCCAGAATTTGAGGAAGAAGTGAGATTTGAAGAACTGAATGATATCGCTCGAACTTATGTGGAAAAGTTCAACGGTTATGGCGTTCCTGTAACGGTGGGACCGGGAGGTCCTGTACTTGCCTACAATTCAGACAAAGTTGAACAACCTCCAACTACGTTCGTTGAACTAAAGTCATGGATTAGTGAAAACCCGGGTAAGTTTATGTATGCGGCCGTTTCATCAAGTGGACCAGCGCGTGGCTTTTTCTTTGGCTTAATTCAAAGTTTGGGTGAAGATATGAACGATCCTCAATCTCTTACACAAACGTGGGAATATCTTTCAGACATTGGGCAAATGATCGACTCTTATCCATCAAAAACTTCAGATACTTTTAACTTCTTATACGATGGCACAGTGGACATCATTCCGCATTCGCCGTTCTGGTATGCTTCATTGAAAGCGGAGGGTATTGTTCCTCCGAATATCCAAGCCGTTAAAATGGAAGACGCCAAGCAGATCATTGATGCTCACTTTTATGCCATGGTCAATAACTTGCCTGAAGAGAAGGAAAAGGCCGTTTTGGAGTTTATCAACTTTGCTATGTCTAAGGAAGCTCAGTCACAGATGCTATCTCGTGCGATGACTCCGGTCAATGAAAACGTATCAGCGGATCTTATTTTACCTGACTACCAAGAAACCTATCAAAATGTTCTCGAATTCGCATTGCCAGATTTTAAAGATGGAGATCAGTTGATTATTCCCGAAGGTGAGTGGGTGCTTTTTCCAGATATTGATATTATCAATGACCTTTACACCCAATGGGAAGAAAGGATCCTTGCTCAATAAACTGGTTTCAGAATATCGGCCTTGACTTATCAAGGCCGATATCTCACAGAAGAAAGTTTTGAAAGGAGAAATACTGAATGAGGCAGGTCATGCTTTCTGAAACCAATAGTGGGGTTCAAAGGGAGAATAACAGTGTAACCGCCACTGGGCAACGCCGATCTGGGACAAGTGTACGTCTTGAGAATTTAAGTAAAAAATTTGGTACCACCACCGCGGTACGCCAGGCTAATCTGGAAATTGACCACGGAGAATTTATGACTTTACTCGGACCGAGCGGGTGTGGAAAAACGACAATCCTGTCTATGATTTTGGGGATCCTGGAACCCAGCGAAGGCCACATTTATTTTAATAATCAGATGATAGACGCTTTACCAATGAATAAAAGGGATGTCGGTATGGTCTTTCAAAATTATGCTTTATTTCCCCATATGACAGTAGCTAAAAATGTTGGATTTGGTTTGGAGATGCGTAAAGTGCCTAAAAAGGAAAGGGAAAAACGGGTCCAGGAAGCCTTGGAAATGGTCCAACTGAGCGACTTTGCCGACCGTTTTCCAAAAGAATTGAGTGGTGGTCAGCAACAGCGTGTCGCTTTGGCCCGTGCCCTGGTTATTCGCCCCAAAGTGCTTCTGCTTGACGAACCGCTTAGCAATCTAGATGCTAAATTGCGCAAAGAGATGCGCATTCAGTTAAAAAAATTACACAGCGAGTTAAAGATTACCACGATTTATGTGACCCATGATCAGGAAGAAGCTTTGTCTTTGTCCACCAAAATAGCAGTCATGTCTAATGGCGTCATTCAACAAATCGGTACCCCGCAGCAAATTTTTCTACGGCCAAAAAATTATTTTGTGGCTAATTTTATTGGCTACGCCAATTTTATAGAAGGAACGTTAGTCGATGAAAAAGGGGGACGGTTTCTATTTAGATCTGAAAGCGGAAAAGAGTTGCTTGTCCAGAAGGATGAACATCACCGGATTGGTCAAAAAGTGATGTTAACGATCAAGCCTGAAAATCTGCGCATTGTCGATCAAGATGCAGGTGAGTCAAGTGTCAATGTCTGTCCGGGAAGGATACTGGTCAGTGATTATGTGGGTAGCACGACAGAGTATCAAATTAAGGCAGAAGGTGGAGACATTTTTAAAGTGAGTGTACTTGGCTTAAAATCTTACACACCAGGACATGATGTTTGTCTTTATTTTGATCCGGATGCTCTGATCATTATCGATAAGGAGTTGAAATCATGAATCCGGAGGCTGTTTCGAGTAAGAAAGATTACTTATTGCTGTTGCCTTCTTTGATTCCATTGTTGATTATCTTTGCCTACCCTCTGTTAAGAGGGATAATCCTCACTTTTCAACCGTATGGTGATACAGGGTTTACGTTTGAAAATTATGTACGTTTTTTTACTGAGCCAAATTACTACATGACCATTTATCGCACGTTGTTACTTGTCGTCCCTGCCGCTGTACTGGAAATGGTAGTTGCCTTCGCCATTACGTACTATTTGCGAGGAAGGATGAAAGGAAAAGGTCTGATCATTGGTTTGATTATTTTTCCCTTAACTTTAGGTTCAATCCTTGTAGACATGGGAATTATCGCCTTTTTCAAGCCGAACGGATGGTTCAATCAAATCCTTTTAAACTTGGGTTTAATCGATGAGCCCTTAAGATTGCTGTATAACTTCTGGGGCACGTTTATTGCCTTGTTTATATTAGGGGTTGCCTTTATTTCCTCTAATCTAGCTGGCATGATGGACTCCACAGATCCGCGTTTGGAACAAGCAGCCCGTTCCTTGGGGGCTAGTGAGTGGGCGACATTTCGCCGAGTTTTCTTTCCTTTAATTCGGTCCAATGTCTTAACCGTTTTTGCTCTTAACTTGATCATGCAGCTTGGGGTTTACACGTCGGCCATCTTAGTCGGAAATCCGTCTTCGGAAACCCGTACTTTTGCAGTTGTCGCTTTTGAAGAAGCGATGCGACATTTTAATTATAATATGGCCAACACCGTAGCTATGGTGATGGCACTCACTCAGCTCACGTGCCTGCTCATTGTCTTCTGGATTCGCCGACGAGGGTATGTTGGATCGGCGACGACATTCAAGTAAGTTGGAGGGACTATTATATGCAAACTTCAATATCCAACGAGGTGGAGAGTGTTTTACAAAGTCATAAACATAAATATAGAAAAAGGTTATTCAATTATTTAAAAGCTCTGCCCTTTTGGCTATTAATCATTAGTTTTATCATGATCATTTTAGGCATGACATTATCCGTTTTTTTCAGTGCTTTTGGCACGGAATGGTTTGGGACATTTTTGCCCGAGGGGTATACGTTCGAATGGATGAAACGGGCATGGGTTGCTTATGATATCGGTTCTTATTATAAGATCACACTGAAAATTGTAGGAGTAGCCACAATTATTTCATTAATTTTGAGTATTCCCAGCGCTTATGTGCTGGCTCGCAAACAATTTCCATTTAAAGATGCCTTGATTGGTTTTTATCAATTGCCGTTTACGCTTCCAGAACTCGTTTATGCTATTCCGATCGCCTCTATTTTTTATTCAATAGGGTTAGCGGAAACCATCCCTGGTCTGATTATTGTCAATCTCATTATTGGTATTCCATTCTCCGTGTTCATTCTGATTCCGTTTATTGAATCGTTAGATCCACGCCTGGAGTGGGCAGCCCAATCCTTAGGGGCGAACAAATGGCGTATGTTTACACGTATCGTCTTTCCTCAACTTATTCCAGGGATAACCGCAGCGGCGATTAATATATTTATTCGCATGTTCAGTACGTTTATCATCATTCTGTTGATTTCAGGACCTAAAACACAGACATTGCCGGTTATGGTCTTTAGCGTATTAAGCAGTGCTGGTAATCAACCACCACCTATGCTGGATGCGCTCGCCTTAACGTTAATGTTCCCTCTTTTACTTTTCGCCTTTATCAGTTTATGGCTTTCCTCATTAACCCAGAGAAGGCTTGGACAATAACACAGCCATTAAAAACGAAAGAAAGGTGGTTTTCATGCAAACTGAACAACCCATTACCCAGCCCAACGAGATAGAAAAGATTGTGGATCATGCCTTAAATCAAACGAAAATCATTGACATGCATACACATTTGTTTCCACCTTCGTTTGAATCGTTATGTTTAACAGGCATTGATCAATTATTAAATTATCATTATTTGGTTTCGGAAACCTTTCTGTGGTCTGATCTGCCTTATGAAACCTTTTGGCGCTTGTCTGAAAAGGAACGGGCCGAATATGTGTGGGAAACATTGTTTGTCCACAACAGCCCGGTCAGTGAAGCGGGGCAAGGCCTGTTAACCATTTTGCAGATGTTGGACGTGCCAGTCAGCAAAGATTTGAATCAGATTCGCCGCTGGTTTAACCAGCAACGCGATGTTCACAAATACATTGACCGGATTATGGACATGGCCAATATAGACCGAATTGTGATGACCAATGATCCCTTTGATCCTGTGGAAAGGAAGTTGTGGAAAAAGCAGCATCCGGATCAACGCTTTTTGCCTGCCTTGCGGTTAGATCCCTTGCTCAATCACTGGTCCGACACTTACCCGCTGCTGCAAAGCATGGGCTATGACGTCATGGAAAAGCTAACCACGCAAACCGTGGAACAAGTGCAACGTTTTATCAGGGATTGGATTGCCGTCATGAATCCCGTCTACGTGGCGGTGTCATTGCCCTATTATTTTAACTATCCGCAGGACAGTGTCAGCACAGCATTGCTAGATCATTGTTTATTACCGGTTTGTGCTGAATACCGTTTACCGCTGGCCCTGATGATCGGCACCAAAAGACGGGTTAATCCAGACTTGCAGCTGGCTGGTGATATGGCCGGACACGCAGAGTTAACTTCTTTAGAACATTTGTGCCGGAACTATCCGCAGCAAAAATTCCTAGTCACCATGTTATCCAGAGAAAATCAGTACGAGTTAGTGACGCTGGCTCAAAAATTTAGAAACATGATGGTGTTTGGCTGCTGGTGGTTTTTAAACACCCCTCAGCTAATCGAGGAAATTTCACAGATGAGGTTTGACCAATTAGGCAACCGGTTTATCTTTCAGCACTCAGATTGCCGCATTTTTGAGCAGTTGCTGTATAAATGGGCGCACAGCAAGCAAGTGTTGAGAGGCATGTTGGTAAAAAACTATCAGGCCTTGCTTGAGCGGGGATGGCAGCAGACCGCTGCCGATATCAGGCGTGACATCGACAAGTTGCTCTGCCGGAATTTTGTTGACTTTGTCCAGTTGCCATCATCGTGATACCAGTTGTCCAACTCGGATCTTTAGATATTTATGGCATCGTCAAAGCTTATCACGATATTGGCTATATAGGTTACGTCCGGCCGGACCATGGCCGGCATATTTGGGATGAACAATGCCGCCCCGGATACGGCTTATATGACAGGGCGCTTGGGATTATGTATTTGTGGGGTATTTGGGATACTTTGGAACGAGAAAAAATGCGGAAGTGAGGGAGAGAGATGCTGCCAATCATTGAGAATCTGCGAGGAAAAGTAGCTGTGGTGACAGGCGGTAGCGGTGTGCTTTGCGGGGCAATGGCCACGTGCTGGACCGGCAAAGTGTGGAGCAGGCCGGTCTGGACATCGAAGGGTTTGGCCAGGTGTTTGACCTCAATCTGCTGGGCACCGTTCTCCCCACCCAAATCTTTGCCAAAAGGATGATCGGGAGAAAAGGGGCTGTCATTATTCAATATATCCTCCATGAGTGCCCCCTCTCCCATGACCAAAGTGCCTGCCTATAGTGCTGCTAAAGCAGCTGTGGAAAACTTTACATAATGGCTGGCCGTTTATTTTGCTGAGGCTTATATATTTTCCATTGGTCAACATGTTTTCCTTTCAGGGGTTAGGGACGGCCATTTGGGTGCCATTGAAGGAAAAGTGTTGGGTTAAGATACTGGACACTGCACCGATCACACATGCTTTGTCACCCAGGTTGGACAGTTTAACCTGGACGTGTTGTCTGGAAAAGGGCAGTGTTCTGCTGTTAATCACTTTTTCAATAGGGGCAATGATCCAGCGGTCGGCTTGGGACAGTGTATTGCCAATAATGACGCAATCAGGATTAAAGGCATTAATAATATTGGAGATGCCAATGCCAAGATACTCACCAATGTCGTGTAAACTGGCAATCACTTGGTGATGGCCGGTTTCAGCTGCTTGTAAAATGCTTTGCAGAGGATCTGTGGAAGATAACGGAAATTGGATCTCTTCCATGCGCATATACAGCGATTTTTCAGATGCATACATTTCCCAACAGCCACGGTTACCACATGAACATTTTAACCCATTTTTCTCTATGATCATGTGCCCCATTTCACCGGCAAACCCATTGGCTCCCCGGTACACTTGGTTATCCAAGACCAGGCCCACGCCAATGCCGATGCCAACGCTGATATAGGCAATGTGTTGGTAACCGGCACCGTTGCCAAACATTTTTTCTCCTAAAGCACCCATATTGGCCTCGTTGTCAATCACAACGGGAAGGGAAAAACGCTGTTCCAGCAGATCC
The DNA here is from genome assembly GCF_030814135.1 of Caldalkalibacillus uzonensis. Taxonomy (NCBI): domain Bacteria; kingdom Bacillati; phylum Bacillota; class Bacilli; order Caryophanales; family Bacillaceae; genus Caldalkalibacillus; species Caldalkalibacillus uzonensis. Next base: position 124,609 of record NZ_JAUSUQ010000004.1, on the reverse strand, counting down.
TTTAAGTTCACATCTTTCCACTGCAGATTAGGGGCAAAAAGGACAATGCCGCGTTGATGATCCGTAATCGCCGGTATGCCTACCCCAATCCCCAGTATGCCGTGGGGCGTTTGGGGGGCGTGTTCAATCGCTTCCCCAATAAGCTTGTACAGTTTATCCAGTACGGATTGAAAATCCTCTGCAGGAGACAGGAAGACTTTTTTGGACCATTTAATGTGGGAACTCAAATTTGTTAAGACAACCAGGATATAATTGACGCCCAGGTCGACACCGATAACAGAGCCGGCTTCAGCATTAAAGAGAAGCAAAACAGGACGTCTTCCACCGGAGGAATGGCCCGCCCCAATCTCTTTGACCAAATTTTCATTAATCAGTTGTTCTACAAGGGAAGAAACGGTTGCTTTATTCAAGGAGGTATCTTTGGCAATTTCAGCTCTGGAGATCGGCCCGTATTCTTTGATATGATTCAAAACAATGGAACGGTTTAAGCGCCTGACATATTCTTGGTCTCCTGTTTGTGGTTTTTGAATCATGAAGTACCACTCCAAACAAAAATAATATACACTTAGAAAGTTTACTACCGAAACTAATACACCACCTATCATAATATGAAATAGTTCTAAAATTCAACACCAATTTGACGGTAAAATCACAATTAAAGGATTTTGGGGATTGGAAATCTTGGCGGTTTACATCTTTGAAATTTTGATTGACTCTTATCTAATAATTAACTATATTATAAATTGAAGAAGATAATTTGTATGTTAAACAAACAAATGAAAGGAGCATCCGGGATGGCTTACTTCGAACACATTAAGCCTATTACATATGAAGGGCGTGATTCGAACAACCTTCTGGCTTTTAAGCACTATAATCCCACTGAAATGGTTGCCGGGAAAACAATGGAGGAGCATCTCAGATTTGCTGTGGCCTACTGGCACACCTTCACGGGCAGCGGTGCCGATCCTTTTGGCGAACCGAACATGATCCGTCCTTGGGACCAGTATACGGGCATGGATTTGGCCAAAGCCAGAGTAGAAGCTGCCTTTGAATTTTTTGAAAAGTTAAACGTTCCGTATTTTTGTTTTCATGACCGTGATATTGCCCCTGAAGGGGACAATTTGAGGGAAACATACAAAAATTTAGATGAAATCGTCGCCATGATTAAAGAGTACATGAAGACCAGCAAGGTGAAGCTGTTATGGAATACCGCCAACCTGTTTACCCATCCCAGATATGTCCATGGCGCCGCCACATCATGTCATGCAGATGTCTTTGCCTATGCGGCGGCCCAAGTCAAAAAAGGGTTGGAAATTGCAGTAGAACTCGGGGCAGAAAATTATGTCTTTTGGGGAGGGAGGGAAGGTTACGAAACGCTGTTAAACACGGATATGAAGCTGGAATTGGACAATTTGGCCCGGTTTTTGCAAATGGCCGTTGATTACACTAAAGAAATTGGCTTTAAAGGCCAGCTGTTGATCGAGCCCAAACCGAAAGAACCGACGAAACATCAGTACGATTTCGACGCCGCCACCACCATTGCCTTTTTGCAAAGCTATGGATTAAAAGAGCATTTCAAATTGAACATCGAAGCGAATCACGCCACATTGGCCGGACACACCTTTGAACATGAATTGAGGGTAGCCAGCATTCACGGCATGTTGGGATCCATTGATGCCAACCAGGGAGATTTGTTGCTAGGCTGGGATACCGATGAGTTTCCAACAGATTTATATTCGGTTACCTTGGCCATGTATGAAATTTTGAAAGCCGGCGGATTTACCACAGGCGGTATCAACTTTGACGCCAAAGTGAGAAGGGGTTCCTTTGAGCCGGAAGATTTATTTTATGCCCATATCGCCGGTATGGATACTTATGCCAGAGGATTAAAGGTGGCTGCTAAGCTGATTGAAGACAGGGTTTTAGACCGGTTTATCGAGGAACGTTACAGCAGCTTCAAAAGCGGGATCGGACTGGAGATTGTCAGCGGCAAGGCCAATTTTCATACCTTAGAACAACATGCGTTGCAGAACCCTGTCATCCGCAACCAATCTGGCAAGCAGGAAAGGATTAAAGCACTCCTTAATGAGTATATATTCCGGTATTGATATGACAACACAGCCCAAGCTTGAACAAAAGTAATAAGGACGCGATTGAGGAGCACAAATTTACTTTGGGCGGGATTTAGGAGGATTTCTATGCCTTATGTCATCGGTATTGATCTTGGGACCAGTTCTGTGAAGGCCTTATTGGTGAATCAAGCAGGAAGGGTGGTGGCTGAAGCCACGAGACCCTACCCGTTGCTTCAGCCCCGGCCCGGGTTTAGCGAACAGGACCCAGAGCAATGGGTGCAGCAAACCATATCCGTTTTACAGGAATTGACCACGCACAGCCAAGTGGATCCGGAGGAGATAGAAGGCCTCAGTTTTTCTGGACAAATGCATGGTCTTGTATTGCTGGACCAACATTTCCAGGTGTTGCGCCCTGCAATACTTTGGAATGATACCCGTACGACAGAAGAGTGTCAGGAGATTCGAAACAAGCTGGGGCCTAGGTTGCTTGACATTACGAAAAATGATGCCCTAGAGGGATTTACACTGCCAAAGTTGTTGTGGGTCAAGAAACATGAACCACACCTGTTTGAGCAGGCCCGTTTCTTCCTGTTACCTAAAGACTATTTGCGGTTTCGCTTAACGGGTGAGGTTCACATGGAACTCTCCGATGCAGCGGGTACGCTGCTCCTGGATGTTATTGGCCAGGAATGGAGCCAAGATGTCTGTGCGGCTTTTGGTCTTGACCGGTCATTCTGTCCTCCTTTGGTTCAGTCACATCAGTGTGTCGGAACCCTGTTACCTGAAATAGCTGGGCAGACAGGGCTTAAAACCACTACCAAAGTCTTTGCCGGCGGTGCGGACAATGCTTGCGGAGCGGTTGGTGCGGGCATCTTAACACCGGGGGTCACCCTGTGCAGCATTGGCACCTCCGGGGTTATTTTGAGTTATGAGGATCAGGATCGGGATTTTGGAGGGAAAATCCACTTTTTCAACCATGCTAAGCCTGATGCCTATTACACGATGGGTGTCACCTTGGCTGCCGGATACAGTTTAAGCTGGTTCAGGAAAACCTTTGCCCACCAGGAAAGCTTTGACACCCTGTTACGAGGTGTTGAGCAAGTCCCCCCCGGTTCACGCGGATTGGTGTTTACCCCGTATTTAGTAGGGGAACGGACGCCCCATGCTGATGCCGTTATCCGGGCCAGCTTTATCGGTATCGATGGTTCCCATACCCGGCAGGATTTTGTCCGGGCGGTGTTGGAAGGGGTTACATTTTCTCTGCAGGAGTCTATACAGTTATTCAGGCAGGCAGGGAAGAGGGTTCATACGGTTGTCTCCATAGGCGGCGGGGCCAAAAGTGATGTATGGCTCCAAATGCAGGCCGATGTGTTTGATGCCACCGTCGTGAAGCTGAATCATGACCAAGGGCCGGCTTTTGGGGCGGCCATGTTGGCTGCAGTTGGATGTGGCTGGTTTTCGTCGCTAGATGAGTGCAGCCAGCAGTTTGTTCAGTATGAAGCGCAGTTTACCCCGATACCTGAAAACGTGCACAAATACGAAGAGCTGTTTAAGATTTACCAGCAGGTTTATGCCCAGACCAGAGCCTTAAATCAGGCTTTGCTGCCTTTCAGATAAGCCCTGTGTGGGGTGAACAGGAAATTCAGGAAAGGAGAATATCCATGGCAACATTATTGTATCAGGACAAGGAGCAGCCTCTTCAGAAACGGGTTGAAGATCTGCTTTCACGCATGACCTTGGACGAAAAGATAGCCCAACTCAGTGGCATTTGGGTTTACGAGGTGTTAGATGATTCGCATTTTTCAGCAGAAAAAGCAGCTGCAAAAATGGGCCACGGCATCGGTCAGATCACCCGGATTGCCGGGGCCAGCAACCTTGACCCCGAATCTTGCGCCCAAATAGCCAATGAGATTCAGCGCTATTTAATCGAAAACACCCGTCTCGGCATTCCTGCCATTGTCCATGAGGAGTCTTGCAGCGGTTTTATGGCTAAAGGCGCGACTTGTTTTCCGCAAGCCATTGGCCTGGCCAGTACATGGGACCCGGAACTGGTTAAGGCTATGGGAGCAGTGATTAAGACACAGATGAAGGCGGCTGGAGCCCATCAGGCCCTGGCCCCGCTGATGGATGTCACCCGGGATCCCAGATGGGGCAGGACGGAAGAAACATTTGGTGAAGACCCCTATTTGGTGGCCCGGATGGGTGTAGCCTATATTCAAGGCTTGCAAGGGGAAGGGCCCCATAATGGTATTCTGGCAACCGGAAAACATCTTGTGGGTTATGGCATTTCTGAGGGGGGGATGAACTGGGCCCCTGCCCACATTCCTGAGCGGGAGCTGCGTGAAGTTTATCTATACCCATTTGAGGCCGCTGTCAAAGAAGCGCGTATTGCTTCTATCATGCCAGCCTACCATGAGCTGGATGGCGTGCCCTGCCACAGTTCGAAAAAGTTACTCACAGAGATTTTGCGCGACGAATGGGGTTTTAACGGTTTGGTCGTCTCTGATTATTTTGCCATCAACATGCTGTACGAATATCATAAGCTTTATCCGGATAAAAAGCTGGCGGCCCAAAAAGCGCTGGAAGCCGGAGTGGATATTGAACTGCCCAGCACGGATTGTTATGGTTCACCTTTAAAAATGGCTGTGGAAGAAGGCCTTGTTTCCGAAGCGATGATTGACCGTGTGGTGGCCCGGATACTCGCACATAAGTTTCAATTAGGACTGTTTGAACAGCCCTATGTTGAACCGGCCAAAACAAAAGAAGTGTTTGATATTCCTGAGCAGCGCAAGCTGGCCTGCCAGATTGCACAAAAATCAATCGTGCTGTTGAAAAACGAAAATCAGCTTTTGCCTTTGAACAAAGATATCAACGCCATTGCTGTCATCGGCCCCAATGCCCATAACACACGCCATATGATCGGTGATTATGCTTACCCTTGTCATATTGAATCGTTAGCCCTGATGAACGATGCCTTTGATACGGCAAAACCGGACCATTTGGATCCCACCGGGGTGGAACAGTTTGTGCCGATGATCAGCATTGTGGATGGAATCAAAGCAAAAGTGTCTGCGCATACCAAAGTCTACTATGCCAAAGGCTGCGAAGTGACAGGAGAGGCAACAGACGGGTTTAGAGAGGCGGTTGAGGCAGCTCAGAAAGCGGATGTGGCCATTGTTGTTGTTGGGGATAAATCCGGTTTGGTTCCTGACTGCACGTCTGGTGAAGCCAGAGACAGGGCCGACTTGAACTTAACAGGAAAACAAGAGGAGCTCATCAAGGCGGTTTACGCTACTGGAACACCGGTAGTGGTTGTTTTGGTCAATGCACGGCCGCTCTCAATCAATTGGCTTGACGAACATGTTCCAGCTATAGTGGAGGCATGGCTGCCGGGAGAAGAGGGAGCAAGGGCCGTAGCGGATGTCTTGTTTGGTGATGTCAATCCAGGTGGCAAGTTGCCCATCACCTTTCCCAGAACGGTTGGTCAAGTGCCTGTCTACTATGCCCACAAGCCCTCAGGAGGACGTTCCCACTGGTTGAGTGATTATGTGGAGTGTAGTACAAAACCCCTCTACCCATTCGGGTATGGATTAAGTTACACCACCTTTGAATACAGCCATTTGCAAATCACCCCTGAAAAAGTTGGTGTGGACGGGACGGTTCACATCCAAGTTGATGTGACCAATACGGGTCAACTTGAAGGGGATGAAGTGGTTCAGTTGTACGTCCATGTCCAGGCTGAAAATGTCACCAGACCAGTTAAAGAGCTGAAGGGGTTTAAACGGATTACCCTTAAACCAAGTGAAACGAAAACGGTCGTGTTCACATTGGCTGTTGCTCAGCTGGGATTTTACGATGAACATATGAATTTTGTGGTGGAACCAGGCAAAATTGATGTGATGGTGGGCAGCTCCTCTGAAGATATCAGGGTTGAAGGGCAATTTGAGATCAGTGGTGAAAAGACGGTTGTTACAAATAAAAAATTTATGACAGAAGTGACAGTCAAATGAATCTGTAAAAAGGAAAAGGATAGGTGTACATCCATGACAACAGAACTACGTGTTCACATTTAACTGAGAACAAGGAGGGGGAAAAAGATGGAGCGCAAACAAGCTTTGCAAAAGACTTTAGAAATGCTGGAAAAGGCCAATATTGTGCTGACGGAAGAAGAAAAAAGTAAAATTGAGATTACCGATATGGGCCTTGGACATTTGGAAGTGGAAGGTTTGCAGCTGTTAACTTATATCAATACGGACCGCTATTGTGCCAAAGAGCTCGTACTTTTTCCCCGTCAGACGTGTCCGGAACATTTACACCCCCCGGTTTTTGGAAAGGACGGGAAGCAAGAGACGTTTCGCTGCCGCTGGGGAACGGTTTACTTATTTGTAGAAGGAGAAGAAACCGATATCTACTGTAAGCCGCCTGCTGGGAAAGAGCAGTGGTATACGGCTAAGCACGGAATTGTGTTAAAACCTGGAGAGCAGTACACCATACCGCCAAATACAAAGCACTGGTTTCAAGCCGGGGATGAAGGAGCGGTCATATCTGAGTTTTCTAGTACAAGTCGTGATGAATACGATGTGTTTACCGATCCGGCTGTTGTTAGAGTGGGAGATTAATCATAACTGAAGGGTGCGATTACGTATGTAAGAGCAACGCTCATATAGTGAGACGGAGAAATACTCGATGAATAAAAAATAATTAAAGGAGAATGGCAATGAAAAAAGTGAAGTGGGGCGTATTAAGCACGGCGAACATTGCAGTTACTACCGTTATTCCGGCTCTACAACGGTTAAAAAATGGGGAAGTATATGCCATCGCAAGCAGCAGCGGAAAAGCAAAAGAGGTAGCTGAATCGTTAGGCATTCCTCGTCATTATTCGTCATACGAAGCTTTGTTGAATGACCCAGATATTGATGCGGTCTACATACCGTTACCGAACAGTATGCACTATGAATGGACAATTAAAGCAGCTGAAAGGGAAAAGCACGTGTTGTGTGAAAAGCCTGCCGCATTAACAGCTGCTCAAGTACAAAAAATGCTGGATGCCTGCCATAAGTACGGTGTTCAGTTTATGGAAGCATACATGTATCGTTTTCATCCCCAACATGAAAAGGTGCGTTCCCTGATTAATGAAGGGACGATCGGCGACGTGAAACTGATGAAAGCCAGCTTCTCTTTTGACATTGGAGACGGGAAAGGAAATATTCGCCTAAATCCAGACTTGGGCGGTGGGGCTGTCTACGATATCGGAGGATATTGTATTAATGCCATTCGGTGTATTTTAGATGCGGAACCGACACAAGTGTTTGCCTACGGTGAGTTTGAACAAGGAGTAGACACAACGGCTTACGGACTGCTCCGCTTTGCTGGAGGGATCGATGCTTTATTTGATTGTAGTTTCCGTATGGCCAAGCGGAATGAATATGAAGTGATCGGCACGAAAGGCATAATTAGAGTGCCCCAAGCTTATCGCCCTGATGAAAATGGTGGAATAGGTGTCGTAGAGGTAACTGTTGGGCAGGAGAAGACAGTTTACACACTGGAAGCGGATCAATATTTCAATGAAGTTGAACATTTTTCAAATTGTGTACTTCACGGGCAAGAACCGGCTTACACTGGTGAGGATACATTCAATAACATGAAAGTAATTGATGCGGTGTACAACTCAATGCAAAAACAAAACCGTTAACGTCATTAGACTCGCACTGCCCGCAATAGCTTTGTTCATTTCTCCAACAAACTTCTGATAACGATTAACGGGTTTGAGTACCATTATCCAGTTGAAATGGCCAAAGCCATTGTTATACAAACATATCCGTTTGAGCAGCCCCCCTAAACGGACCGAGCAGCTGAGATCATTTGAAAACGCTTCAAATAAAAGCGGTGTTTATCTTGATTGATCTGAATGATTATAAAGCTCATCAAACGCTGAAGGGGGCGATGCCTACCAAAAGTGTGCTAACCAGATGCTGTGTGTGTATGCTTTTAATCTAAATAATCTAAATATTTAAAAGGGGGAGAATGTGTTGAAACGGTTGCTGTTGTTTATGGTTGTAGCTGGTTTGTTGTTAGTTGCACTCGTCGGGTGTACGACAGAAGAGCCTGCTGGTTCAGAGCCTACTGGTTCGTCTGAAGGAAGTTCAGCTGACAGCGATACCATTAAGATTGGTTTATCTTTAGCAACATTGCAAGAAGAAAGATGGCAACGTGATCGTGACAGCTTCGTAGAGCGTGCAGAAGAGTTAGGAGCCGAAGTGCTTGTTCAGTCGGCCAACCTTGATGAAGCCACACAAATTTCGCAAGCAGAAAATTTATTAACACAAGGTGTGGACGTATTAGTCGTTGTTCCAATTAATGCAGATACAGCTGCAGCGATCGTTGATTCCGCTAATGAAGCCGGAGTTCCGGTTATTGCATATGACCGTATGATTAACAACTCCGATGTTACGGTATACATGTCGTTTGACAACTTTAGAGTTGGACAAATGCAAGCCGAATACATTACGAATTTAGTTCCTGAAGGAAACTATGTCCTTATCGGCGGAGCACCAACAGATAATAATGCACATTTATTCAGAGATGGGCAAATGGACGTATTGCAACCTTTTATTGACAGTGGGGCTATCAAGATTGTTCATGATGAGTGGGCTGATAACTGGCAACCAGAAAACGCATTAAACATTATGGAAAATGCTTTGACAGCTAACAACAACAATGTCGATGCAGTTATTGCTTCCAATGACGGAACAGCCGGAGGTGCAATCCAAGCCTTGGAGGCTCAAGGGTTAGCCGGTAAAGTGCCGATTTCCGGTCAAGATGCCGAATTATCTGCTGTTCAACGTATTGTTGAAGGAACACAATCGATGACGGTCTACAAGCCTCTGAATCTATTGGCTCATCATGCAGCTGAGGTCGCTATCGCTTTAGCTAAAGGTGAAGAGCTTGAATATGATACGACAATAAATAACGGAAAAATTGATGTCCCTTCCATTTTGTTGGAACCTATAGTTGTTGATGCTGATAACGTATATGAAGTTATCGTTAAATCTGGTTTTCACAGTTTAGAAGATGTATATCGTAACGTTCCGAGAGAGCAATGGCCTACAGACTAACTGAAAAATGGAGGATTACAAGAGGATCCCTCTTGTGATCCTCTGACTTGAGTATCTTGTGGCTGGGTGGGGAGGATGCTATGGCTGAATACGTACTAGAGATGCGCAATATTACGAAAGAGTTTCCCGGCGTTAAAGCGTTGGATAATGTCAGCTTTAAAGTGAAAAAAGGGGAGATTCATGCTTTATGTGGAGAAAACGGAGCTGGAAAATCTACACTAATGAAAGTGTTAAGTGGTTTATACCCTGAAGGTATCTATAAGGGTCAAATATTAATAGATGGTATAGAACAGAAGTTTAAAAACATTCGTGAAGCAGAAGAGGCGGGAATTGCAATCATCTATCAGGAATTAGCCTTAGTCAAACAGATGACCGTTGGTGAGAATATATTTCTGGGTGTTGAACCTGGGAAGTATGGGCTTATCAATTGGGATGAACTTTATTCCGAAACCAAAAAGTGGTTGGCCCGCGTCGGTTTAAAAATCAATCCGATGACGAAAGTGGATGACTTAGGTATAGGACAACAGCAATTGGTAGAGATAGCGAAAGCGTTGTCCAAAAAAGCTAAAATCCTCATACTCGATGAACCCACGGCAGCTTTAACTGAAGGTGAAGTTGAAATACTGATGGACATTTTGAACAATTTGCGCAAAGAAGGTGTTACTTGTATTTATATTTCACATAAATTGAATGAAGTGTTTCAAATCTGTGATACCGTTACTGTATTAAGGGACGGCAAATCAATTTCGACAACTCCTATATCGGAAACAGATGAGGACACTGTCATTGCTCAGATGGTCGGACGTGAATTAACGGAGCGGTTTCCTTCTGTAAAACATGAACCGGGCGAAACCGTATTAGAAGTGGAAAATTTAAGAGTTTTCCAGCCGGATGGAACCGAAGTAGTCAAAGGCGTGTCTTTTCAAGCTAGGAAAGGTGAAATATTAGGTATTTCAGGTTTGATGGGTGCCGGTCGGACCGAAGTGGCGATGGCTTTATTTGGGGGATATCACGGAAAGTGGGAAGGCAAAGTTAAAATTGACGGGAAAGAAGTCAAAATCAAAAATCCATACGATGCGATAAATAAAGGATTGGCACTCGTATCAGAAGATAGAAAGCGTTATGGATTAGTGTTAGATATGGATGTTAAACAAAATATAATGCTATCCAGCTTGAAAAATATTACAAATTGGTTCATGTTGAATTTTAATGAGGAAATTAAATCGAGTGAACATTACAAAGATGCTCTTCGCATCAAGATACCATCTTTGGAGACGAAGGTGCGCAACTTAAGTGGAGGAAATCAACAAAAAGTAGTATTTGGCAAGTGGTTGATGACAAGGCCGAAAGTGCTCATTCTGGATGAACCGACGCGAGGCATCGATATCGGGGCCAAATATGAAATATATAACATTATGCATCGGCTTGTTGACGAGGGAGTCGCTGTGATCATGATTTCGTCTGAGCTACCGGAAATATTGGGAATGAGTGATCGAATCCTCGTGATGAACGAAGGCAGAATCGTTAAAGAATTATCCAAGCATGAGGCCACGCAAGAAAAAATTATGAAGGCAGCAACGGGAGGGGAATGAAATGAACTTGCCGCTTAAACAAAACAATGTTAATAAAGAGACCGGCAGCAAACTTTCGTTTTTTATGAAAATGGATATTAGAGCTTACGCAATGATTTTTGCCCTCGTTGCTATATGGTTATTTTTTGCAATATTAACAGATGGAGCTTTTTTATCTGAACGAAACCTATCTAATTTATTCAGACAAATGTCTGTGACCGCGATCTTAGCGATCGGTGTTGTTTTGGTCATCGTATCTGGGCAGATTGATTTATCTGTCGGTTCGGTTGCCGGATTAACGGGCGGTGTGGCAGCTGTATTAAACGTATGGGTCGGCCTTGATCCGTTTCTTAGCATAGCTGTTGCGATTGGGCTCGGGATACTTATCGGGATATGGCAAGGGTTTTGGGTTGCATACATGTCAGTACCTTCTTTTATTGTAACGTTAGGTGGGATGCTCATCTTTCGGGGTATTTTGCTTGGCATCACCAAGGGTAATACGATTGCACCATTGTCAGAAGGTTTTAGAACCATCGGTCAATCATATCTATCGGTCAGTCTCGGGTGGATATTAGCTGCTATGGCAATTGTTGCCGTTATCCTCTTTACATTGAACAAAAGACGTTCACGTATAAAATATGGCTTTGAGGTTGCTCCTTATTCGATTGAATTGTTAAAAGTGGCTGGGATCAGCATGCTCATTATCTTATTTGTGGGTACGATGAACGCCTATGCCGGCATCCCGATGCCGATCATGCTGGTACTAGTACTAGGTCTCATTTTCACGTTTATTGCAAAAAACACTTCCTTTGGCCGCCAAATTTATGCCATTGGCGGAAACCCTGAAGCGGCGCGTCTTTCCGGTATTAATATTCGTCGGCGTGTGATGGCCGTCTTTATTCTTAGCGGCTTTATGGCTTCAGTGGCCGGGGTTGTTTTAACTGCTCGTTTGAATGCAGCCACTTCTTCAGCGGGACAAATGTTAGAACTTGATGCAATTGCTGCAGCCGTCATAGGCGGGACGAGCTTAATGGGTGGTACTGGTACGATTATCGGGGCAGTCATTGGAGCATTGATTATGGCTAGTCTGGATAACGGCATGAGTATGATGAACGTTGAAGCCTTCTGGCAATATATCGTTAAAGGCTTGATTTTAATTCTTGCCGTTTGGGTTGACGTCACAACGAAGAAGAGAAGGGGTTAGAGTAACAACATTTGAATCATGACCGATGTGCGAGGCTTTATAAGATTTGTAACAACACCTATTCACAGCTATTTTATCTGGTCCTTCGCATATCATGATCATGCGACATGTGAACGGTTTCATAGTGAACTCAAGACCGTGATCTTTGTCAGTGCAAAAAATCTGCTCTAAAAACAGGTTGTCTTGAAAAATGAAAACGCTTGCTTAAGAGGAGAGGCGTGAAAGGGGGATCAGGCATGCACACAGTGGTCTTGGTGGATGATGAATTTTATATTAGACAGGGCCTGAAAAAGATGATTAACTGGGAAACTTATGATTTTAAAATCAGTGGCGAGGCGGAAGATGGCGAACAGGCCTGGCAAATGATACAGGACACAAATCCGGATGTGGTCATTACGGATATTTGTATGCCCGTTATGGATGGCATCAACTTAATCAAAAGAATAAAAGAGTCACAGGTTTACCCATGCAAATTCATCATCATTAGCGGGTACGGAGAGTTTAAATATGCCCAGCAAGCCGTCCGTTTTGGCGTCCACGACTTTCTCCTCAAACCCATTGAACAAGGAGAATTAACACAAGCTTTGGAAAGACTGTCAAAGATCTTGGAGCAAGAAAAGAATACCTGCCTCACCCATCAGCAATGGTTGGATCTTCTCCAGGATGTCCGGCATGATGCATCAAATGATGGAGAGTTGGACACTTCATGGGACACCATCTTGTTAGAACAAATTGAGGAAAACAGACTTGAGGAAGCTCAGCAAACGATTACCAGGATGTTTCGGGAATTTCAAGTACAACGACTGGCCCCTGAAGCCGTCCGGGTATCATTATGGCGCAGTATTCAAAGGGTGTTAAATGTCATCCGTTCGATGGACGGGGATGAACAGAATATGAAAACTTTATCCCAGTTGATGCGGTCCCTTGATTGCCAGGTCACGTTAACAGAACTGCGCCGGTTGTTCCTGGTCTTTGTCCAGGAAGCGGTGCAGGTGATCGATCAATTGCGCCAGAACAAGCATCGGGGAGAGATTGAAAAAATCAAAAGATATATTGACTTAAATTACCATCAGCATATCAGTTTAAAGCATATTGCCAATAAGTTCTATCTCAATCCCATTTACCTTGGCCAATTATTTAAGAAGACATACGACGTTTACTTTAAGGAATATTTGTTACAGATTCGCATTAATGAGGCGAAAAGATTGTTGCGTCAGTCAGATTTGCGTGTCTACGAAATTGCTGAAAAAGTGGGGTTTAAAAGTGTAGATTATTTTGTAACCAAATTTGAGGAGCGGGAAGGAATGACCCCAACGGCTTACCGGAACCGCCTGCTCGGCAGGTCAAAACGGGTGCAGACAGCAAAGTAGGCGATACCATGAAGCGGTTAAGCTTTCACAATTTGAAATTGAGAAATAAATTTTTGATTCTCTACCTTTGTGCTGTGTTTATTCCCATTTTGTTGACTAATTTATTTTTTTATCAAGTGATTACGAAACGGGTCTATGAACAAAAAATGGAAGATGTGACCTTAACATTTAAGCAAATTCAAAGTGATTTTAGCCAGGTGGTAGATGAAGCAGTCGGAAGTACAACTGTCCTGTATACCGATGTCCGGCTGTATGACTACCTGGATCGGGAATATGCCCGGTTGGCCGATTATATCGCTGTCTACGATCAATATCTGCGAGGACTCTTAAACAAATACGGGCCAATCTATCACTCTGTATACGCCATTACCCTTTATTCCGATAATCCAACGCTGTCCTATTCAGGCGGGGTTAACAACCTTACGGACGAGGTCAAGCAAAGTGATTGGTATCAAGAACTTAACCGGTCCCGTTATTCAATTCCCCTCTTTATACGCACCCCTTATGATGGTGGAGATACCTTCAGCGTCATCCGTCTCCTTAATTATTACAAAGCTTATGACAAATGGGAGAAAATTCTCAAAATAGACCTCAACATGGACACCATAAGACATATTTTTTCAAATGTCACTTTTCCCGGCTACATTTACCTCTTGGATGACAGTGGAAGAATTCAGTACAGTACCGATCCTGGCGTTGATTGGCACAGCGGAGAGATCATATTTTCATCCCGGCAACTTTCACCAGATATGATTGTTTTAACCGAGTCATTAAATAACAGAAATTATTTTCAGAATTGGAAAATCGTTGGGGTTATTCAAGAAGCGGTGTTGTTGGATGAAGTGAGAAAAAGCGGACGTTTCATTTTTTACATGGCTGCTGCCAATCTGCTGATTCCGACCTTCATCATTGTTCTAATCAGCCGGTCCCTGCATGCGCGCCTGGCCCTTATTGTCCAGTATATAAGGAAAGTAAAAAATCAACAATTTGACACCATCGACCGGCATGAGGAATACAGGGATGAAATTGGCGAGATTACGCGGGAGTTTAACCGCATGACCCGGCAAATTAACAAACTGATCAATGAGGTGTATGTGGCCAGCATACAGAAAAAGGATCTGGAACTGAAAAAAAAGCAAGCCCAATTGAATGCCTTGCAAAGCCAGATCAATCCTCACTTTATCTTTAACGCCTTGGAAACGATCCGCATGAGAAGCATGATTAAGGATGAAGCGGAAACAGCCGAGATGATAGCCAATCTGGCTAGAATTTTAAAGAAATCGTTCATCTGGGGAAGAGATTGGGTCACCTTGCAGGAAGAGATGGACCTCATCCTTTCCTTTCTGGAAATCCAGCAATACCGTTTTGAACAGCAATTAAATTATGAAGTTGACGTTCATCCCTCCGCTTATCCTTGCTTGATACCTAACATGATCTTATTGCCCTTTGTGGAAAATGCTTGCTTGCACGGCATTAAACCGTCCAAACAAGGAGGGACCATCTGGATCAAAGTCCAAGTGGTGTCCGGGTGGTTGCAGGTAGGTATTGAAGATAATGGGGTAGGCATCGCACCGGATAAGCTGAATCAAATCAAGCAGTCGTTAATGGCGGATGAAGAGATGGGTGAGAGTGTGGGCATTAAGAATGTCTTTATGCGCTTAAACATGCACTATGGACAGCAGTTTAATCTAGACATCCACAGTCAGGTTGGACAAGGGACTGCAGTCCATCTGTCCATTCCAGCCAGAGGATAAGAAGAGGGGATATAAAGTTTTCTCAGTAAATGCTAAAGTTTGCATGGTCAACAACCGGTGAGGTGACCTCTTATAATGAAAATACAATTGAATAAAAAAATCAGGAGAAAGGGGTCAAAAATGGATGAGAATCAAGAAAATTTTGATTCTGGTCCTGGCTTTGCTGCTGATGACGGCCATGGCAGCCTGCTCGCCAAGTGAAGAAGCAAGCCAGGAACCAAGTGAGGACAACAAGGATTCGGAACAAACCGAAGAATCCTTGGAACCGGTCACCTTTACCTATTTTAATGCCGGCACCTCCTTAAAAGACATTGAAGCCAACCAAACAAGAATCGGGCAAATTTTTGAAGAACAAACAGGTGTAAACTGGAAAATGGAATATCTCGTTGGGGATATCAATACCAAGATCGGTGTCATGATTGCCAGCGGAGAATATCCTGATGTGATTGTCCCTGATGCCGCCATTGACCAGCTATTGGATGCCGGTGCCTTCATACCATTAAATGATTTGATTGAAGAACATGCGCCTAATCTGAAGCAATTATATGAACCCTATTTGGAAATGATGAAGCAGCCCGACGGCAACATTTACTGGATTCCGTTTGGTGCCACCCACGATTATATGCCCAATCCCGATATTGACCAGGGCGCCTTTTGGATCCAGCAGGATGTGTTAAGGGAATTTGGCTATCCTGAAGTGAAAACTTTAGACGAATATTTTGATCTGATCATTCGTTATGCAGAAAAATATCCTGAAATCAACGGCAGCAAAACGGTCGGCTTTACCGCATTAACATACGACTGGCGTTTCTTTGCCTTTACCAATCAGCCCAATCATTTGGCGGGATACCCCAATGATGGCGGTGTCATTGTAGACATGGACACCTATGAAGCCGAGGTTTACGCGGACAAAGAAATCACCAAACGCTGGCTCAAAAAGTTGAATGAGATGAACCAGCTGGGCTTGTTTGACCAAGAGGCCTTTGTCGCCAACTATGACGAGTATTTGGCCAAACTAAGCTCCGGCCGGGTGCTCGGTTTCTTTGACTATGGCTGGCAAGTGGGCCAAGCTTTCAACGCCATTGAAAGCGCCGGTTTAGACAGGGAATACAGACAATATGTGCCCCTGCCGATCGTATTTGATGAAGAAATTAAAGACCAATATCTTGACCCCCCTGGGTTCGTCACGAACCGTGGTATTGGCATTACCGTCAGTGCTGAGGATCCGGTCAGGATTATCAAGTACATTGACAATATGGCCAAAATTGAGAATCAGAAGTTGATCATGTGGGGGATTGAAGGCGAAACATATGAAGTGGATGACAACGGAAGATACTACCGGACGCCTGAACAAATTCAACTGACGACTGATCAAACGTTCCGTGAAGAGTTTGGCTTTGCTTACTTTGAATGGCACTGGCCCCGGGGCAATGGCACCTTCCCTGACGGCAATGCCTGGGAGCCGAGACGCCAGCCGGAGGTCGCCCGCATGTCTTATACAGAGATAGACTTGGAGTTTTTGGATGCTTACGGATTGGAAGTTTATGCTGACTTGTTCTCTGCTCCTGATGAGCGACCGTGGTTCCCTGCCTGGAGCGTTAACATTGAACAGGGTTCACCGGCTCAAATTTTCCAACAACGGAGCGAAGATTTGCAGCGTCAGTATTTCCCGCAACTCGTGTTGGCCTCCCCAGATCAATTTGATTCATTGTGGGATGAATTCGTGACTGAATATAGAAAACTAGATGTTGAGGCCTATGAACAAACCATAATAGAAGGGGTTAAAGAAAGAGTCCTGCTTCAAAGCCGTTAAGCGGGTCTGAGATTTGGTATGAATAGAAGGAGACCGAAATCCGAGCAGTCAGGTTGTTCGGTCTCCTCTCTTTTTGATCACCCTGTGAACATTAAACAGCATGGATAAAGGGGGTTCCCCAGCCTGATGAGAATAGAAATGCCAACGATTGAACGCAACGTCAACAAACAGCCAATTTCCAAGCGAAAACGTACTGGAATCAAGGAATTCCTCTATCAATTGAAACAGCAAAAAACGTTGCTGCTGATGTGCGTGCCCTTCATCATATGGCTGATTATTTTCAAATACTTGCCCATCTGGGGATGGGTCATTGCCTTTCAGGACTTCAAGCCGGCCCGTGGCATTTTCGAGCAGGAGTGGGTGGGGTGGGAGCATTTTAAATTTCTGTTTACCGCTCCTGAATTTTACCGTGTGCTAAGAAACACGCTGGCCATGAGTATTATCAATATGGTCCTGGGTTTTGTCACGGCCATCAGCTTGGCCATTCTGTTTAATGAAATCCGCAATATGCCCTTTAAACGTGTGGCCCAGACCATCAGTTACATGCCCCATTTTTTATCCTGGGTTGTGGCAGCAAGCATCGTTTCTCACGCATTGTCCCTTGAGTATGGGATCATTAACACTGTTTTATTAAAATTGGGGATTATCCAGGAGCCCATTCTGTGGCTGGGTGTCGGTCATTATTTTTGGGGCATTATTGGGGCTGCCGAGGTATGGAAAAATGTAGGTTGGAATGCCATTATCTATTTGGCCGCCATCGCCATGATCAATCCGCAGCTGTATGAAGCGGCAGAGATAGATGGAGCGGGAAGGTTGCAGCGCATATGGTATATCACCTTGCCTGGCATGAAACCTGTCATTGTCATTTTGCTGATCATGAACATGGGTTATATTTTGGAGTCAGGCTTTGAGCCTCAGTATTTGTTGGGTAATCCGATGAACATTCACTATTCAGAAAACCTGGATATATTTGTCTTACGATATGGGATATCGATGGGGAACTTTTCATTAGCCACTGCAGCGGGAATATTTAAAACGGTTATCAGCTTCATATTCCTCTTTGCAGCGAATCATATGGCTAAACGGCTGGGACAAGCAAGACTGTTTTGAGGAGGAGCAGCATGATTAAAACAAAAGCACTGCCATTCCGCTTAAAGAAAAAGATTTCTAAAAGGAAGCTGACCACTGAGGATATCATCTTTGACACATGCAACTATCTGTTTATGATTTTGTTGATCATAGTCATGCTATACCCCATGTTGAACCAGTTGGCGATTTCCCTTAATGATGCGACTGACTCCATCAGAGGAGGCATTTACTTGTGGCCCCGGGAATTTACTTTGCAAAACTACCAGCATGTCCTGGGAGAAGCGCACATTTTGCAGGCTTTATTTATATCAGTTGCCCGCACCCTGATAGGTACGGTCATTTCTGTATTCTGTACGGCGATGGTGGCTTACACCTTAAGCCGGCAGGAGTTTGTGCTGCGCAAGCCTGCCACGATTCTCTTTGTCTTGACCATGTATTTTCACGGCGGTTTGATCCCCACCTATTTATTAATCAGGGAATTGGGTTTAATCGGCAGTTTTTGGGTGTATATTATTCCCAATATCATTGGTGTTTTTAACCTGATTGTGATCCGCTCCTTCATTGATGGTTTGCCAAACAGTTTTATCGAGTCGGCCAGGATCGATGGGGCTGGCGAGTTTACGATCTTTTTACGCATTGTGATGCCGCTCAGCTTGCCTGTATTGGCCACAGTTTCCTTGTTCGTGGCCGTGTGGCAATGGAACAGCTGGTTTGATGTGTTCCTGTATAACTCTTCCCATCCCCACTTAACGACCTTACAGTACGAATTGATGAAAATTTTACAGAATACTAATGCAGCATTGGCTCAACGCAGTGCAGTGGATGCCTTTGCCGGCAGCGAAGCGCAAGGCGGCAATGTGGTCACCCCCATGTCCATCCGGGCAACAATGACCATTATTGTGAGTGTGCCGATCATATTGGTGTATCCTTTCCTGCAAAAGTATTTTGTTAAAGGGATGACGCTGGGAGGGGTGAAAGAATGAATCCGGACGTGAGGGCTTTGGAAAGAAACAGCCTCACTGGTGTCTTTTATGTGGCCTGCTTGTGGATTACCAGATTGGTATATGTTAACACCTTATGGATCCTGTTCACACTTCTTGGCATATGTGTACTGGGCTTTGCCCCGGCTACGGCTGCTCTTTTCAGCGTCATACGCAAATGGATACTGGGGCAACAAGACTTTGCGGTCTGGCGTACATTTTGGCTGGCTTATAAACGGGAATTTATGAAGGCAAATGTGCTGGGCTGGGGTTACGGGTTGTTTATTGTTTTGCTTTATAACAACATTCAGTACTACAATACCCAGTCCACTTTAATGACCCATTTCCTGTGGATCGTGTCTTTGTTCATGTTGATGCTTAGCGCTGTCTCCTTGTTCTATCTGTTTCCGGTTCTGGTCCATTACCAGTTAAAAATTTGGCAGTATGTACGCTCTGCAATGGCCGTCAGCCTGGCCTTTCCGCTCCATACGCTGCTGATGGTTGCAGGTCTCCTTGTTTTCATTGTCATTTTCACCTGGCTGCCAGGTCTCCTTGTGGTATTTAGTATGAGTGTCCCAGCCGTGTGGATCATGAAAGTTGCCGCACATGCTTTCCAAAAGGTTGAGCAGCAACAGGCCCAGGATCATCCATGATGAGGTAGAGTGAAGCTTGATGGACCTTGCTTTTAAAAAAATCTGAACAAAGGGTGGCAATGAGATGAGTCAGATTGTCATCAGTGGAGAAAAAACAACAAAGTTTGAAAAAAAGTTTAAGCTGTGTGTAGGCACTGGGAGATTGGGGTTAGCGTTGCAAAAAGAGTATTTGGATCACTTGAAGCTGGTGCAGGAAAAAATCGGTTTTGCCTACATCAGAGGCCATGGCTTGTTGCATGATGATGTGGGCATTTACCGGGAAGTGGAGATAGAAGGAAAGAAGCAGCCTTTTTACAACTTTACCTATATTGACCGCATATTCGATGCTTTTCTGGCCCACAACATCCGGCCCCTTGTGGAAATCGGCTTTATGCCCAAAGCATTGGCTTCAGGAACGCAAACCATTTTCTATTGGGAAGGTAACGTCACGCCCCCGAAAGATTATAAGCAATGGGAAACGCTAATTAAAGTCACAGTCCGTCATTTTATTGAACGTTATGGTTTGGAAGAAGTGAAACAATGGCCGTTTGAGATCTGGAACGAACCGAATCTTGTAAATTTCTGGAAGAATGCGGACCGAGCGGAATATTTCAAATTGTATCAAGTGACAGCTGAAGCGATCAAAGCGGTGCATCCGGAACTGAAAGTGGGCGGTCCAGCCATATGTGGAGGATCGGATCATTGGATTACGGACTTCCTTCACTTTTGTGAGCGGGAAAACGTGCCCGTTGATTTTGTCAGCAGGCATGCCTACACATCAGCCAAACCCCATAAGACAACTTTTGAGTATTATTATCAAAAGCTGGAACAACCGGAAGACATGCTTCATCAATTCAGGTCTGTGCGTGAACTGATCAATCAGTCACCATTTCCTGATTTGCCTTTTTATATCACGGAGTACAACACTTCCTACAGTCCGGTCAATCCCGTGCATGACACTCCCCTTAATGCGGTTTACCTGGCCCGTATTCTGAGTGAAGCAGGGGATAGCGTCGATTTGTTTTCCTACTGGACATTTAGCGATGTTTTCGAGGAGGCAGACATCCCTAAAGCCATCTTCCATGGCGGATTTGGTCTGGTGGCTTTACATGGCATTCCCAAACCCACCTTTCATTTATTTTCATTCTTTAACCAACTGGGTGAAACATGCTTATACCGGGATGACCGGCTGATTGTGACCAAGAGAGACGATGGGTCCATCGCTTTGGTTGCCTGGAATGTGGTGATGGAGGAAGGGGACGGGTTTGAGCAACAAATCAATCTGAAACTAGCCATCGATGCTAAGGAGGTGTTTATTAAGCGTCAAACGGTAGATGAACAACACGCCAATCCCTGGCGGGTGTGGCAACAGATGGGACGGCCCCGTTTTCCCAAGCCGGCGCAAGTGGACACGCTCAAGGAGGCGGCCATTCCTCTGCTGCGCACGGAGAAAAGGGAGGGTCTGCAAGGCTGGCTGCTCCTATCCTTTACGCTGACGAAGAATGAGGTCACCTTCATTGAAGTGATGCCTGTCAAAGATGAAACACCCACCTACGCCGGATTGGATGACCGTTTGATTATTTCTGAGCACAACTGACTTTTAGCATTTGTTTTTTGAACGGAAATGATGAAGGGAGAGGCTGTGACCATGGGGAAAGGAGCCTTTTATACGGGTGTTTATCCCAATCTTTTTAAGGCATATGGCTACCCGGAGAGCGAGATTGAAACAAAACTGGAAGAAACCTGGCAGGCGCTGCTATATGGTGATGATGAGACAAAAATCTATTATGAAACCGGTGCTGATCTTGCCTATATACTGGATACGGGCAATTTGGATGTCAGGACAGAAGGCATGTCCTATGGCATGATGATGGCTGTCCAAATGGATCGCCAAGACGTGTTCAACCGATTGTGGAATTGGGCCAAAACCTATATGTATTTAAACGAGGGAGAACACGCCGGTTATTTTGCCTGGTCATGCAATCCTGACGGAAGCAAACGTGCCTATGGCCCTGCCCCAGATGGTGAAGAGTATTTTGCCATGGCCCTCTTTTTTGCCTCGCACCGCTGGGGGGACGGGCCGGAGCCGTATGACTACAGCCGCCAGGCCAGGACATTGCTTCACACCTGCTTGCACCAGGGGGAAAATGGGCGGGGCTACCCCATGTGGAACCGGGAGAACAAATTGATTAAGTTTATACCGGAATGTGAGTTTACCGATCCCTCTTACCACTTGCCCCATTTCTATGAATTGTTTGCCTTATGGGCCAATGAGGAAGACCGGCCGTTTTGGAAGGAAGCGGCTGAAGCGAGCCGCCAATACCTCCATTTGGCTTGCCATCCTGAAACAGGCTTGGCCCCCGAGTATGCCTTTTATGACGGCACACCGAACAACGAGCGGGGATACGGACATTTCTTCAGTGATTCGTACCGAGTGGCAGCCAATATCGGCCTGGATTATGCCTGGTTTGGCAAAGATCCTCAGCAGGTGGAGATTGCCAATAAGATTCAGGCATTCTTTGCAGATAAGGACCCAGAAGATTACCGCCGGTACACCATCGCAGGCGAGCCTTTTGAAGAAAAGGCGTTGCACCCGGTCGGCTTGCTGGCCACCAATGCCATGGCCTCCCTTGCCGCTGACGAGCCCCATGCCAGGAAGATGGTTGACCTGTTTTGGAACACACCGCTTAGAACAGGAAACAGGCGCTATTATGACAATTGTTTGTATATGTTCAGCCTGTTAGCCTTAAGCGGCCGGTACAAAATTTGGTTTCCTGGAGGTCACGACGGGCCCAATGATAGCCACCATACGCCAGGAAAGGAGTAACATACTGGCTGATGATGATAGGGAGAATAGCATTCTTTAAATTCGTGCTGATACTACTAGCCGTGTTGTTGCTGGCCTCATGTACTGGGCTTGTGCACAAGGAAAGGGAGCAGGTTCACATTTATATCTATTCCGAAATCGTCGCCGATTGGGAAGAACCATTAACAAAGGTATTAGCAGCACAAATTGAAGCTGTCCCCGTTCAAGTGAAGGTGTTTCCATTTGCCGAGGCATTAGTGACCACCCATATGGTGGCTGCAGAAGCAGATGTTTACCTCGTACCCTATGAATTCTGGCATCCGTTGCTTGACGAGCTGGGGGTAGCTCCCTTGAATGAGTTATTCCCCAATAGTGACATACCCCAGCATTTAGGTGATTATGTACGTTTTAACGCAGAAACAGGAGCAGCTGAATTGTTGGCTCTGCCTATTGATGGGGAACACCATTGGTTCAAAACGGCAAAAATTGAAACTTGGGAAAGTTGGCTGGCCATACTACCCTTTACTTATCAAAATCAAGAATATGTGCTGGAGGTAATGAGATTTCTGGCAAATCAACCTTGAGAAGTTGACGGTAAGGGGTAAAGGTACATGAATCAACCTCAGGAAAAAGGGCACGGGTTGGAGCCGTTTGCTTTAACCTGGCCCATTTTTAATTAATTTAACAGCTTCGTTCAAGCGTCCTTATTCCACAATGACTTTTTCTTTGTCGAAGAAACTGGAAACGGCAAAAGCGGCTGAGCCCAAGGCACAGGAATAAATGCCAAGTTCGGAAAATGTAACAGAGCAGGCTTCACGCTGGAATGGCGGCAATCTTTGTTCTAACACCCGGTTAATAGGGTTCAAAATCCAGTTCTTTAGTAGAGAGAAGCGGTTACCGATGATGACCAAATGTGGGTTAAAGGTATTGATAACATTAATTAATCCAATGCCAATATATTCTCCTAATCTGTCAAACAAACTAATCACATCTCTGTTACCTTGGTTAGCTTTCTCAATGAGATCCTCAATGCCGATGTTTTCAGCATTCCGAAAAACGGGTATTTGTTTTGCAAGCTTACGCAAGGCACTTTCAGAGGCATATAATTCCCAGCAACCTTTATTTCCACATCGGCATTTCATTCCTTTTAAATCAATAGTTTGATGCCCCATCTCTCCAGAAATGCCGGTTGCACCTTTAAATAACTTGTTGTCAATAATAATGCCTGTTCCAATGCCGATTCCAATGTTTACATACACAAGATTGGATATATTTTTTCCGGCCCCGTATATATGTTCTCCGTGTGCACCCGAATTGGCATCGTTTTCAACAATGACCGGCAAATCAAATTCTTTCTTAATCTCCTCTTTAATATTTATATTTCTCCAATTTAAGTTAGGCGCAAACAAGATCGTTCCTTCTCTGTTTACAATCCCAGGAACGCCAATCCCAATTCCGATAATGCCATATGGACTCTTTGGTGTCTGTCTGAATAATTTATGGATAATTTTTATAACCTCATTAATGACATAAGGATAATCTTGCTTGTTCAATGACACAAAAATCTTTTCAATGATATGACCTTTCAAGTCGGTTAATACGCCAAGAATGTAATTTACTCCTAAATCGATGCCGATCGAGTATCCGGCATTTTGATTAAAATATAACATAACGGGTTTGCGGCCACCGTAAGATTGTCCGGTGCCTATTTCATGTACCAAATGTTCTTTGATTAATTCAGTGACTAGAGAGGAGACAGTCGCTTTATTCAAACCAGTTGCTTGGGAAATTTGTGATCGTGAGATGGGACTTTTGGTTTGAATGGTGTGCAAAACGATGCACTTGTTGATTTTTTTGACTAAATTTTGATCTCCAGTTTTCATGAGCTATTCTCCTTGTTATTGATGATATGTAAAAAGGGAATCTATTCTCTTTTATAGAATCCTGCCTTATGCAAGAAGATTTTTTGAGAATGGTGCTAGTATTCAATTAAATTTGTTTATCCAATAAACATAATAACATATTAGCAGCAAAATACTAAAGTGTTTTCTAATTAATTTATTGACAATTCAATCTAAATGCAGTTATACTTAATTCATCCAATAAACTAACTAAATAGGTGTAGGGAGGTGTAAATAAAGAAAGGTTAAAAATGAAATGAAAACGATGACATTTTCTTCATCTTGAATCTATTTTTTACTTCAATATGCTGGTAGGGTTTCGAATCAAAAAGTATACTAAATAGTCGGGGTGTTGAACTTGAAAATAGGGAAAATATTTGGCTTAGCGTTAATTTTATTGTTGTTGTTAACGGCATGTGGACAGGACACCGACTCATCCTCTGGCGAAACCAGCAATGGAGACAGCACGGAAATTAAGGTGTGGCATTACTTTACAGGAAAACAGCAAACAGAGTTTGAAAAACTGGCAGAAGAGTACAACAAACTTCAGGATAAAGTGAAAGTTGTTATGGAATATGTGCCTTTTGATGAAACGAAGAAGCAGCTTTCCATTGGGGTTGCTGGAGAAACGTTGCCCGATATTGTCTTTATGGATGGTGTCGATAACGCTTCTTTTGCAGCCATAGGAGTTCTTGAGGATTTAACCGATCGCATTCAAGAATGGGGACAAGCAGAAAATTATTATGAAGGGCCTCTGAATTCGACAAAATATAATGGCCGCTATTATGGCCTGCCCTATGAGAGTAACACTCTCGCTTTGTTTTACAACAAGGATATGTTTGAAAAAGCAGGTATTGAAGAACCTCCTGCAACTTGGGAAGAATTAAGGGAGACTGCAAAGAAATTAACGGACAATGAACATTACGGTTTTGCAATTTCTGCCGTAAGATCGGAAGAATCAACGTTTCAGTTTTATCCTTTCTTAATCTCTGCTGGAGGAGACTACCAGAACATAAATTCACCGGAGGCTGTTAAAGCCATCACACTGTTTGAGGATCTCTTGAAAGATGGTTCTATGAGCAAAGATGTTGTCAACGCAACCCAGGATGATATAGCCAAGCAATTTGCAGCTGGAAGAGTAGCGATGATGATAAACGGGCCATGGAATATTACACGTATTAAAGAAGACGCTCCTGATTTGAATTTCGGTATCGCTATGATCCCGAAGGATGTCAAAAGCGCTTCCGTACTCGGAGGTGGCAACCTAACCATTGTTAAAGGAAAAAATGTCGACGAGGCTTGGGAATTTTTAAAATGGCTGCAAGATCCAAAACAGTTGGAGCCCTTTGCCTCAAGCACTAATATTTTCCCTCCAAGAAAAGATGTATTAGAAACATCTGAATATTGGAAGGGAGACCAATATCTGAGTGAATTCATTCCAATTATGGATGTTGCAGTGCCACGTGGACCTTCTCCTGAGTGGCCGGAGATATCTTCGGCAATACAAGTGGCCATTCAGCAAGTTTTGACTGAATCCCAATCTCCACAAGAGGCTTTCGATGAAGCAGCAGTGATCATTGATAGTATTATTGGCAAATAACAAACAACAGCGGTCTTCCTGTCGCAATGGGAAGACCCTTCCCCACAACATATTTATAGTAATAAGGGAGATATTCATATGTCCGGAACAAGAAATCGTATCGGCTATCTGTTTATTCTTCCCGCCATTATTTATATGTTGCTATTAATCGGTTATCCATTGATCTACAATATTATCCTGAGCTTTAAAGATTCCAACCTCATGAATTTGGCGACTGCGGACAGTCATTTTGTTGGCTGGAGGAACTACAGGGAAGTTATTAATAGTGAAGTTTTTAGAATTTCCCTGAAAAATACCTTTATCTATACGGTGGCCAGCGTGTTTTTCCAATTTGTGATCGGTTTTTTACTCGCACTGTTTTTTAATTTGAAATTCCGCTTGGCTTCTCTTCTCCGGGGCATTGTGATGGTGAGCTGGCTCATTCCGATGACCATTACAGCTCTTTTATTTAAATTCATGATGGGAGGCGAAACAGGGGTTGTTAATCATATCTTTTTATCACTAGGAATCATTCAACAGCCGATCGAGTGGCTGACGAATCCGAAAATGGCCTTGTGGGGCGTTATTATAGCTAATATTTGGGTTGGTGTTCCGTTTAACATGATTCTGTTATCAACCGGCTTGAGCTCATTGCCTGAAGATGTGTATGAAAGCGCTAGTCTGGACGGAGCGAACGCCTTGCAAAAGTTTTTTTACATCACAATTCCTTTATTACGGCCGGTCATTATGGTGGTCATGGTTCTAGGTTTTATTTATACATTTAAAGTGTTTGATCTCGTGTATGTCATGACGGGCGGAGGACCGGTCAATTCAACTGAAGTGCTCTCTACCTATGCATATACGTTATCCTTCGACCACTTTAACTTTGGCCTTGGTGCCGCTGTGGCAAATATCTTATTTCTTATTTTGTTAATCATTAGTTTGATCTATCTATGGATGATCCAGAAGGATGAGGTGATGTGATTTGTCACGGCACAAACAGTTGACGTTAAACCTGGTTGCCATACTCATTGTTCTAGTGTTTTTGTTCCCGGTTTATTGGATGTTTATCACTTCGATCAAAACGCAGAGTGAAATCTTTCAGTTTCCACCAACTTATTGGCCTCATCATATAGATGGGAAGGGTTATGCCGACATTTTTTCCTCTGGAGTATACCGCAATCTTTTCAACAGTTTGTTGATTTCATTTTTTTCAATGATCATCGTCATAGTTTTATCCGTTCCGGCTGCTTATGGATTGGCACGGTTTCGTGTTTCCGGGATGAAACTTTTTATTCTGTTTTTTCTGGTAACCCAAATGTTACCTCCAACCGTGATTTTGACACCGCTGTTTATCGTATTTAGCAAACTTGGGATTTTGAATTCCTACCTAGGACCCATATTAGCAACGGCTACATTAGGCATCCCCTTTTCAGTTTTGGTTCTCAGAACTTATTTCCTGGGCATTCCCAAGGAGCTTGAGGAAGCGGCACAAATCGACGGGTGTAGCCGTATTTTCTCTTTTGTCAGAATTATACTTCCTATCGCGTTCCCAGGTATTATTGTCAGTGCTGCTATCTCTTTTTTGTTTTCATGGGGTGATCTGATCTACAGCTTAACATTCAACCGCGATCAGGCGTTGTGGCCCTTGACCGCCAGTATTTACAATGCAATCGGGCGTTACGGCATTCAATGGAACAGCCTCATGGCATTTGCGACTATTACCGTGCTTCCGGTACTGATTCTCTTTATCTTACTTCAAAAGCAAATTGTCAAAGGATTGACGGCAGGGGCGATTAAATAACCAGATTGTATTTTGAAAGTAAATGATATGAAATCGCAGATCAGGAGGCTGGTATTGATGAAATTTACCAACGGTTATTGGCTGATTCGCGAAGGATATACGATCCACAACCCTGAATCGTTACATGATTGGCAAAAAGACAGCAAATCTTTAATCGTTTATGCGCCCTGCAAAGCTGTCCGGCATAGGGGGGATACGCTAAATATTCCGATGTTAACAATTCGTTATTCTTCTCCCATGCCTGGTGTAATTCGTGTGCAGCAATACCATTTTAAAGGAGAAAGGAAGCGCAGACCTGAGGGTTTTATCAATCCTGAGGAGGTACCGGTTGATATTCTTGAAGATGAGGAGGTACTTTCTTTAAAAAGCGGAGATTTAATGCTCAAAATCCCTAAGAAAGATAAATGGTCTGTGAATTTTTACTGGCGCGATAAGCTTTTGACCAGAAGCGGTTATAGACACCTCGGATATATCGTCAGCGATGACAAAGAGACTTTCATGAGAGAACAACTAAGCTTAAGCGTAGGTGAATGTGTGTATGGCTTGGGTGAACGCTTCACACATTTTGTCAAGAATGGCCAGCAAGTTGACATCTGGAATGAGGATGGGGGTACCAGCACAGAACAAGCATACAAAAACGTCCCTTTTTATTTGACAAACAGGGGATACGGCGTCTTTGTCAATCATCCGGAATGTGTTTCATTTGAAGTTGGTTCGGAACATGTGTCCAAAGTTCAGTTTAGCGTCCAGGGGGAATATCTGGATTATTTCATCATAGGTGGCCAGGAGCCGAAAGAGGTTTTGGAAAAGTACACAGCGCTGACCGGCAGGCCGGCGTTGCCACCAGCCTGGTCGTTTGGGCTATGGCTGACAACATCCTTTACTACTGATTATAAAGAAGAAACGGTGACACATTTTGTCGATGGGATGCTGGAACGCGATATTCCGCTTCAGGTGTTTCATTTTGATTGTTTTTGGATGAAAGAGTTCGAGTGGTGTAATTTTGAATGGGATAAGGAGGCCTTTCCTGAACCCGAAGCGATGTTAAAAAGGTTAAAAGACAAAGGAATGAAGATTTGTGTTTGGATCAATCCCTACATTGCCCAGAAGTCAAAGTTGTTCGACGAGGCCATGGAAAAAGGCTATCTGTTGAAGCGTCCAAACGGGGATGTCTGGCAGTGGGACCTCTGGCAAGCCGGGATGGGGATTGTTGATTTTACGAATCCCGATGCCTGTAACTGGTATGCCGATAAACTCCGTAAACTTGTGGATATGGGTGTCGATTGTTTTAAAACGGATTTCGGGGAAAGAATCCCTGTAGATGTGGTCTACCATGACGGCTCTGATCCACAGAAAATGCACAACTATTATACCTATCTTTACAACAAAGTCGTCTTCGAAGTTTTGCAAGAGAAGAAAGGTGAAGGGGAAGCGGTTGTCTTTGCCCGTTCTGCTACAGCCGGAAGCCAAAAGTTTCCTGTCCATTGGGGAGGGGATTGCGAGGCCACATATGAATCAATGGCAGAAAGTTTACGCGGTGGCCTTTCTTTGGCGTTAACTGGATTTGGCTTTTGGAGCCATGATATTGGTGGCTTTGAACAAAAGGCAACGCCAGATTTGTACAAACGCTGGACGGTATTTGGCTTACTTTCGAGTCACAGCCGGCTGCATGGCAACTCCTCCTACAGGGTGCCATGGCTGTTTGATGAAGAGGCTGTAGATGTGATGAGGTACTTTACTCACCTGAAATACCGGCTCATGCCTTATTTGTACGCGGTGGCCTGCCAGGCGGCGGAAAGGGGTATCCCCATGATGCGCCCCATGATGTTAGAGTTTCCGGATGACCGTGCATGTGACTATTTGGACCGTCAATACATGCTGGGTGATGCGATTTTGGCAGCCCCCATTTTTAGTGAAGACGGAGAAGTTTCCTATTACTTGCCTGAGGGAACGTGGACTCATCTTCTGTCTGGCAAAAAAATGGCCGGAGGGCGGTGGTTAAGGGAAACCTATGATTATATGAGCTTGCCCCTGTTTGTTCGTGAAAACACGATTTTGCCCATAGGTAACAGTGTGTCTGCAGCAGACTATGACTATGCCGATCATATTACTTTTCAAATTTATGAATTACAAAATGGTCAGACTGCTTCTGCAACGGTTTATAACACCAAGGGCAAAAAAGAGCTTGAAGTGACAGCAAAGAGAGAAGGTTCTACGATAAAAATTGCTGTGCAAGGAGCAACCAAACCATGGCATGTACTATTAGTTAACATCGCAGGAGTAGAAGCGGTGGATAACGGCAGATGGGAGAAGCGGCCCATGGGAATCTATGTGTCACCACATGAAATAAATAAGGAAGTGACCGTTAAGATAAGTTAAACTTTCTGATGGAACATACGATGAAAACAATTATTACCGGCCGGTCCGCTTTGATTTGCTGTGCAGTCTTCTCAACCAATACAGCAAAGGAACTGGAATAAGCGCTGCCATTTTTCAATTTAATACGTTATTCAATAGATCCCATCCTCGTTTTTGAAGGATGGGATCTTGGTTGAAAAAGCCTCTTTTTTGAATCAAAACGTTCAGGGGTTTTACCATGATGAGGAAAAATTAAAAGGGAAACATGGTCCCCGTTTCCTTGTCTAAAACACTGATTTATAGACAATTTAGAGACATTTAATAGACATTTTATAGTCTTGCTTTAAGCTAATAGTGGGTCATAAACTAAAATTAAATAAATATTAAATTTCTTTTTAGATGCAAGATACCGTAAATATTTAAATAATAATTAATAATATTAAAGCAATAAAATGGTCAGGCCATTTTTCTGCAGAGTGCGAACAATTATTTCAATTTGGAGTAGCCAACGGGTAAGAGGAACAAGGGGATCTAAATAGATTAACTATTAAAAATAATATGAATTATATTATTTTTTAGTCTTGACAGTAGAGGCAATTAGAATTCACTCCTAAAGGAATGTTCGGTTAAATCAGTAAAATAATAATGTACATGTGATATTAAACTTGGTTTACCCACCAGAGATAAGTATATTGCCAACTACCAAGCGACATAGCGAAATCTGGCCAAAGCGGGAATTAAGGTTGTTTGTTACAACTTTATGCCCTGTCTTTGACTGGACACGCTCCCATTTAGAGTACCAAATGCCTAATGGTTTAACCACCCTGGTTTACGAGGATGAAACCATACAAAAGATGAACCCGCTGGTGGGGGATTTAGAACTTCCGGGATGGGATGTCAGTTACAGAAAAGACGAGTTAAAAGTATTAATTGATCAATATCAAGGCGTATCAGAAGAAGACTTATGGCATCACCTGCAATATTTCTTAAAACAAATTATAGCCACGGCTGATGAAGTAGGTGTTAAAATGGCTATTCACCCTGATGACCCGCCATGGTCCATTTTCGGTTTGCCCCGCATTATCACCAACCAAGCAAATTTAGAACGTTTATTCAGCCTGGTCGATAGTTCCAACCACGGGTTAACGTTTTGTACAGGTTCATTAGGAGCAGATCCTGACAATAATCTTCCAGAGATGATCAGATACTTTGGCAAAAAGGGACGCACTCACTTTGCCTACTGCCGGAACATTAGGATTACAGGAGAGACAAACGTGCCTTAATGGCAGCGAGAGAGGAGATTCATACTCATTTAGGATCATGTGATATTTTGATTAACTGCGCGGGAGGTAATCATCCGAAAGGGACAACAACCCAAGATTACCCTTGGCCTGATGACCTTGATGGTGTTGCTGAAGAAGTGACCACTTTTTTTGACTTGGATCTATAATTGTAAAGGGGTGATAGTATGAAAAGTTGTTGGTTAAGAAAAGTTGTTATGACAATTATGATTATGATTGTGAGTTTCGGATTTTATAATAAGACGGTTGCAGAAGATATTGAAGAACGGATTGAACACTTAGGCACAGCTATAAACTCTGTTGTGATTCCCCATGCTGCTTACGGGAAAGGGCCTAATGGTGAAAACTGGATGTATGTCGTTGCTAACGGTTCCCCTCCCAATCTCAACATTATTGGCGTTGAAACTGGAGAAAGGGTAGACAATTTCCCATTGGAAGGAGCACACACTTCCTGGGGATTAACCGTGGCCCCGGATGGTACACTGTATATTGGTTCGCAGAGGAACGGTAATTTATATCGCTATATCCCGGGCATGGATAACATAGAAAACTTAGGGAGGCCAATCAGTTCAGAGACACACCTTTGGAGATTAGTAGCGGATGATAAAGGAAAAATTTATGGAGGCACCTACCCCAATGGTAAGGTGTTTCAATATGACCCTGAAACAAATCAGTTCAGGGATTACGGGCAAATGGTTCAATCTGAATGGTATGTTCGTAGCGTAGCTTACGGTAATGGAAAAATTTACGCTGGTACGGGTAACAGGCAAGCACACTTAGTCGAATTGGATGTAGAAACAGGGGAAAAAGAAATTATACCCTTGCCGGAAGAGTACAGTAGTGATACAGAGGTATATGACATGTCTTATGTGGAAGGATTTCTTTTTGCACGTGTGACACCCAGCAGCACAATGCTGGTCTACGATACGAAAACAAGAGAATGGATCGATGCATTCAAAAATGCTAACGGCTGGGATGCTTCTCCGTTAGGACCTAGTAATAAAACGTATTTTAAAGTTGATAATAAACTTTATTACTTTGACGTCGTGACAAAAGAGTCAGGTCCGACAGGATTCTCTATATCTGGAACGGACCGCAGCTATGGATGGTACAAAATAGATGACGATAATTTTCCGGGACTCAGTTTAGTGAGTACTAATTTAAGAGGTCGCTACTATATTTACAATCCGGAAACCGGGAACAACAAGATTATACAGGGAGACGTTCTTGGGTCACCCGTAGATATTCGCTCGATCCATTTAGGTCCAGACGGTAATATTTATGTTGGCGGATACTTATCACCTGGTGCTATGGCGAGGATCGATACGAGTACAAAACAAATTGAAATGTTATACGGTCCCGGACAAATCGAAGCGATGGCTACCTATCAAGGAAAGTTGTACACCGGAAATTATCCAGACGGACAAATTTGGGAATATGACCCCTCTGAACCGTGGAATTATGGAAAGAATCCTAAACAAGTCGCAGAGTTAAGCAGTAACGGCCAGGATCGACCTTTCGCTTTTGCGGATGCAGGTAACTATCTGGCTATAGGGACGGTTCCCAAGGGAGGAAGTCTGGAAGGAGCTTTAAGTTTTTACGACCCAGAAACAGGTGAAACAGAAGTCTTTCGTAATGTTGTTGAAAATCATAGTGTGATTTCGTTAGCTTACAAAGACGGGCTTATTTATGGAGGGACATCCATATACGGTGGGATTGGCATTAATCCTGTGGAAACAGAAGGAAAGCTATTTATTTGGGATGTTGAGAAGAAAGAGAAAGTATGGGAGGGTTCGCTTATCCCTGGCGAACAAGCAATTTCGGCATTGGCCTTTGATGAGAACGGAATGTTGTGGGGACTGACCTATGGATACATTTTCAAATTTAATCCAGAGACGAGAGAAGTTGTGCAGTTAAAAGAATTATATCCGTATGAATGGGGCACTACGTTCTGGGCAGGAGGGTACCTCAATTTCCATAAGGACGGTTATTTGTACGGAAGAGCGGTCAACAACATCTTTAAACTTGATCCGGAAACTTGGGAAGTGGAAACACTAGTGGATGGTGCATCGTATTTTGCCCAAGATTACATGGGTGACATTTATTTCTCTCAAATTGCTACACAATTGTACGTCTATAAGCTGAAGTATGAAGATGAACCGGTAAGCTCTGAAACGGTTATGCAACTTGTTGAGCTTTATAAGAAGACCGGTAACTTGGAACCCCCTTTATACACTCAACTGAAAAACAGTATCAAGCAATCCATGTATCATGAGAAAGAAGGGAGAGTTACACAGGCTATTAAACATTTGCGTAGATTCCTTAATCATTTGAATAACCCGGCCTTAGACAAATATGTTTCCCAAGATGCGAAAGATACCCTGAATATGACCGGGGAAACACTACTGCAGGAGTGGGAAAATAGATAAAGAAACGACTGTCCGCCTGCTCCACGCAAACGGACAGTCGTCTCATCAGTTGTTTTGGGTTAATCGAGGAGGAGATTAAGAGATAGGAGGAAAAGATATGGCTAGTACTGAAAAACATACTGTCAAAGAAGGTGTTGACACACAACCTACACACTCAGTTTTTGCTCACTGGTTACATTCGTTGGGGCCTGCAGTTATCACAGCTGCGTTAGTGTTAGGCCCTGGAAGCTTGACAGTTTCTACAAACATTGGAGCCCTTCATGGGTACCAATTAATTTGGGTGCTTGTAATTGCTACGATCTTCATGATGGTTTTTACTGAAATGAGTGCCAGGATTGGAATGGCTACTGATCAGACCTTGTTATCTACCATTCGTGACAAGTGGGGGCAAACCGTTACGTCTATTATCGGTATAGGGGCATTTCTGGTAACTGCATCGTTTCAAGCTGGAAATGCTATAGGATCGGGTGCGGCATTTGGCGTATTAACAAATACATCGTCGATCATCTGGACGCTAATATTTACATTACTGGCCATTGTTTTGCTATTTGTGAAGAACTTGTATAAAGTCTTAGAGAAACTGATGCTCGTGCTGGTCGCGCTTATGCTAATGTCATTTCTGATTACCTTGTTTGTAGTAAAACCAAACCTATCATCCTTATTTCGAGGTTTTGTTCCGAATATTCCGCATGGTTCGATGTTGCTCATAATTGCATTGTTTGCGACAACGTTTTCAGTTGTTGGAGCGTTTTATCAGTCTTATTTTGTGCAAGAAAGAGGTTGGGACAGGAAAAACGCCAAAGACGGGATTATAGAAAGTTATTCAGGCATATTGATTCTAGGTTTAATCTCAGGTATGGTAATGGTTTGTGCTGCAAAAGTCCTACTTCCTCAAGGAATTACAGTTAATTCAGTGGTTGATTTGGGAAAAACCATTGGGCCACTTTATGGAAGTTGGTCAACGGTTATCTTCATGCTTGGTCTATGGGGAGCTGCTTTTTCTTCACTTACTGCTAATGCCACCATTGGTGGAGCGTTGTTAGCCGATGCTTTAGGGCTAGGCCGTAAACTGAGTGATAAAGGCGTTCGCTATTGTATTATCGCCGTTATGGTCATTGGAGCAGGAGTAGCGATCTTTTTTCAAGGTTTACCTATTCAACTCATTTTATTTGCTCAAGCTATTACGATTGTTGTTGTGCCTTTAATCGGGATCAGTCTTTATGTAGTAGCTAATGATAAAGAGATTATGGGAGATCTTAGAAATTCAACTTTTAAAAATGTTATTGGAATCATAGGGCTGTTGGTGCTTTTAGTTTTAGCAGGAAACACGATCAAAAATTTATTCTTCTAGTAGATTAATAGAATAACTGAAAATTGAAAAAGCTTGTGATTTAAGAATATGGGGGCACCCACTTCTCCTATCTGTCTTCAAAATTATATTTGTCCTTGTGTTTTCTGTTTCTTTGTTCATCCATGAAGGTGAATCGGTATATTTGTCGCGGGCGTCCCCGATGAGAAAATTTTTCTTCTCCGACAATCTCTACAAGTCCGGCATCCATCCATTGAACGAGGATACGATGTGTACTTCTCACAGTGATTCCGAGAACGGATGCGAGTTCCTGCGGTGTATAATCGATTTTGCCATATCGGGTTACTTGGGCCATCAACCGGCTCATATAGGTTGCTGACATACCGGCTTTTTTTGCTTTTTCAAGTAAATGGTTGTCAGTGACAGAAAGTTCATAAATCATCGGATCGGTCATCTCCACTGGTCCGATGACGCTTCTATCTTCCCTGACAATAAAACAAACATTGCCCCCTGTATCCTTCGATTGACGCAAAGCCATTCTCGCGTGCATCCCTGCATCGGTGGCAGTCCGTCCAAAACCAATTCCGATACTCAGGGAATGACCTAACAGTTTTTGTGTATCATTCAATAACGGGATAAATTTATACCCGCGTGTTTCCCTTTCAAAGACACCTCTAGTAGTAAAAAATAAAAATTCCTCTCCATCCAATTGAATAAGGTGGCCGTCCAATTGTTTGACATAATCTAAGAGAATACGATATATTTCTAATTTTAATGTCTGAGCTTCATGTTGCGAAGTGCTTTGATCCATCAGCTTTCGGTATTCATCTATGTGGATGATGCCGACAACAATTTGCGACTCTTTATTACGTCGAGTCTCGGTGGACAATAATGCCCGTTCAAGTGAAACGATGATATCCTGACGGGTAGGCAAAACCCATTCATTAGGAATACCGAGCCGTGTTAAGCCTTCGGCAACCGTTTTGATGCCTGTCAGGCAAACGGAACATTTTTCATTTTCGTAATTTTCTTTATGAAATGCAATAACTTCGTCAGTGGACAGTTGGATAGAATGGCCGTAAAAATGCAAAGCAGTTACTGACTCCCCTAATTCTTTCAGAATTTGTTGCACATATTGTTCTGTCAGAGAATCGACAGAAAGGCTTTTCAGATCATAGCAGTTTTTGATGCGATAGATGGATCGGTAAAGACCGGTTCCCATAAGTGGAATATAATGAGCAGGAATCTTGAGCTGCATTGCTTCTGTAGCATGTTTGTAGGCAGGATAATCAGAAAATAACAACACTTCTACGTGATCAATAATATCTTTTGTTTTTTGTGGTACCTCCGATTCGTTTTCATATTCCCGGAACACGGGAATAAATGAAGGAAAAGCCTTCAGGGCATCACGTATTAGGCGAATGATCTCAGCAGGCCCAATCACGCCGATAGCAATCCCGTCTTTATCCTGATGCAAGGCGTTAGTTTGAACGGCATCTGAACACACACGCATTCCTCCCATTCACACTCGCCAAATTAAAGACAATTAAAAGACTTGTCTTTTATTATACGTCACTATATGATGGTAAGTAAAGCATCAATAAATGTTTTACCAAATTAAATTGATTCTAAGCAGATAGGGTAAACGATAGGTTGCACTCTTGCAAAGTAGGGAGCGGCATGTGGAAGTTCGTAAAGCCGGAGAGAGTGGTCATGAAATACCGTGGTGTAATTGACATTATTTGATGTTGTTGTAGCAGGATTACTGGGCTTTGATACTTTTGATATACGGATAAACATTCTCTGGAAATTGCCGATGTATATAATCACAATATTTTGAAAATTAATATAAGAGATAAACATCGTACAATGTGTTTGGAAAATCGATTGGAAGAGGAAATGTCGGAATTGTCAATATCAATGATTTTGACATCCGATTTTCCACTGTTTCTCTGTACTTGTCGTCTTTCATGAATACCGGTATGGAGTGGTTGCTGCAATATTCAAGGGTTACACCATAGGTTTGGAATAAATAAATGTAAAAGGAGGATCTTTTCCATGAAAACGATTCAAGAGCTAGAAAAAAAATTGGCTGACCCATCCCCCCGTTTGGTACAGGATATGGCAGAGATAGAAGGGGATATCATCATCCTCGGAGTGGGAGGGAAAATGGGTCCCAGTCTGGCTAAATTGGCTCAAAATGCCATAAGAAAAGCTGGCATAAACAAAAAAGTCATTGGAGTTTCACGTTTCTCTTCCAAGGAACTGCAAAAAGATTTGGAAAATCACGGTATAGAGACCATTGCTATTGATTTGTTAGATG
Source organism: Caldalkalibacillus uzonensis (assembly GCF_030814135.1). NCBI lineage: Bacteria > Bacillati > Bacillota > Bacilli > Caryophanales > Bacillaceae > Caldalkalibacillus > Caldalkalibacillus uzonensis. The sequence continues at coordinate 87,199 of NZ_JAUSUQ010000004.1, read as the reverse complement.
ATGAACAGTTGCAACTTCTTCCTGAAGTGAAGAACGTTATTTACATGGCAGGTAATAAATTTGGAACATTAGGAAGAGAGTTTTACACTTGGGCCATGAACGTCTATTTGCCAGGCCGGGTAGCGGAAAAATTCAAGCATTCTCGCATCGTATCTTTTTCATCAGGTAATGTATATCCTTTAACACAGGTTCGATTGGGAGGGGCATCGGAAGAACATCTGCCAGGCCCCATAGGTGAGTATGCACAATCTTGTTTAGGAAGAGAAAGGGTTTTTGAATATTTTTCCCATAAATATAACATTCCGATTGTACAGTTTCGTCTTAACTATGCTATTGATATGCGTTATGGGGTTTTACTTGAAATTGCTAAATCCGTGTATGAACAAAAACCCATTGATCTGACCATGGGCCATGTCAATGTCATATGGCAAGGAGATGCAAATGAGATGGCCTTACGTGCACTAAAAATTTGCACTTCTCCACCGACCGTCCTGAATGTTACAGGACCTGAACTGGTGTCAATCCGCTGGTTAGCGGAACGGTTCGGAGAAATGTTTGGTGTCCGTCCGGAATTTGTAAACGAGGAAGCTGATACAGCTTTGTTAAGTAATGCATCCAAGGCCCACCGTATTTTTGGCTATCCTCGTGTCTCATTAAGACAAATGATGGAATGGACAGCCGAATGGGTGCATGCCGACGGTGAGATCTATAATAAAATGACAAATTTCCAAGAGAGAGAAGGGGTGTTTTGATCCATGGGGAGTGTGCAGATAAACCCGAAGACCAGAAAATTATTGCACGAAGGGACAGTGATCCCTGCTCACCCTTTAGCACTTAATGAATGGAGGGAGCTGGATGAACGTCGGCAACGGGCACTGACCCGTTATTATATCGCATCAGGGGCAGGAGGGATTGCCATTGGTGTGCATACGACACAGTTCGAAATTAGGGACTCAAAAATTAATCTGTTTGAAGATGTTCTGCGGCTGGCTGCCGAAGAAGTAAACGAGGCAAACTTGTCAAGACCATTTATCAAAGTGGCCGGAATCTGTGGTCCAACAAAACAGGCGTTAAAGGAGGCTGCTTTAGCTGCAAGTCTGGGTTATGACCTTGGGCTGTTGAGCATGGGAGGGCTTGAACATTTATCGGAAGAAGATCTGTTGAAAAGGACAGAGTCAGTTGCTGAAGTGATACCGGTGTTCGGGTTTTACCTGCAGCCTTCCGTAGGAGGAAGGGTTTTCAGTTATGATTTCTGGCAAAAATTTGTCGAAATTCCGGGTGTTATGGCTATAAAAATAGCACCATTTAATAGGTATCAAACCATTGATGTGGTGAGAGCTGTTTGCCACTCTTCAAGAAGGGATGAAATTGCCTTATATACTGGCAATGATGACAATATTGTTATCGATTTGCTAACAACTTATCGCTTTCAGGTCAATGGCAAAACGGTGGAAAAGCAAATCGTTGGCGGTCTATTGGGACATTGGGCTGTTTGGACGAAAAAAGCCGTTGAGCTATTTCAAGAAATCAAGAACATTCGCAATGCCCATAAGCAGATTCCTGCCGCATTGTTGCAACGTGCCGTGGAAATAACAGATGCCAATGCTGCGTTATTTGATGCTGCCAATCAGTTTAAAGGCTGTATTGCTGGCATTCACGAAGTATTGAGAAGACAAGGTTTATTAGAAGGAATATGGTGTCTGAATCCAAAAGAGACATTGTCACCAGGTCAAAAGGAGGAAATTGAGCGGATATACAGGGAATACCCCCATTTACATGATGATGATTTTGTCCGGAAAAATCTTGATCATTGGTTAGCCGGGTCATAATTCACAACAGGTTGATTTTAACTACAGGTTGATTCTAACTAAAGGGGCGATTCGATGAAGTTTGTTATGTCAACCTGCCGTAATGAGGAGTTGGAGTTTTACAAATCACATCTGCAAAATGTGATTATGCCCTTCTGGACGAAAGCTTTCGATCACAAGCACGGAGGCATTTATACCTGCTATAATAATGCAGGTACAGAACTTGTCAGTAAAGACAAATACGTCTGGTCACAAGGAAGACTAATCTGGATCTGGTCCAGGCTGGGCCGTCTCATGCAAGAAGGAATCATCGACGGTGATGGAAGCCTTTTTTTAGATCAAGCATATCAGACTGTGCGTTTTTTACAGCATAATGCTTTTTTGGAAAATGGAAACTGTGCTTTTTTGCTTTCGGAAGAAGGGGAAAAAAAAGAAAGTATCCCCGGGAAAGGAATGGACATAAGTATTTACGCGGACTGTTTCGTCATCCTGGGTTTTACTGAATATGCCGGTGTTAGTCGGGATGAACAAGTATTGGACGAAGCCCTTCGTCTATACGACCATCTCAGTGAGAGGTTAAGGCGTGGTGATTACAGGACAGAACCCTACCCCATTCCAGAAGGCTACAAAGCTCATGCGGTAGCAATGATTATGCTCAATGTTACGCAGGAATTAGGGCGGGTATTGAAAACTTTTCGACACGAACGAAGGGAGGAACTGTTAGAGGCTAGTGGCAGGTATATGTGTATTGTTATGGAAGAATTTTATCGTGCGGATGGCAGTATAGCCGAAATAATCGCGCAAGATCCAGAAAAAAACGAAGATGAACTGTTGACGCGGCATATGAATCCAGGACATGCGATCGAAAGCATGTGGTTCGTCATGACGACAGCGGAAGAGTTGGAACGGGAGGATTATATTCATAAGGTATGTATAGCCATCAAAAAGGCCTTTGAGCTTGGCTGGGATGAACTTCACGGCGGACTGCTTCGCTTTGTTGACAAAGAAGGAGGACCGCCGAAAGGTGTGACCAACGGTAACCCCTTTGAAACTCTCATTCTTGATACGTGGGATACTAAATTGTGGTGGCCACATTCTGAAGCGTTGTACGCTACACTGCTCGCTTATGCTTATACCAGAGACAATGAATTCTTGCGACTGTACAAACAAACCAAACGATATGTATTTGATACATTCCCGAACGAGAATCAACCTGGTGGAGAATGGATTCAAATCCGAAACCGCAAAGGTCACCCTGTAGAAAAGGTGGTTGCCCTTCCTGTCAAGGATCCGTATCACATTATAAGGAACTTTTTGTTGATCATAGAACTTTTATCAAAACAAATTTGAAATACGATTAATCTTTAATACGTTAAATTACTGACCGCATCCTTAATTGTGGAAGAGGATGCGGCTTTTTATGTAGGTCTGGTATTGGATGTTCTATATAAAGGAAAGATTCAGTGGTTTAAATCTGGTTCATATTAACACAAATATGAAGATCGAAAGTAACGATCAGAAATTTTAGACAAAAAAAAGACCTTGTTTTTTGCCCTTATAACACATAGTATTATTAATGACATGAGATTAAATTCCCTTTTTAAGCGAAAAACAGAGAAAAAGAAAATATATACTAGAAATAGACTAGATGGCGTTGTGAAGTGAAGTGTTATACATCCCTTTGTTGTATACCTGTAGTTTTTAGGTGGCAAAAAACTGGTCTTGATCACATATATACATGCGCTCTTTAACAAAAACGATACATACTGTACGGAGATCTAGGGGAGATGTGTCTAAATAATGAGAGTGATTTTGGATTTATTTTTTGTAATAATTACATTATTTATTATAGTTTTTAAATTTATATTATTTATTAAATAAAAGCAAAAGGGGGTATTATATCGAGATAAGTCGTAGTGTACGGTTACAAAACCGTAAGTTGAGATTTTGGCATGTATGTTTAATGAATGAAGACAATAAGGAGGGAATGCACGTGAAGTTCAAAGCGGGATGGATTGTTATTTTCCTAGTGTTAGGTTTGGCTTTGATTGGTTGCAGTGGAGAGAATGTTGGAACCAGTGAAAGTGAAGATAACGAAACATCTGTTGGTGATAATGGGCTTTCCGGAAGAGTCCTTGTTTGGGTTCACCCTTATGCTGATCCACAGTTAATGAATCCGGTGTGGGAAGAAATGAAGAATACTTTTGAGGAACAGCATCCCAATGTGGAGATTGTGATTGAAGAAATTCCATGGCAAAACAGGGAACAGAAGTTGCTTACAGCGCTTGCAGCAAATCAGGGACCAGATGTTTTTTATCTTCTTCCAGACCAGACACCGCTTTTTGCACAGCAGGGTATTCTCGAACCAATAAGCAAATATGTAGATGAAGCGTTTATGAGCGAATTCAATGAAGCTTCATTGAATGCCGCCAGATACCAGGGAGAACTTTATGGTTTGACCATACTAGGGACGGTTGTTTCACCTTATTACAATTTAGACATAGTAAAGGAGATAGGAGAAGATCCAAATAACTTGCCTGCGACATGGGATGAATTTAAAGAATGGGCACAAAAAGCGAAAGAGAAAGGTTACTATGCTTTTACATTCCGGGTTGCTGATGGAGCCGTCAATATGGGATTTTATCCATGGATTTGGCAAGCAGGAGGCGATATTATTGATGACAATGGAAATGTGATTGTGACTGAGCCCGAAGCTATGGAAGCTCTACATTTCATTAACACAGCCTTTCAGGAAGGATGGATTCATCCGGATGTGTCTCAAGATGCCCAGAATGAAGCATTTCTAAACGGACAAGTGATGGTCAATTTTACCAGTAACATATTCATTGCTAATCAGGAAGCTGGTATCGATAAAGTTGACTTTGAATGGACGGTTGGTCCGCTGCTTGAAAATAAGCGGAAAGCCACATATTCCGCTGTAGGGATGTTCGCTGTGCCTTCCAATAGCGACAATAAGGATGCGGCGGTTGAATTCGTAAAATTCATGACAAATGAAGATAATCAGCGCTTGTTCAATAAGGCAACGTCCTATATTCCTTCTCGTCCGGCAGCGGCAGATATTTATGACGGACATCAGCTGATGGAGATTGTAGTTGAACAATCCGAATTTACCCTTCCTGGAGTAAAAGACCCTGTGGGACGTTTAATCATTCCTCATGTAACGGCAGCGATTCAATCCATGTTGAACGGAGATTTCACACCTGAGGAAGCAGCGGAACATATAGCCAAGAAGATTGAAGAAGAGAGGGCAAACATACAATAACGGGTGAACAATATGTGTGGTGGGCAGGTAGCAGTTTTCAACTGTTGCCTCTCTTCTCCCACCTCACATTTTCCAGGAGGTGAATAGTTGATTGAACCCTATGTCACAGAAATCCATACAAAAGGATGTCCGTGTGGGAGAGTTAAAAACAAAAGAAAAAAAGGGCACGTTCGTGCAAAGATTAAAGAGATCCTGGCAGGAGAACAAAATCGTATACATTGTGCTTACACCGGTACTTATTCATTTTTTGATCTTTCAGTTATTCCCTTTATTGTTTAGTTTTATATTAAGTTTCATGAACTGGCCTATTATCGGAACGCCAAAGTTTGTCGGGTTGCAGAATTGGAAGAATTTGTTGCAGGATCAAATGGCGTGGAGGGCTTTATGGAACACAACGCTGTTTTCGCTGTACTACATTCTTCCTACGATGGCGTTAGGACTGATATTGGCCTTGTTGATCAATTCTGGAGCAAAAGCCTCTGGACTTTTTAAAGGAATTTATTTTCTTCCTGTAGTGACCTCGTTTGTGGTCATTTGTGGTATATGGGGTTGGCTGTTCCGCAGTTCTGATACTGGGTTGATTAATCAAGTAATCGGCTTTTTTGGGATTCCTCCACAGGCCTATTTTCAGGATCCACGGTTAGCGCTTCCGGTACTCGCCCTGCTCAGTATATTTAAGGTGTCTGGTAGCATCATGGTTTATTATTTTGCCGGACTGAAGTCTATCCCATCTCATTTGTATGAGGCAGCAAAGATTGATGGTGCGTCAGGATGGCAATGTTTTTGGTCGATCACCTTTCCGATGTTAAAGCCGATCCATTTCTATGTAGCGATCATCACGACGATAGGGTCGTTCCAAATCTTTGATTCAGCTTTTATTTTAACATCTGGAGGTCCCAGTTATTCAACAACGACTCTCGTTTTTTATTTATATGAAGTTGGTTTTACAGGCTTGCGCTTAGGCTATGCCAGTGTGCTGTCGTATATGCTGTTTGCGATTATTTTAACGCTCACCCTGATCCAGAGGAAATACCTGGGCAAGGAAATTAATTACTATTAAGTCAAGAGGGGAAGAATATGCGCAAATTTAAAGAAATGAGATGGTATAAAAGAATCATGATATATATCTTGTTCGTTTTACTCTCTGTTGTGTTCTTCGGCCCCTTTTTAATTATGATTGTCGGTTCATTCCGGCCGATGAGTACGTTTTACTTACATCCAAATTTTTTGTTACCAACAAATTTATCTCTGGACAATTATATATACATTTTCACACGCGGACCGGTTCTACGTTGGTTCATGAATTCGATGATCATCACCGTCATCCCGGTCCTGACACAAGTATTTCTTTGCACTTTGCTAGGCTATATTTTTGCTAAAAAAAGATTCAAAGGAAAAGAGGTGATTTTTTGGCTCATGATGGCCATGGTCATGGTTCCTAAACAGCTTTTAATTATTCCGAACTATATCTTGTACAGCTGGTTTAACTGGATCAATACGCTCTATCCTATGATTGTGCCTGAATTATGGGGCATTATGGGGGTCTTCCTATTGAGGCAATATATGCAGTCCATACCAAGAGAATTGGAAGAGGCAGCTTATATGGATGGGGCCGGAGATTTTCGTATCTTTTTTTCCATCATCATGCCTTTGTCTGCTCCGGCCATGGCGGTCGTGGGGACGTTTGCATTTATCAGTAACTGGAATGACTTCTTTACCCCACTCATTTTTACGACACAAGAGCACATGTTTCCTTTGACGGTCGGTATGGCCTCATTATTGGACAGAGAAGGAAGTTTTGGGGTTCAGATGGCAGTGGCCACGGTCTCCTTTATACCATCATTTTTGATTTTCCTATTCTTTCAAAAGTATTTCACGGAAGGGATTTCCCTGTCCGGAATCAAGACTTAACTTTTATGAGGGAAACTGATGGGCTGCGAAACAGATCTTCAAGCTTCTGGCAGATGTCATTAATATCTTCCATCCCCGCCAGATACAGCTGTAGTTCGGATCTGATAATCTCCAGATCTTTCGTCCCCACGTTTAGATCCGTGTATTTTCTAAATGTGGGGAAAATCTCACGAAACAGATAGTAACGGAAAGGACGGTAGACATTGCTTTGTGTTGACTCCGCTGCTATTTTGTTAGCCGGAATACTCAGGGTGTTCTGCTTGATCTTTAATTGGGTTTGCCGGCTGATCATATAATTAACAAACGTTTTGGCAGCTTCCTTGTGAGCAGAATATTTGTTGATGCCCAGTCCGATGACCAGCAAAAGTGTGCTGGGTTCATACAAATAAGGAAGTGGTGCGATGTCATAGTCAAAGGAGACATCTTGTAAGTGGTTTAAACTGAAATAAGTGGTCATGATCATGGAGACTTTCTCCATTGCGAAAAGCTTTTCTGCATCTGCGTCCGTCTCCGATAAATAATTGGCTTTAATGATTTGTGACTGAAGGAGCTCTTTGTATACCTCAATACTTTTTACGACAGGAGTATTGCAAATCTTGATACGCCCCTTATCATCTGTTTCAAATGCATGTCCGCTCTGTAGTAAGAACACAGGCCAACGGTTGAGAGACAAGGGGTGAAAATAGAAGCCGATGCGTTTATTTCCATGTTGTTTCATCAAGATGGATGAAGCCTGTATAACCTTCTCCCATGTCCAGCTGCTGTCCGGTTCCATTAATCCAGCTTCTCGAAAATGCTTTTTATTGTAACAAAGAATGACTGGAGAAAAAATTAATGGCTGCACATACTGTTTTCCATTGTGGGTAAATGTATCGTTCAAAAATGGATATGTCTCTTCGTGGGCTGTTACTTCTTCCAACAGATCTATGACATTGTGGTCAATGAGGTCGCGATAATTGGTGTAATTCACGGTAACGACATCCAAGAGTTTATTTTCCATATATGCAGCTACCGTTTGGTGATAGTTGCCATAGTATGGCATGGATGAGACTGTTTGCACACGAATGTTCGGGTATGCAGCTTCAAAATCAGAAATTAATTGTTCTAATTGAGCTTCTTTTTCAACTGAAGGGTGATAACCAAATGTAATAGTAGTTATTTGTTTGACAGAAGGCTGACTGACAATGGTTCCCACACGCGGTTTTTTGGTGATAAGACCTTCTGCCAAGAGGATATCCAACCCTTTTCTAACAGAATTTTTACTCAGCCTGAATTGTTTTGACAGTTCAAGCTCAGAAGGCAGAAACTCACCGGGAGCCCGCTTGCCGGTAATAATTTCGTTTCGCAATTCTTCAACAAATGCATTCATTCTGGCCTGAAAGGTAGAACGGCTCATTCTAGACATAACGGTTCTCCTTTTAATTTTTTTGATAGGTGAGGATGATCATTGAGGATGATTGTCATTATATCATAAAAAGTAGATATAAACCACAAATAAACCACAAGATCATATTCTGATCAAGGAGGAAAGAAAAATGTCAACCAAACTTAAGTTTGGCCTTGTTGGTACCGGGGTAATAGCCCCACTTCATGCTAAAGCTATTGCTCAAAGTTCTCAGGCAGAGTTGGTAGCTGTAGCTGACATTAACAAAGAAAAAGCGGAGGCTTTTGCCAAAGAATATAAAGTGGCAAGGGTTTATAGGGATTATACGGACATGTTCAGACTGGAAGATCTGGATGTAGTATCCGTTTGTACGCCTAGCGGGTTGCATGCGGAGGTGACCATTGCTGCAGCAGAGTCGGGTATTCATGTCTTATGTGAAAAGCCTCTGGAAATTAATGCCGAGAAAATGACCAAAATGATTGAAGCGTGTCGGCGTCACAAAGTAAAACTGGGATGTGTATTTCAACGCCGGACACTTCCAGCCGCCAGGCTGACTCGTCAGGCCATACAGGAAGGAAAACTAGGCAAACTGGTATTGGGAGATGCTTATCTGAAGTATTTCCGTAGCAAAGAATACTACCAGAGTGCAGATTGGAGGGGAACATGGGCATTTGATGGAGGTGGTGCACTTATGAACCAGGGAGTTCACGGAATCGACCTGATACAATGGATGGTCGGTGAAGTAGAGTCCGTGACTGCATATACCGGCACACTAGTGAGAGACATAGAAGTAGAAGATACCGCGGTTGCACTCGTGAAATACAAGAACGGGGCCTATGGTGTTATCCAGGGCACAACGTCGGTCTATCCCGGCCAGGAAACACGTTTTGAAATCCATGGTGAAAACGGCACCATCGTTTTTGGGGACAGCGGTATCAAGCAATGGTCATTCCGTCATGGGGAGGAAGAGATTCCTTCTGTTGAGAGGGATATTAGCGCTAAAAGTGACCCGCGTAAGCTTTCCCAATCCGGCCATTACATCATTGTGGAGGATATGATCCAGGCCGTTAAATATGATCGGGAACCGATGATCCCGGGGGAAGAAGCACGTAAAGCTGTTGATTTAATACTGGCCATCTATGAATCTGCACGTTCCGGCAAAGAGGTTAAAGTATTTACTTGATGCTGAACATGTGAGGACAATTAAAGTAGAAGGGAAATCAGTAATCTAAAAAATGGAAGGTGAAATGATGTCAGGGGAGATTAGAATCGGAATTGTTGGTTTGGATACTTCCCATGTAGTCGCTTTTACACAGTTGCTCAACGATTCTGACCATGAATATCACATTCCCGGTGGACGCGTCACAATGGCTTACCCGGGAGGCTCTCCCGATTTTGAATTGAGTATTTCGAGAGTAGAAGGATATAAAAAAACTTTACAGCAAGACTACGGTGTACAAATCGTTGATTCTATTACAGAAGTAGCCAAACACACAGATGCAATCCTGTTGGAATCTGTTGATGGGAGAGTACATTTGGAACAGTTTCGTCAGCTGGCACCATTCCAAAAACCAGTGTTCATTGACAAACCTCTGGCCACTACATATAAAGAGGCATGCGAAATTTGTGAAATGGCTTCCCAATACAATGTTCCGCTGATGAGTTCGTCTGCTCTGCGTTTTGCACAGGGGTTGACAAACGTTCTTAAGGAAAAGAGTAAAGGGAACGTGATCGGGGCAGATTGTTATGGTCCGATGACACTTGAACCGACACAACCCGGTTTGTTCTGGTACGGTATTCACAGTGTTGAAATGCTTTTTGCAGTACTGGGCCATTCGTGTGTCAAAGTGCAGGCCATCGCCAATCAAGACCATGACCTTGTCATTGGTGAGTGGGAGGACGGCCGTATCGGAACGGTGCGGGGAAACAGGATGGGAAACAGGCAATTCGGAGCGATGATTCATTTTGAACAGGGAAGCCAATGGGTAGATATCTCTGCCGATGTAAAACCTTATTACGCCAGTTTATTGGAAAAAATTATGCAGATGTTTACTTCCCGAAATCCTATTATCGAAATAAAAGAGACTTTACAGATTATTCGGTTTATAGAAGCAGCCAATCAAAGTCGCCAGTCGCGTTTCCCTGTAGTTTTATCATAAAGTGATGGCCTAATGAGGATGTTGGAGAGGGAGGGGGAGTTTGTAATATGAAACGGCCATTTCCGCTAGGGATAATTTCCGATGAAGTATCGCAAGATTTGCAAGAGGTTATTCAGTTTGCCCGAAAATTTGACCTTGATGCGCTTGAATTAAGGTCGGTCAATGATAAGGTCATTCATCAGTTGACCCACGAGGAGATTGATAGGATTGACCAACAGGTGAAGGCGGCTGGACTGCGTATTTGTGCACTATCTACCCCTCTGTTCAAATGTGAACTGAGTGAAAAGGAAGTAGGGGAACATCTGGAGATGTTACACCGTATAGCTGAAATTGCCCAACATTTGCAAGCCCGGATCATTAGAGGATTTAGTTTCTGGTCTCGGAAGGAAGTGGATTGGTCCAGGGCATTTGACAGGATTATCAGGCACTTTGAACGGGTCGTGCCTGTTCTTGAAAAATATGGTTTGATTATGGCTTTAGAATTTGATCCAGCTGTCTATGCCCACAATGCCCGTAAAGTGAGAAAGATCATCGATTCCATAGATTCTCCGCACATACAGGGACTATATGATCCGGGAAATGATATTTGGGATCCGGAGGGGGAAATTCCCTTCCCGGACGGGTATGAGCATCTAGCAAACAAGATTTGCCACATTCATTTGAAAGATGCCGTCAAATCTCCAGAAGGAGTTCAAGCGGTGGCAATCGGAAAGGGTGAGGTTGATTATCGCGGGTTGTTTAAACGTCTCCAAGCTGATCGGTATAAGGGGTATCTTGTCGTAGAAACGCATTACCGCTTGAAGTCCAAGTTAACCGAAGAACAGCTTAAGCGGCCTTCAGGAAACAGCTTTTCCGAGGGTGGTTATGAAGCTTCTACAGAGTGCGTACAAAGTTTGGATCAACTTTTAGCCGAAGTGGTATAGGAAAGGAGTGGGTTTAATGCGAAAGAGTATGACAGCAGTTATACAAAAACGTATCGATCTATTGACTGTGAACGTTTATGCGAATCGACAAGAGATGGGAGAGGATGCCGCCCGTGATGTTGCCGGAAAAATGAAGCAAATGATTGCCGAAAAAGGGAGAGTACGCATGGTTTTTGCCGCAGCTCCTTCTCAAAATGAATTTTTAGCAGCCTTATCCGGTGAGGACGGTATTGATTGGCAGAGCGTAACCGTATTTCACATGGATGAGTATATCGGTTTGCCGCAGGGTGCTCCACAAAGTTTCGCTCGTTTTTTACGTCAAAAGCTGTTTGATTTGGTCAGCCCGGGAAGAGTACACCTTATAGATACCAGCGCACCTCCTGAAAAAGAATGTGAGCGTTACTCCCGTTTGCTGAAGGAAGATGACATTGACATTGTCTGTTTTGGGATAGGGGAAAACGGTCATCTTGCCTTTAATGACCCGCCGGTTGCAGATTTTGAAGATCCACAGGTGATGAAAGTTGTCACCCTGGATCAAGTCTGCAGGCAGCAACAAGTGAACGACGGGTGTTTTGACCGGTTGGAAGATGTACCATACAAAGCTTTGACCCTAACCATTCCGACATTATTAGATGGTAAAAATCTGTATTGCATCGTACCCGGAAAAAGAAAACAGGAGGCCGTCCAAAAAACATTATACGGCGAAATTTCTACCAGTTGTCCGGCTTCCATTCTTAGAAGACATCCCAATTGTACGTTATATCTGGATTTTGATTCATTTGGGGGGAGCAGAAATGGCTTCCAGTCATGAAGGATGTGTGATAGAAGGTCTGCATTATGGGACGAAGAAGAAAATTTCCATACATGTCAGAAAGGGAAAAATTCACCAAATTGAGTGCAAAGGACCTGCGGAAGCCGACGAGAGAACTCCTATGCCTTTGATTGGACCTGGTTTGGTCGATCTGCAAATCAATGGTTACCGGCAATTTGATTTCAACACTGTTCCATTGTCAATGGAACGGATGATGAACTTCACCAGATCATTATGGAGAGAAGGTGTCACTTCCTACTGCCCCACAATCATTACGAACAGCAATGAGGCCATTGAAGAAGCACTCAAAGTCATTCTAGCTTCATGCACCAGAGATCCGGTCATGGACCAGGCTATTCAGGGCATTCATTTAGAGGGGCCATTTATATCCCCAGAAGACGGCCCAAGAGGGGCACATCCCCGAAAACACGTCAAGGCTCCGGATTGGCAACTTTTCCTACGTTGGCAAAACATTGCCCAAGGGCGTATAAAAATCATTACCTTATCTCCGGAGTGGGAAAATGCCCCGGATTTTATCAGCAACTGTGTTCAATATGGGGTGAAAGTTGCCATCGGACATACGGCTGCTACACCTGAACAGATTCGTTATGCTGTTGCAGCTGGTGCGACTATGTCAACTCACCTCGGAAACGGTGCTCATGTAAAGTTATCTCGTCATCCGAACTATATCTGGGAACAACTGGCTCAAGATGACCTTTGGTGTACTTTGATTGCTGACGGATTTCACTTACCTGACTCGGTTTTGAAAGTAATGCTGAGGGTGAAAGGCACAAAAGCCATTCTGGTAAGTGACTCAGTATCGTTAAGCGGAATGCCTCCAGGGGTGTATGAAACCCATGTGGGTGGAAAAGTGGTATTGACCCCTGAGGGGAAGTTACATCTTGTTCATGACCCAAATTTATTGGCCGGCTCTGTTCAAATGCTCCTAAAGGGAATGGAACATATGGTGCGCCTTGGATTGGTTTCACTCAAGGAAGCCTGGGAGATGTGTTCTGTCCGGCCCTTCCAGTTTTTGAACCCTTCAGGCATTTACGGTTTGAAAATAGGAGCACCTGCGGACATTATCTTACTGGAAGAAGAAAAAGGAACTTATCGAGTGGTCAAAACCTATAAAAACGGAGAATTGGTTTACGAACATCCTTCTACTGGTGAAAATAAGGAGCGCATTGTTATTTCATTCAGAGAGGAGGTCACTTATGAAGGTAGTAACCAGTCTCGACGGTGAGATTAAAATCATGGACCTCCCTCCCCCGGTGATTAAAGATAACCATGTCATTGTTAAAACGGAATATTCTGCCGTAAGTCCAGGGACTGAATTAATGTTGCTCAGAAAAAAACATCAAGTACCCATGCCGCTTGGTTATAGTGCCAGCGGCCTGGTCATTGAGACTGGCAGGAATGTTGATCATGTCCGGATCGGGGAAAGAGTGGCCTGTTACGGTGGACCTTATGTCAAGCACGCTGAATATCTGCTCGTTCCTAAGAACCTTGTCGTGTCTGTACCGGATGGAGTTGATATGAAAGAGGCCTCGATGATCGGACTGGGGGCCATTGCCATTCATGCATTACGGCAGGCCGGGCTCAAGTTTGGTGAATCAGTAGTAGTCGTTGGCTTGGGTATATTGGGGCAGCTCATCGCCCAGATTGCGCATTGTGCGGCCTTTAAAGTCATCGGCTATGATCTTTTGGAAGAACGTTGTCAAAAGCTTAAAGACTGCGGTATAGATGCAGTAGGCCAGACCCTTGAAGAAGTACAAGAGCTGGTAAACATAAAAACCCAGCATATGGGGGTTGACAGCGTCCTGTTATGTACGAATGGAAACAGCGAAGGTTTGATAGACCATGCTCTGACTTGGATCCGTGACCGGGGAAATGTGGTCATTGTCGGTGACCTCAAACCAGTATTCTCACGCACACAAATGTTTCGTAAAGAAGCGGAGATTCTCATCTCCAGGGCAGCCGGTCCCGGACGCTATGATCCGGACTATGAGACAAAGGGTTTTGATTATCCACCTTCTTTCGTGCGCTGGTCAGAAGGAAGGAACATGCAAGAATATATACGTCTGTTGGCCGAAAAGCGGATCAATGTGGCATCTCTGGTTACCCATACCGTGTCTATCAATCAATTATCCCATATCTACCGTTCCCTGATGGATCAACCTCAAAACATGCTCGGGGTGCTCATAGACTTTGGGTTAACCCATTAAACGAAAGAGATGTTGCCATAAAGGTGGTGATAAACAGACATTTATTTCCGTCCAAATACCAGGGTGTCACCAAATCTCATGCATTGCGGCATGTTGGGCAGGATCGTGTTAATTTTTTGGGGAGGAGAGGTTAAATGGTCAATAAATTAAAATTCTTATTTACGGTTGCCGTTATCATTTTGCTGGGAACTGTTATTTTTTTCGGTACGACTGACTCTGATGCACCATACGCTGCCTCCGAAATGATAGATCTTAAAAACCCGGGATTTGAGGAATCACTGAATGCTGACGGCACCATTCCAGGCTGGCGAGTGGCTTATGGAAGTGACGATAATTTTGTAGTGACTGATGAGCTCAGTCACAGCGGAGATTACAGTTTAAAATTAATGGATGAAAGCAGTGAGCGGTCGGCAGGACTCATTAGCGACCCTGTTCCGGTTGAAGCGCAAAAGATGTACAGAGCATCTAGTTATATTTATATTCAGCAGGGGACTTTGAGTCTTTATCTTCGTTTTTATGACAGTGAGGGACGGCAATTGGAGCAAACGTCTGCCTCCATTGCTTCCCCCAAGGAAGAATGGATCAAACTTGAAGTATCGGCTACAGCTCCCGAGGATGCAGCATCGGCTGCTATTTTGCTTTACTCAAATGTGGTACAAATCTCTACGGCTTATTTTGATGACATCTCCTTGGAGATGGAAGAAATGAACCAGGATGGTGAGTTTATAAACCTGGGTACACAGGTCAGAAATGTAACCAATCACTACGCGGATTTTGGTATTGATGAAAACGGGCGCCATGTGGTCTATACCGGTGTGGTAGGAGACCCGGCTAAACTGATCAAAATTGACGTAGAAACGGAACAAATACTAAAAATATTCGATCTACCCGGGGCATCTGGGGTGAGAGGAGTTGCCGTAGCATCTGACGGTAGTGTATACGCAGGAACTTATACAAACGGACACCTGTATCGTTATATTCCAGGGTCGGATGGAATAGAGGATTTGGGGAAAGCGGTCGGGGAAACCCATATTTTTAACCTTGAACCTGGACCAAATGGCGAGGTTTACGGTGGAACATACAGTGCAACTGCGGGAGCGAAACTTTTCAAATATCATCCGGACAGCGGGTTCACCGATTATGGCCGCATCCTCGAAACAGAGAGATATGTCCGAACGGTGGTGTATGACGACAAGCAGAATATATTTTATTTGGGTATCGGATCCACACCGCATATTATTAAATTTAATCCCGAAACTGGAGAGAAGAAAGACATTTTACCAGACAAGTACAAAGAAGGTTATACTTTCGTGGACAATATCACCAAGGTGAATGATTATTTGTTTGCCAAGCTGGTACAAGGCAACAAAACGCTTGTGATCGATACCAAAACGGACGAAGTTGTCAATGAAATAGAAAAGGTTGACTCATTTACAGTTTCACCCCAATCTCCTTACGGAGAAGAAGTGTATTATACATTGGGTGCAAAGCTGTACAAATATGATCTCAACACACATGAAAGTAAAGATTTGGATCTCCATGTTAACGGCAACCCGCTTAAATTTAAATTTCTTGAACTGCAAGAGGAAGGACCGGGTTATACACTTGTCGCTCTCGTCCGCAGAGGAATGATGTTTAAATATAATTTAGAGACTGGTCATCTGAAAACTATTGATCTTGATCTGCCGGGCCAACCCACTGATATTTGGGCCATGGCCAAGGGACCCGACGGACGGATTTACACCAACGGATATCTCGCCGGAGGCCTTAGTTATTATGATCCTCTGACCGGAGAAACACACCAGTATGACGGCATTGGTCAGATAGAAAAAATGGACCTTTTTGGCGACACCTTCTATCTAGGGGGCTACCCGCGAGCGGAAATATATGCTTACGATACGACCAAACCGTGGGTGCGCGATGCAACGGCAAAGGAGCCCAATCCGAGACAATTGTTTAGTCTTTATGATTTGGGGCAGGACCGTCCGATGGCTGTACTGGCCGTTGAGGAAGAAAACAAAGTATTTTTGGGCACCGTTCCTGCCTACGGTCAACATCAGGGTGCCTTGACCATCTATAATGTCGAAACAGGGGATGTCCGAGTGGAGAAAAACATCATAGAGAATCAAGGGGTTGTTTCCCTGGCTTATAAAGATGGTCATGTCTTCGGTGGAACAACCATCTGGGGAGGATTGGGAGATGATCCCCTAGAAAGCGAAGCAAAATTTTTCATCTGGGACGTAGAAATAGAAGAAAAAATATATGAAACAACGCCTGTTCCTGGAATGAAGGCTATTACTGACTTAATTGTCGGCCCAGATGGAAACATTTGGGGTATGGCAGAAGGGACCTTGTTTATCTTCGATCCAGAAGAACGAAAGGTCGTTTACAGTGACGAAAAGTTCACTCTGGATTACGATCGCCATGTCTGGAGAGATGCCTTTCTGGAGATTGGCCGTGACGGAAATGTATATGGGACTATCCGTGGCAGATTTTTCAAAATTGATGCACAAAGTAAAGAGGTGACAGTTCTAAAAGGAAGTGGAGCGTCCAGAATTGCACAGGATGACTTTGGAAACTTTTATTTTGCTGACGGGGGTGACTTGTGGAAATATACTCACCCGGATTTACAGATGACGGGCTTTGATGCGCTGGTAATCAAAACAGAATTATACTACAAAAACGGAAAATTGGAAAAGCCACTATACGCCCAGTTGGAGAAAACACTTGAGCAAGCTAAGCATCATCAGAAAGCGGGGAGATTAGAGCAGTTTGAACATCGCTTAATGAAGTTCAAAGAGCACCTCAATAAAGAATCGATGCAGAAGTTTATTTCCACCTCTGCCAAAGAAGATTTGAATCAAGAAGTGGATCATTTACTTCAAATAGGGGAGTAGATCAGGTAGCAAGTTTCAGTAGATAGGGAGCGATTCAGCTCCCTTTTTTACATGGAGTTTTAACCTCGAACCTTAGGTTACATGGATCGGTGGCTCTCGATTCAGGTACTTATTGTCCTGTTTATTAAGCCGGTTAAAAGCTAGCATTGCTATCCACATGAGCATGTAGCTTAACACACTGATGCCTAACAATGGAATAAAAACTGGGAAAAGTGTTAACAGAAGATACAAAGCTGCAACTGCAGCCACCATGAGAATCACGTAAAGCGGACTGGAAAGGGCAATGATAGGCTGAGTGACGATACAAACTACACTCCTGTTTAATTAAACTGCGACCAAACTCTTACAAAACTATATATACAATTATATCCACAGTTCAACCCCATTTATATTGAAAAACGTATATGCTATAATATTCGATTGGGGTAAAGTACTTAATGCAGTGAGCCCCCCATCTTTCTATCTGTCTAATCATGCATATGGGTTTACTCAGCTACAGGAGGTGAGGAAAAAGATAAAGTATGGATCAAAACTGAAAGTGTTTTAAACCATGGTTCATACTTTGATTCTTTCACAACCTAAAATTTTGCGGAGGTGGATCTTTGATGGGGAAATTACAACACTGGTTGATCATTGTTCTCTGTTTAGGATTCACTTTCACCGCTTTAGCAGGATGTTCAACAAGTGAACCAGCGGCTGGAGATCAACCAGAGGTGCAGAAAAATGATGAGGTTGACGTTGTCACAATCACTGCACAGGCTCCAAGTCCTGAAACCACACGGGTGGATAATCTGGTCCGGGCAGCGGAGATGTTAAATGAAGAATTGGAAAAAGAAGGGCAAAATATCCGGGTAGAAGTGGAAACCCAAATGTTTGAAGGCAGCTGGGAGGATTACGCCAGACAATTTATGTTGGCCTTCCAGTCTGGTAAGGAACCTGACATCTATGTCGCAAGTCATCCCAATACTGGCTGGCTGGCAGACGGTGGCTACATTCAACCTTTGGACGAGCTAAAAGAATCTGAGGCCTACGCCGATGTTTACCCAGTCCTGTGGGATGCGGTCACCTACAAAGGACACGTTTGGGGAGCGGTCCAAGACACGGAAGCGCGTCCCGTCTTCTATAACAAAAATATTTTAAGAGAATTGGGCTGGAGTGAAGAAGAGATTGAGCGCCTGCCTGAAAAGGTCAAAATTGGTGAGTTTACACTTAATGACTTGATTCAGGTTGCTGAAGAGGCGGTTTCAAGCGGGACCGCCAAGTATGGCATTGTGCACCGACCCGTTAACGGCCCCGATTTTCAGGTCATGCTCTACAATTTTGGTGGGACATTGTATGATCCCGAAGAAAACAAGATCGTCTTTGATAAAGAAGCTGTTCTTAAGCAACTGAGCTTTTTCCATGAAATCGCCCAGAAAAAACTGATCCCCGAAGGATTGCTGTCTATGGAATGGTCCAATATCCATTCCATGGTGGTCAATGGTGAGGTGCTCTTCTACTTTGGGGGCATTTGGAATATCTTCAACTGGGGAGAAGATAATTTCCACAAGGAATTGGGTAAAGTTGACCCTGAATGGGTGATGGAAAACTTCGGGATGATGCTGTATCCCGCTGCTGAAGAAGGCGGACAAGCCCTGACACTGTCGCATCCCTTTGCCTACTTCGTCTCCGCCAACGCAGAACATAAAGAGCTGATTATCCGGCTGTTGGAGCATGTCATCCATCCAGATCTGCAAACCACTCATAATGTAGAAACCTATCATTTGCCCGTGACAGAAAGCGCGGCCAACCATCCAGATTATCAAGCGAATATCACGCTGGGTGAAATTGCCTATATGACCCAATATACCACCTTCTTACCTAATCATGAGGGATATGAGCCGTACAGCAATGCCGTCTTTAAGGCCATAGAAGCTGTTCAGCTGGGCAGACAAACGCCCCAAGAGGCTCTGGAAGCTTTGGAAGTCCAGTTAAAGAATGACTTGCGAGATCAACTAAGTATTGTAGAGTAAGTCCTTCCTGCAAAGGCAGCAACAAGCTCCCTGTCCAAACAGGGGGCAACCTCACAATGAGGAGGGAGAAGGGGTTATGGATAAAGCGCAGCGGTTCGCTGTAAATATGCAAAAATGGGGCTTGCCTGCATTTATGCTCAGCCCTTTCTTTATCATGGTTACAATATTTTACTTCTTACCTGTTGTTTTAATTGTGGTGTTGTCATTTACCAGCATGGGCTCAGCGATGAGATGGGATTTTGTTGGTTTTCAAAATTACAGATTCCTTCTTGAAGATCCCACTCTTCCGGCCATCTTGACCAACACGTTTGTCTACGTCTTTTTCACCCTGGGCATTAACGTCCTCTTTGGCCTGGCCCTGGCCTTGTTCACCACCTACTTTATTCAGAAAGAATCAATCGGATTATTCTTCAGAACCATCTGGATGCTGCCCAGGATGTCACCACCCGTTGTCTATGTCTTATTATGGCTGTGGTTTTTTGACCCCAGCAGTTACGGGGTTTTAAACAGCATCAGGGAACTGATGGGGATGCCGCCCACCATGTGGCTGGTCAATTATCCCATGACAGCCATTATTTTGGCCAATGGCTTAATCGGCGCCTCTTTTGGCATGATTATTTTTTCATCCGCCATTAAGTCGATTCCCCAGGATTTGTTCAAAGCGGCCAAAGTAGACGGAGCCGGCCATTGGTCGATCATCAAGGACATTATCCTGCCTGCCTTGCGCTGGCCGGTGATGTTTGTCACCATTTGGCAGCTTTTGTCATTGCTTACCTCCTATGAATACATTTTGCTGTTAACCAATGGAGGACCCGGTTTTGACAGTACGGTGCTGGCCCTCTATTCTTATCACAAAGCCTTTCAATATTTTGAGTTTGGTTACGGGGCAGCAGTTTCTGTTGTCCTTGTCGCAGTGGCCATTGTCCTGACTGTGATCTTATGGAAAGTGTTCGGTATGAAAAAGATGGAAAGAGGAACGCGGATAGAGTAGGCATCAAGGGGGTTGAGGCATGGAAGCTGTGTACAGATCAGAAACAGAAAGAAATGTTTCCTTTGCCAAAACGTCAAGATGGAAACGGCGCATGCCCTATGTAGTAGCTTTCTCCATCTTGTTCATCACGACCTTGCCCGTCATTCTGATGTATGTGTGGCTGCTTTTAAATTCCTTTTCCAGCCAGATGAAGCATGGTTTTATACCGGTCGGCTTTACCCTGGACAACTGGCGTTTTTTGTGGACGAACGTGGAAATTGCCAGCTCGGTTTACCCGAGTATTTGGCTGGCCACATGGAACTCTTTAGTCTTTGCCGGTGTGTTGACCATCCTGGAGGTCATCATTGGCGTGATGGCCGGATTTGCCCTGTCCCGCTTAAGGTTTCCCGGCCGTCAAGGATTATTAAAGATAACGTTGATTTTACATGCCTTTCCAAGTATCGCCCTGCTGATTGCCGTCTTCTATATCCTCAACTTCTTGGGCCTGTTTGACACGTTATGGGGCGTAGTGCTGGTGAAAACAGCGCTGCAAATCCCGCTCACGGCGTGGATTATGAAAGGATTCTTCGATGATGTGCCTTGGGATGTGGAATGGGCCGGCTTAATCGATGGCTGCAACCGGTTTAAGGTGTGGTATACCATTGTTCTTCCCTTGGTTAAGCCCGGGATTGCGGCTGTAAGTATCTTTTCATTCTTGTCCGGCTGGTCGGAGTTCCTCTTGCTATACACCTTTATCATCAGTGACAGCAACATCACTTTAGCCACCTATTTGCAGAAGCTGTTGAGCGATCCCAATGTAGTGCCCTATGGTTTATTGACAGCTGTTTCGGTCTTCTATATGCTGCCTGTTATCGCCTTTTTCATTCTCACCCAAAAATCGCTCATGCAGATTCATGCGGGAGGAGGTAAGGGAGTATGAAAATAGAGTTAAGAAACGTGTACAAACGCTTTGAAAAAGCACATGTGATCGAGAATCTCAATTTGGTGATAGAGGACGGTGAATTTGTGGCTTTGCTGGGGCCAAGCGGCTGCGGCAAGTCGACCACCTTGCTCATGCTGGCCGGGATTTATAAGCCAACCGAGGGCGACATTCTGTTTGACGGTCAGCTTGTCAATGAAGTGGAGCCTAAAGACCGGCACATCGGGATGCTGTTTCAGAGCTACGCCTTATACCCGCACATGACTGTGCTGGAAAACATTATGTTCCCGTTAAAACAAATGAAAGTGCCCAAGAAAGAAAGGATTGAACGGGCCAAAGAAGCAGCAGCACTGGTCAAACTGGAGCACCTGTTGGACCGCCTGCCCAGCGAACTGTCCGGCGGCCAGCAGCAACGGGTCGCCCTGGCCCGTGCTGTTGTGAAAGAACCGAAATTGCTTCTGTTGGATGAACCCCTTTCAAACCTGGATGCCCGCTTAAAGATTGAGATGAGAGAGGAGATTAAGCGGATTCAACAGGAATTGGGGATAACCACTGTCATGGTCACCCACGACCAGGAAGAAGCCTTAACGATGGCAGACCGGGTTGCCATTATGAAAGATGGGGAATTAGTCCAATACAGTAAGCCCCTTGATTTGTATCATCACCCCAAAAACTATTTTGTTGCCCATTTCATTGGCAGCCCGCCCATGAACTTTTTGAAAGGCCGCTTATCTGTGCAAGATGATCAGCTTCAGTTTGCCGCAGAGGGCACAAAGATCAACTTGGGCCGCTGCCTCAAGGAATTTAACGTCCATGACGGCCAACATGTCTACCTGGGGGTACGGCCCCATGATTTAAAACTGGGCAAAAAGGGTCAGATTTCATTAACAGGGGCCGTCAATCTGCTAGAGCCTCTGGGTCATTCCACCTTGGTCAATGTGACGGTTGGCAGCTCATTGTTCCGCTTGTTTAGTGACAAAAAATTGATAGCAGGTTTGAGAGGCAAAGTGGAAATATCTTTTGACAGACACGCCCTGCATTTGTTTGATGCTTCGACTGGAGCATCGCTCAGCAGGCAGCACTTGGCTAGTGATCAGAGTGAAACGGCAAGCAATGTGGTTCTCCCTGTGTGAGAAATCCCCCAAAAACGTATTTTTGGGGGATTTTTAATACAATTATCGTTGCACAGTCAACCAGTGTAAAGTTATAATAGCTGTGAGTCATTGTTGCATTTGCAACTAATAGGTTGGAAGGGATCAACATGGCTAAAGAGTCAATTGGCAGATGGATTTCATTGCTGTACCGCTACAGTCAAATCTATGTGTCCAAAAAGCTGGAACCATACAATATTGGCACAGGACAGTTTTTGTTTCTGTTGGCCTTGTATCACCAAGACGGGCTGCCCCAGGAAAAATTGGCCCACTACTTAAATATGGATAAAGGGACAACAGCCCGCGCCATTGATAAGTTGGAAAAGGCAGGTTACGTCATTCGCAAAACCAATGAACAAGACCGGCGTTCCAACAAAGTGTTTCTGACCGAACAAGGGCTAAGCTTTAAACCCACTCTGTACTCCATTTTGCAGGAATGGACAGAAATTATTTGTAAAGGTCTGACTGAAGAAGAAGTAGAGCGTACGTTACATACATTAATACGGATGGCTGAAAATGCCGCTGACTACATTCATCAAAAGTGCAAATAGACGGACAAGGGAGAGGTATTGATGAAAATACAAAGTGAGCGTTTGGGTAAGGAGCCCATCCCCAAATTGCTGGCCAGTTTGTCCATCCCGGCTATGGTAGGCATGTTTGTCATGGCTTTATATAACGTGGTAGATGCCATTTTTATTGCCAGAAGTGTAGGGACGATAGGGGTAGCGGCTGTTTCGATCGCCTTTCCCGTCCAAATGATCGTCATGGCCATAGCCGGTGCGATTGGTATTGGCGGTGCTTCGGTCATCTCCAGACGGCTGGGCGCTGGTGAATCGGATGAGGCCAACCATGTGTTTGGCAATGTGATCAGTATTGTATTAATCGTTAGTGGGATCGGTGTGATTGCCGCTTTAAGTTTCATTGAACCGCTGTTGTATGCCTTTGGTGCCAGTGAGACCATTTTGCCTTATGCCAGGGATTATCTGGGCATTATTTTATACGGCACAGTCTTTTTTGCTTTTGGGTTTTCTATGAACAATATTATCCGCTCTGAAGGCAATGCCAAGATGGCGATGTTGACCATGGTCATCTCTGCGGGCTTAAATATGCTGCTTACCCCTCTGTTTATTTTTGGTTTCGGTTGGGGCATCAGGGGAGCGGCAGGAGCAACCGTTTTAGCCCAAGCCATAACGGCGGTTTACCTGGTCTATTATTTCAAGTCGGGAAAAAGCAGCCTTACTTTCAAGCCGGCTTATTTGCGTCCCAACTTGACTATTCTCAAACAGATTTTGGCTATTGGGTCATCTGCTTTTGTGCACCAGGTGGCGGGAAGCATCATGTTCGTTGTGGCCAACCACATGCTGATCAGCCATGGCGGTGACTTGGCTGTGGCCGTGTTTGGCATTGTTCACCGCATCATTATGTTTACCATTCTGCCTATGCTGGGCATTATGCAAGGCACTGCACCCATCGTGGGTTACAATTACGGCGCCCAGTTGTATCAACGTGTCAGCGAGACGATCAAGCTGGCCTATAAAGTGTCGACATTGATGGGATTGGTGATTTTTGTCCTGGTCATGGCTTTTCCCAAGTTGTTTTTATTGATTTTTACCAATGATACGGAAGTGCTGGAGATGGGTTCCACTGCACTCAGGTTCATGTTTGCCCTGTGCATGACAATTGGCATCCAGATGGTAACAGGAGGCGTCTTCCAAGCTTTGGGCAAGGCCAGGGCCGCATTGATTTTATCCATGGCCCGCCAGGTGCTGTTTCTGATTCCCTTGCTGTTTATCTTACCGCCCTTCTGGGGTTTGACCGGCATATGGTTAGCCTTTCCTCTGGCTGACTTGTTGGCCTTCTGTTTAGCGCTGTTCTACCTCTACAGGTACAAAAATCTATTCTTTAACCAGGATCAGGAGCCCCCGGCAGGTCATTTGCAACATCAAGGGTCCCCTGCCGATCTGCACAAGGGTACTGTTCAGAAGCCCTCGGTGCCCTCCGCTTAAGTGTAAGGCCACATTCTTCCATTTGCCTGACATGTGCTGCTCCGTTGGGGCAGTACATTGCTGTTTGTTTCAGATTATTTATGATATATTAAAAATACGGAACATTAAACGTGGGTATTCTGGTTTATAAAGGTATGTTGATTTTGTATGAGGGGGTTGAAAGGATGGGAATTTGTGAGGCGGGGTTAGTCCAGGTGCTGAATGAAGACGGAAGAGTGGTAGGAGAGCAACCCCAAAATTTATCAGACGCACAGCTGAAAGACCTGTACAGACGGATGCAATGGGCCAGGTTATTTGATCAGAGGGCTGTGCGGCTGCAGCGGCAGGGACGTATCGGCACTTATGCACCTTTAGAAGGACAGGAGGCCGCCCAAGTGGGCAGCTCTTATGTGCTGGAAAAGGGGGACTGGTTGTTTCCTACATACCGGGATTTGGCCGCCTGTTTTAACTTCGGCCTTTCCTACACATCAGCTCTGTTGTACACCATGGGGCATCTGGAAGGGGGAAGACTGGAGGAGGGGTACAATTTGTTCCCTATCTCCATTATGATTGCCACCCAGCTTCCTCAGGCAGTGGGTGCAGCGTGGGCTTCCAAACTGAAGCAGGACGGCCGGGTGGCGCTGGTCTATTTTGGAGATGGCGCTACTTCGAAAGGGGATTTTCACGAAGCCCTCAATTTGGCCTCTGTGTTAAAAGCACCGGTCGTATTCTTTTGCCAAAACAATCAGTGGGCCATCAGCGTGCCCTTGAGCAAGCAGACGGGCCACACGGTAATTGCAGATAAAGCCCAGGGTTACGGACTGCCAGGTGTCCGGGTGGATGGGAATGATGTTTTGGCCGTCTGCCAGGTGGCCAAAGAGGCGGTGGAGCGGGCCCGGAGAGGAGAAGGTCCCACCTTGATTGAAGCGCTCACCTACCGCCTGGGTCCCCATACCACGGCCGATGATCCCACCCGCTACCGTCCGGCGGAGGAGCTTGAACAATGGAAACAACAGCGCGATCCCCTCAGGCGTTTTCGTCTGTTCCTGGAACGTGAAGGCTTATGGTCAGAGCATGAAGAGGAACAATCAGCCGCTGAATTTAAGACTGTCATGGACGAAGCACTCAAGAAAGCAGAACAAACACCAAGGTCACAGCTTCATCAAGCGTTTGATTATGTGTACACCAATCCCCCCCAAGACCTGCTGCGTCAAAAAGAAGAGGTGTTGTCCTGGACACAGAGAAAGGGGAGTGTTTCATGGCACAATTAACCATGATCCAGGCCATTAATCAAGCTTTGGCCCAGGCATTGGATCAGGATCCGGCTGTGATCGTCTTTGGGGAAGATGTGGGCAAAAATGGCGGTGTGTTCCGGGCCACTGACCAGCTGCAGGCCCGTTTTGGCGAGCAGCGGGTTGTGGATACCCCTTTGTCCGAATCGGCGATTATTGGCTCAGCCATTGGTCTGGCTGTAAACGGGATGAAGCCGGTGGCTGAGATTCAATTTATGGGCTTTCTCTATCCAGCGATGGATCAACTGGCCTCACAAGCTTCACGCCTGCGTTTCCGTTCAGCGGGACGGTACGCTTTGCCGCTGGTGGTACGGGCCCCCTTTGGTGGAGGGGTGCGTACCCCGGAATTGCATGCGGACAGTCTAGAAGCGTTGTTCACCCATACCCCAGGCCTCAAAGTGGTCATTCCCAGTTCTGCCTATGATGCCAAAGGGCTGTTGCTGCAAGCGATTGATGACCCCGATCCGGTACTGTTTGCCGAGCCGATGAAGCTGTACCGGGCCATCAAGGAAGAGGTGCCGGAAGCACCTTATCGCATTCCCCTGGGCCAGGCCAGGGTGGTGCGCGAAGGAAGGGATGCCACAGTACTCACTTGGGGGGCACCTGTCTGGCTTGTGCACAAGCTGGCCGGGCAACTCCAGCAGGAACGGGGCATTTCACTTGAGGTGATCGACCTCAGATCACTGATTCCACTGGATGAGGAGACCATCATGCACTCGGTCAGCAAGACAGGGCGGGCCTTGGTTGTCCATGAAGCGGTCAAAACAGGGGGATTCGGGGCTGAGCTGGCCAGCCGGATCATGGAAAAAGTCTTTCTCTATCTCCATGCCCCGGTGATGCGCGTGACCGGTTATGACACCCCTTACCCTGTTCCTCAGGTTGAAGATGAGTGGCTGCCCCATGAGGAGCGGATATTACAGGCCGTCCATGAGCTGTTGGACTATTAATTAGATAAGGGAGGGAATGGCGGGAGATGCTGGTTGAATTTAAGTTGCCTGATGTGGGTGAAGGAATCACAGAAGGAGAGATTGTCAGGTGGTGTGTCAGTGAGGGGGAGATGGTTGAAGAGGATCAGGTGCTGGCCGAAGTGCAAACAGACAAAGCGGTGGTCGAACTTCCCTCACCTGCAGCCGGGAAGGTTAAGCGCCTCTGGGCTGAAGCAGGTGATGTGGTGCCAGTGGGCGCGGTACTGGTCACCATCGATTCCGAACAATCTGCAACAAAACAGCTTGAAACGGAACAGCATCCACAGATGGACCGAAATACTGAAATCCACAAAGGAGAGCACAACGCTTCGTCAGCGGAGCTGATTGCCCCCGCTCCGGGACGGGAGACTGAGCAGCAAACGGCGCATAAATTAAGATCGGGAGTGCCCCTCGCTGTCCCTTCGGTTAGACGGCTGGCCCGCGAACTGAAAGTGGATCTGAGAGAAGTGGCAGGGACCGGTAAACAGGGACGTATTACGGAGGAGGATGTGCGCCGCTATGCCCAGGCCAGGGAGCAGCTGGCCGCTGAACAGGAGTTGGCCCCCTCCCAGATGCACAAGTCCGGGCAGCAGCTGGTCCAAGCCATACAAACAGCAGAGGAAGCTGATCAAGAACGGGTACAGCTCAAAGGCATCCGCCGGGCGATGGCCCGCAATATGAAACTGTCTCTGGCGACCATTGCCCATTGCACCGGTTTTGATGAAGCAGATGCAACCGGTATGATCCGCATGCGGGAAAGTATGCAAGCGTCGGCAACAGAGGAAGGGGTGCGGCTGACGTACCTGCCTTTCATCACGAAGGCAGTGGTCTATGCCTTGAAAAAACACCCTCTGTTCAATGCCACATTTAATGAGGAACGGGACGAAATTCTGTTTAACCGGGAGATCAACATCGGCATCGCTGTGGATACGCCCCAGGGGCTGGTTGTTCCGGTCATTCCACAAGCCGGTCAAAAAAGCATCCTTGAACTGGCCCGGGAAATCCAAGGGCTGTCAGAGAAGGCCCGGGAGCAAAAGCTCACCTTAAGAGAGATGCAAGGGGGCACGTTTACCATCAGCAATATCGGCTCCATTGGAGGCATGTGGGCCACACCGCTTATTCAACCGCCACAGGTGGCCATCCTGGGTGTGCATAAAATCTATAAAAAACCGGTGGTGAAGGAGGATCCTCTCGAAGGAGATCAAGTGGTGATCCGCCGGGTGATCGGGGTGTCGCTCAGTTTTGACCACCGCATCATTGACGGGGCGCAATCAGCCCGGTTTATGCAGGATGTGATCAAGTATATTGAGAGCCCTCACTTGTTGCTTCTTGAAGCCCGCTAACGACAGGTCGCTAATCACTTGATATACCGCAATGAGGCGAAAAACGTGGACATTGTCTCTGTAATAAAAAACTTTATGTTTGCTGTTGACACTGCGTGGCAGGTGTGGTTCATTGTTCCAGAGTGTCCAGCAGGTCACGGGCGGCCTGCCAGGTCTCCTCATCTATGTTCTCCTGTGCTGCAACAAGTTCTTTTAACAGGGAGACAGCTTCCGCTTTGCGGCCTATATGTTCCAGGAAGGAGGCATAGCGGTACCGGCCATATTGCCAGTTGGGCATCGCCTTGAACAGATGCTGGTATTCTTCCTCTGCTTGAGCCACCTGGCCGGCATCTGCCAGGATATCCGCTTTGTCACACCAATAATTGCCCCGTTGATATTCATCTTCAGCCAGATCCATTAATTCCTCAGTGACTTCTAACGCTTGTTGTTCGTAGCCAGAGTGGTTCTGGTAAAACATTTGCAAATCTTGTAGGGCATTATTGAGATAACTCAAATGATCCATTTTCCGGGCTTGGCGTACATTTTCTTTTAGCGCCAGTTCAGCTCCTTTCATATCTCCTGCCTCTTTAAAGTAATGGGCAATATGAGCCCTGTTTTCCAGTTGCAAGAGGGGATCAAGGGGGTCTTTTGCGATCAATGCTGGTGAGCCAAAGTAATAGGCGCCTTGACCCAGACATAACAAACCGGCCATCGGATCAATCTCTGCCAGAACAGGAACATTGTTCTTCACCGGCATACAGCATCGTTTGTATTTGCGCCCGCTGTCGCAAGGACAAGGGTCGTTCCGGCCGGTTTTTTTCCACTTGACCCCTAATAGGCGCACCGCAGCATGATAACCTTCCGTGTCGAACGGTTGCTTAGATTTTAGTGTTTGATAAAAAAAGTGAATAAAGACCCGCACAATATTGGCCCGGGCCGCATGGTCACTTAAGCCCATGTCCCTGAGCCGGCGCATTGTGATCTGCAAGCTTTCCAGCTGGGGATCGGCCAGCTGGTTTTCAACAATGCCTTCCATATAGACATGTAAAATCGGATTCACGCCATTAATAACCACCTGATCAGGCAAGTGGCTGCGCCGTTCCATCAGCAGCTTCACCTCAGGATGCTCGTCCAATATATGTTGTAAACCAGGATCATGCTCATCTATGCCATCAAGCTGCATCAGTATATTCTGTTCTACAAGCTGAGCCCAATCCGGTTTAACGTTCACAGGAACCACCTTTCCATCGTTTATTTTAAAACAATTGTAGCATATTTGAACACTTCCTCCACTTAAATTCTAACGACTCTTGAAGAACAATTCGCTCAAAACGCATCGTATGCTGGTGAACCCTTGTAATCCTTAATAGACACGCGCTTGACAGAAATCCGGCCATATAGTTAAACTGTTTAATAGTTAAATCATTGAATCAATTGGTTGTAAAAGATCGTTGAGTACGGATTGAGCAAGGAGTTGCGTGTATCGAGGATCTCGTGCCAGAAGGGAAAGTGAAATCGTGCACCAGGAAAGCATCCGACACCTCGTCGACCGTTATCTGTCCATCTCTTTCTTCGTAACGAAAAGGGCAGCCACCCTGGTCAAATCAGAGCTGGATCAGGATATGACAACTGATCAATTTTTTTTGCTGCGTTATATCCAACGGTGTGGCCAATGTACATCAACGCAGTTGGCAGCCGCCTTTGTGGTTAACAAAAGCGCAATTACAGCCATCACCAACAGGCTGGTGGATAAAGGTTTTCTGGAACGGAAACGCGATCCTCGTGACCGCCGTCTGGTCTATCTTGAACTCTCACCCGCCGGAAAAAAGTGGCTGGCTGCAACTGAAGAAAAAATATACAAGCTGGTCAAAAAAGTGATCACTCATTTTTCACAACAGGAGATCGAAACCTTTATCAACACATATGAAAAACTGAATCACATCTTACGGGAGATGGAGGAAAAAGCATGAGAGGCATACTGAAAGACAAGTGGCCTGATCCGCCAGGATAACCGTACCGAGGCGGTGGCAGCCACCTACCGTACGGCAGGAAAAACGGTTTTGTACAGCGGTCTGGCAGTGATGATCGGCTTTGCCACAGTCGGTTTATCCACTTTCCAACTGTATCAATCGGCGGTAGCTGTGGCTGTCGGAGTGGCCATCCTGTTGTTGGCCTTAAACACCCTTGTTCCAGTGTTTATGGGCCTCATGGGTCCCAGGCTGTTTTGGCCGGTCAGGGGCCAATTGGAACACCGTCCCAGTAAGCTGTGGGATGCCGCCGGCCGCTTTGCTCTGGCCCGGCCGCTCATCGCCCTGGCCGTTGTTGCTCTGATTACCGCGCCTGTTCTGCTCGCGTATGACGGACAGATCTCCTTTGACCTGACAGAAGAGATCGGAGATGGCTATCCTTCTGTCAAAGGCTTTCACATCATCAGCGAACGTTTTGGACCCGGTGAAGCCATGCCTGTCCAGGTGGTGCTGCGGCACCATGCACCGCTGGACGGACCGGACCATCTGGTGCTGCTTGAAAAAATCAGCCGGGAGCTTGCCAAAGTGGATGGTGTAGAGCAGGTGCGTTCTGTCACCAGACCATTAGGGGAACCAGTCGAGGGATTCCTGGTCGCTCAACAAGCGGCCACACTGCAGGAAGGTTTGGAACAGGGGCGGGACGGGATTGAGGAAATCAGCTCTGGCCTGGGTGAAGCCAACGCCCGCCAGCTGCAGGCAGGGGCTGAACAACTGCTGCAAGGCTACCAAACAGCAGAGGAAAGCCTGGCTTCTGTCGCTGAACAGTATCGCCAGCTCCAGGTAGGATTGGCCCGTCTGGTGGAGCAACTGTCTCAGGTCCATCAGTCTTTGCAACGCGTGGAGGAAAGGCACCCCCAATTGCAGCAGGATGAAGAGTACCAGCAAACGAAGCAGGCCACAGCTGTCTTGCTCCAGCAAGGGCAGCAGCTGGCCGCCGGGTTGGAGCAGTTGAATGCGGCCTTGGCCCAGATCAAAACAGGTTTAGCCGAGGCCAATGCCGCCCTGTCCGGCGTGGCTGGCGGCCAGCAAGCTTTACTGGCCGGTTTGGATCAACTGATCACCGCCCTTGAAGAGTTGGAAGATGGTTTGAACGAGTTAGCGGATGGCCAGCAGCAGATCACCGGTCAGCTGCCCTCTTTGTCTGGCGGACTGGACCGGGTGAATAAAGGACAGCAGGAACTGCTGTTGGGCTTTGAACAACTGGGGGGACAAATGGATGCCTTGATCAGCGGTTTGGATCAAAGCACAGCTGGCTTGCATCAAGTGGCGGACGGCTTGGCCCAGGCAGAACATTATCTGGCTGAACTCTCTGCTGTCGTTGACGAGGAAATGGCCGGCTGGCATGTGCCCCAGGAGGTGTTGGACAGCGCTGAGTTTCAGCAAGCGCTGGAGGCTTATCTCTCTGCCGATCAGAGGATAGCCACCTTTGATGTGATCCTGGCCGACAATCCCTACGCTATACAAGCGTTGGCCATGATCCCACAACTCGAGGAAGCTGTTCAACGGGCGGTCAAAGATACAGAACTGGAAGGGGCTCAACTGGCTGTGGGCGGTGTGACCAGCACCTATGCTGATTTGTACCACATTTCCAGTGAAGACTATGCGCGCACAGTGGTGCTGATGCTGTTGGGCATTGCCCTTATCCTGGTCGTTG
Source organism: Caldalkalibacillus uzonensis (assembly GCF_030814135.1). Classification (NCBI taxonomy): domain Bacteria; kingdom Bacillati; phylum Bacillota; class Bacilli; order Caryophanales; family Bacillaceae; genus Caldalkalibacillus; species Caldalkalibacillus uzonensis. Next base: position 55,477 of record NZ_JAUSUQ010000004.1, on the reverse strand, counting down.
TGCTTCGTTCCCTGGTGATGCCCATCTATTTGATTGCTTCCCTTGTTTTAACCTATTATACGTCCATGGCGGTCACAGAACTGATTTTTGTCAACGCATTGGGGTATTCGGGCATTAATTGGGCGGTCTCTTTCTTTGCTTTTGTGATGCTGATCTCCCTGGGGATCGACTACAGCATTTTCTTGATGAACCGCTTTAACGAATACCGGCACCTGTCGGTCAAGGAAGGCATATTGCTGGCCATGGGCAATATGGGCACCGTGATTATCTCTGCTGCTGTCATTCTAGGTGGGACGTTTGCGGCCATGTACCCATCAGGGGTCCTCTCCCTGATGCAAATTGCCACTATCGTCCTGAAGGGGCTGTTCCTTTATGCTCTGGTGGTGCTGCCCCTCTTTGTACCAGTCATGGTCAGGATGTTTGGCCAGGCCAATTTTTGGCCGTTTAAGGAGACACCTTCCGCCAGTGAAGAGCAGCAGGTGCTTTAAGGAGTCTTGTCCTGTTCAAACTGGAAAACGGGTTTTAAATTAATCGTTAGATCTTTAAAAATAAACGACCTTAATTGGCCTTCCTTGCCGAAGGCCTCTTTTGTGCGGTAATAACCATCCTCGAGTCCCAGTACTTCGACCATTTTGTAGCCGGGATCCACAATCCAGTACTCTTGGACACCAAATTGCTGGTAAAGCTTCAACTTTTCGTTCCGGTCTTTCAATGCTGTTGCAGGTGATAGTACTTCCACTACCAGCGTTGGGGGGCCGTAACACCCTTTGGAAGCCAGTTGATTGGGATTACAGATGACAGACAGATCAGGCTGCAGGACATGATCGGGATGGTCATAATCTTCTTTTGCGCTTAAATACACATCAAAAGGAGCAACCGCCACATAGCAGGCTTTGTTGCCAAAATACGCCCGCAAAGCAAAATGAAGTTCGCCAACGATATACTGATGTTCCCAGGATGGAGCAGGTGTCATGTTGTAGGGTTTGCCGTCAATCAGTTCCCAGCGTCCTTCCCATTTCAGCCAGTCTTGATAGGTGTAACGGCCGGCTTGATTCGGCATTTTCAAGCCTGTCATCCCCTTTGCTTTTTTATTCATTATACCACTTTCATGACCTCATCATAGCTCGGCAAGGCAGCCATGGCGCCGATTTTGGTGCACACGAGGGCCCCCACCCTATTGGCAAAAGCGACGATCTCCTGCATTTGTCCCATATCGCCTAAGGCCTGTTGGGGATCATCCAGGCGGGCCAACTGAAACAATACGGCTCCCACAAAGGCATCACCCGCCCCTGTGGCATCCACCGCTTTAACCGGGATGCTTTCCACCAGGGTTTGTTGCTCCCCGGCAGAGAGGAATGTTCCTTGCTTGCCAAGGGTGACGGTTACAGCCTGGGGGCCTAACTGATGTATTCTTCGCACACCTTGGGTTGGCTCGGATGTTCCGCTTATCACTTCCAGTTCCTCGGCACTGACTTTGACGAAATCAGCCTGGCTTAGCGCTTGGCGGGATAAGTGGGCAAACTCCTCTATTCTGCCCTTCCACAGGTCCCCGCGGTAGTTGGGATCAAAGGAAACCAGCTGTCCATTTTCCTTGGCTTCTGCCATGAGGCGCAAGTAGGTGTCCCGGAATGGATTGTCCAGCAAGGCGGTTGCCGAACCGAAATGAATCACTTTTGCTTGGCGGATCTTTTCCAGGTCTAACTCATCATAGTTTAATAGGCCATCCGCTCCCCGGTTAAACACAAAGTCCCGTTCCCCCTCTTTGGTCAGGGAAACAAAGGCAAGGGTGGTGGGAGCGTGCTCATCCATGACCAGCATGGAGGTATCCACCTGTTGCTCATCCAACACCTGTTTTAAAAAGGTGCCAAACGGATCATGGCCCACTTTGCCGACAAAAGCAGCCTGGCCGCCCAGTTTGGCTACGCTTGCGGCCACGTTGGCCGGCGCACCGCCGGCCTGCTTTACAAAGTGGGTGCCCCGGGTCAAATCCACGTCTACATCGGTGCAAAAAAAGTCAATCAAAAGCTCGCCGATGGTGACAACCAGCGAATCGGCTGAGGTTTTCATGGTTTAAACACTCCTTGTCTGTTTGGCAAAAACTTTAATTAATAATTAATTATAGCATGTTTTAAGTCCCACTTTTTCAGGTTGATGATTTGAACAGGCTGATCGGCAAAAAAGCGGATGCCGGTGGCCCCTTCACTGGGATACACACGGGCCGTCATCACTGTTGTCCCGCCGTTGATAAAAATTTCCACAGACGATTTATCAATAAAACAGCGCAAGTGGAGCTGGTTATTTTCCAAGGGGACTTCTGCCTGGCGGATGCCGCCAGGACCTTGACCCGAGCGGTTGCGGTCCAGGCTCACGAGGCCGTCATCTTTGGTGTAAGTCAGGACTGTTTCTTCCCCTCTCTCTTCATTCACTCTTAGTTTCAACCCAAAGCGGGAAGCGGCCTGGGCATCGATGACGAGCTCCAGTTCTACGTGATCCCCGCTGATTCCCTCCAAGGCAAGCTCACCTTCCACCGTCACCTGTGTATAAGCTACTTCATTTTCCCTCAACCGTTCTAACTCTGGTACAGGTATTGAGACAATCTGTCCATTTTCGATCCTCAGCAAGCGGGGCAGCGTCATCGCTCCAGCCCAACCATGGGTTTGCGTAGGCATGGGGCTCTCCCACATGTCCATCCAGGCGATGAGGATTCTTCTTCCTTTGTTGTCAATTGTTGTTTGAGGGGCATAAAAATCAAAGCCATAATCCAAGAGCTGAAAAGGGCCGTGGGAAAGTTGCCCTGTTTCATAGTTTAACGTGCCGATGACATAACCCGATTGATGCAGGTTATGGTAATAGATGCCTTCCGGTTTCATGCCTTGGGGGGACATGACCAGCACATCTTGACCGTCTAAATGGAAGAAATCGGGACACTCCCACATGAAACCGAAGTTTCCTTCCCCTTTGGCCATGACATTGACAAATTCCCAGTTGATCAAATCAGGCGAACGGAACAACAGGGCCTGGCCTTGGTTGGTTTTGGTTTTGGAGCCGATCACAGCATAGTACTGCCCTTCATGCTCCCAGACCTTTGGATCTCTGAAATGGTGGGGGTGTATGTCTCCTTCCGGTGCAGCAGCAATCACCGGGTTCTCAGCCAGTTTGGTAAACCGCACCCCATTGTCACTCACGGCCAAAGCCTGGGTTTGCTGCAGATCTTTATCATGATTTGGTCCTGTCCACACATTACCGGTATACATGAGGTATAGTTTGCCGTCTTTTTCAATAGCACTGCCCGAAAAACAACCGTCCCTGTCATAGGCTTCGCCCGGCGCCAGGGCAATGGGGAGGTGTTGCCAAAACACCAAATCCTTGCTCTTCACATGCCCCCAGTACATCGGGCCCCATTCGGGGGAAAAGGGATGGTGCTGATAAAACAGATGATACTCCCCATTAAAGAAACAGAACCCATTGGGGTCATTCATCCAATTGGCCGGAGGGGCCACATGATAAACAGGACGCCAGGGGTGGTGGCTGGTCTTTTTTTTCATTTCATCCACGAATTGTTGAGCTGCATCAAGTTTATTGTCCATTTGATTGAGTATCTTTTTCATTTCACTCCACCTTTGATCTATTTTCTAGTTGCCGTGTTGTGTCTTAATTATTTAATAGACCCTTCCAATACCCCTTTAATAATTTGTTTTTGCATCAGCAAATAGAAAATGATGACCGGAATGATGGCTAACACCAGGGCGGCCATTGCGGCGCCGTATTCAGAGGTATAATGGCCGAAGAAGTAGAACGTGGACAGGGGAATGGTCCGGTTGCTCTCATCAATGAGCACCAGAGAAGGCAACAGGAAGTCATTCCAAATCCACAGTACATCCAAAATGGCAATGGTAATGGTGATGGGTTTTAACAGCGGGAAAACCACATACCAGAATACCTGTAGTTTAGATGCACCATCAATGTAAGCTGCTTCTTCCAATTCTTTGGGAATATTTTTAATAAAGCCGTGATACATAAATGTGGCCAAACTGACTCCAAACCCCAAGTAACAAAAGATAAGGGTCCATTTGCTGTTTAACAGGCCTAAGTTTCCATATACTGAAACAAAAGGGATCATTAAAGCCTGGAAAGGAATAATCATGGAAGCCACCAACATAAACAAAATGAAGTGATTCATTCTCCACTTCCACCGTACTAAAAAGTAGGCCAACATGGAAGAAAACACAATAATAATCACTACGGAAAAGACAGTAATGATAAGGGAATTGATAAAAGCCGCTGGAAAGTTCATGGTTTGGTAAGCCCATATGTAGTTTTCCAGACTAAATTGCTCCGGCAGTGAAAAGGGATTTTGCACAATATCCAGACGTTCCTTAAAGGAATTTAACACCACGAGGGCAAAGGGAAATATATACAGGACAAACAGGATGCTGGACAGCAGAAACAGTATGATCCCTTTCCGCTTCTGCTTCAGCGGATGCGTTTTGAGGAGCGCATTGCTGTCCGGCTTGACCACAGTCGAAGTTTTGTGCTGCATCAGGCCTCCACCTCCAACTTTTTCATGGCCCTGACCTGGATGATGGCAATGGTTGCCACAATCAAAAAGAGAATAAAGGCTTTGGCTTGACCAGGTCCAAAGTTTTGATATAAAAAGGCTTCATTATAAACGTGCATAGAAAGTAACTCTGTGGAACGGAATGGTCCGCCGTTGGTTAGCGATAAGTTGACTTCGTAGACCACAAAGCTGCGTTGCAAGGTTAAAAACACACTAATGGTAAAGGCAGTAATCATCAATGGCACTTTAATCCGGATTAACTGCTGCCATTTCGAAGCGCCATCAATCTCGGCCGCCTCCAGCAGGGATTTGGGGATTCCCGTTAAACCGGCGATATAAATCAGCATCATATAGCCGGATGATTGCCAAACACCAACGATAACCAGAGTCCAAAACGCTTTCTGCGGGTCAGCCAGCCACGAGGAAGAAAACATTTGCAAGTTTAAGACTTCGCCTAGATAAACGATAACGCGGGAAAAAATAAACTGCCAGATGAAGCCCAAAATAATGCCGCCGATCAGATTGGGTGTGAAAAAGCCCATGCGAAAAAAATTTTGCCCCTTCATCCCACTGGTGACAAGCAAAGCCAGGCCAAAGGCAATCACATTGGTCAACACCAGTGTATAAAGCACATATCTAAGCGTTATAAACAGGGAAGCAACAAAATTGGGATCACTAAAGGCAATTTGGTAGTTTTCTAATCCTTTAAATGTGATTGAGGTGGATACGCCAGCCCAATCTGTGAAAGTCATCACAACTCCAAGCGAAAAGGGGATCATGACGACCGCTGTAAACGCAAAAAGCGGAATAAAGGCAAACAAGGAAAAAACCTTAACTCTCTCCAATAGTGTACGTTCCCCGTACATGCAGGCTCCTCCTAACATCATGGTGTAAAAAGTGGGATAAGACGAAGCTTACCCCACTCTGTTTCATTACTTGACACTATTCCAATACAATTCAAGTTCGGCAATTAATGTATCTTTGTCAATATGATCAGCTAAATATTTCTGCAGGGATGCACCCATTGAGGGCCAAGCATCAGCAGGGTAGTACGAGTTCATCCACTCCAGGGTATTTCCAGATTCCATGTGCTCCATAATGGAGAGGGAGAGAGAATCCTCAGGTTTAATCTGGAAATTGTCAAAGACCGGGATCAAGTTTAATTTGTTTACAGCATACTCCTGACCTGTTTCATCCAAGACGAGCCAGTTCAAAAATTGAAGTGCTGCCTCCTGTTGTTCAGGTGTGGATCTGGAATCATCCACCACCCAGTAGGAAGGAACCCCTACGGAAATGTGACTGTTACCATAATCATCAGGATTGTCACTGACCGGTACAGGGATAAAGCCGTATTCCCCATCAGGGTCTAATTCTTGCAATTGGGGATAAGCCCAGTTACCCATAAACCACAGGCCAACTTTGCCGCCGGCCAAAGCAAGGGGGCCGTCATCGTAGTTTGTCCCCAAAGGAGAATGTTTTTCAGAATTATATTCCTTCATGAGATCAAAGGTTTTCAGCCAGCCGTTAAACACCTTGTTGTCAGCCAGACTGACATTGCCGTCTTTTAAGTCTTGCATAAATTGGTGACGTTCTTCACGGTTTTCAGATTGGGCGGCAAAGAAAGGATTGGTCAAGTGTGCACCCAATGACCAGTCCATGGGAGAAACGTGGATGGCTTCAACACCCTCCAAGGCAGCCAGCTGCTTAAACAGGCTCTCCAGGTCCTGGTGTGTTTTAACCGTTGAAGGAACGAACGCTCCCCCGATGGCCTCTTCCACGACAGCTTTGTTATAAATAAAGCCAAAAGCTTCCACTGTCACTGGCATGCCGTAGATTTTGCCGTCAACAGTTACAAAATCTGTCATTCCAGGTAGGACATGTTCCACCCAGGGTTGGTCAGTTAAATCTAAAAAGTGGCCCTTAAAGGTGTCAAATTCCTGGGAAACCATCATAATCGTGGGCGGGTTGCCGGAAGAATATAAGGACGACATTTTTTCAAATGGCGTTTGTCCGGCCAAAGGTATTACAGTTACTTTAACGTTGTGTTCCTCTTCAAAACGTTTCACGGTTTCCTCAAAAGGTTTAGCAATTTCAGGTTTGCTTAATAAAATAGAAATCTCAGTGGGCGCAGACCCGCCACGGGCTTGTGAGTCACCATTTTCTGAATCGTTTTGAGATGCGTTTTCCCCGCAAGCCGTTAATACCAAGGCAAGCAGCAGAGTTAAGCAAACAATCCAAAATTTTTTCATTGTTCTCCCCCTTATCTTCATTATGTAAGAGTTTTCAATGCTATTCTACTATCACCCCTTAATTTATGTCAAACGTTTTCATATATTTTTATAAAATTATTCTGCTAATATTTTTTGACTTCCTATATATAGTGATTAATCAAGGTGTTTATAGTAAGCAAAACAACTTATCGTTTGTGGTAACGTTACCATAACTGTGTTATACTTGCTCCTAGATTTACCGTATAATGATGGTAGGTAAGAAACTGTTATCCCAATCGTAGAATCCACAGACCGGCTGTTGATGATAGCAAGCCGGGTAGCGAGAAGGGAGGAAGCACCATGCCCAGTATTAAAGATGTGGCTAAAAAAGCGGGCGTTTCTGTGACCACCGTTTCACGGGTGCTAAATAATAGGGGGTATATTAGCAAAGAAACACGCCGGAAAGTGGAGCAAGCGATGGCAGAAATCGATTATCATCCCAATCAAATCGCCCGTGCCTTGCAAAAAAGCCAATCATACTTGCTTGGGGTGATTGTTCCAGATTCCAACCATCCATTCTTTGCTGAACTGATTAAATATATTGAAATATATGCCCATGAACAAAACTATAAGATCTTAATTTGTAACTCCTCCGACGATCCAGACAAAGAGGCAAAGTATATCGCCATGTTGCGTGAAAACCGGGTAGACGGGATTATCATGTGCAGCCATACTCTAGACATTGAGGAATACAAAAAAGTGAAGTTACCCATTGTTTCATTTGACCGAATTATATCAGAGGAAATTCCTTATGTCGGTTCGGACAATTTTCTGGGTGGGGAATTGGCAACGGAACACCTCATAAGCAGGGGGTGCCAGCGGTTGTTGCATATTTCTGGCCCTCTGGAACTGGATATGTTGCCTAACAGGCGTGCCGATGCGTTTAAGTTGAAGTGTATGCAGCACAACATTCCCTTTAAAATTGTCGAGTGCGAATTTAACCGCCTCACTTTTGATTACTATCGGGATCTGATTACCCATGAGGTATCCAAGTATCTGAACGATTTCGATGGTATCTTCTGCAGCAATGATCTGGTGGCCTATGCCCTGTATGTATATGCCGCCCAGCAAGGAATTAAAGTGCCTGAACAACTGAAAATCGTCGGCTATGACTTTCACAGCTTTACCCGCATGCTCCAATTGCCTAAACTGACAACCATTAAACAGCCCATCGACAAAATTGGAAAAGTACTATGTTCAACGTTGATCAAAATGGTAGGCGGCCATGAAGAAGACATGATCAGTAATACCATTGTGAGTGTTGAACTTATTAAGGGGGATACCACTTAAGTTCACACGGGTTAAACTTATATCGCCTTAACGATTTAAAGCCACCTTTGCCAGGTGGCTTTAAACTTATGCTATGGGTGCTTATTTATCTATATTACCGAACGATCCAGTTCGGCTACTGAACGGTTTAGGAGGGGCAGATATGAATCAAGCGCCTTATATCATTCTTATGAGCACAATAAGAAATTAAAAGGAATGATATTCAACCTGTCATCCCTTGGTCCTGTCCATCGGCGTATTGACCAGCGTAACGTTGTTCAGAAGCATCGACCACCACAGCAGCAGAAGCATCACCCACAACGTTAACAGAAGTACGGAACATATCTAAGATGCGGTCAATGCCGGCAATCAGGACAATTCCCTCTAAGGGCATGTTCACCGAGGTCAATACCATGGTCAGCATGATCAGTCCTGCTCCGGGGACTCCCGCCGTTCCAATTGAGGCAAATGTAGCCGTCAGGACGATGGTAAGCAACTGTGTGAAAGTCAGTTCCAAACCGAAAAATTGAGCAATAAAAATGACAGCCACCCCTTGATATATAGCAGTCCCATCCATGTTAATCGTGGCACCTAGAGGCAACACAAAGCTGCTTGTGCTGTGGGAGACACCCAGATTTTCACGGGCATTCTTAATCGTGACAGGCAATGTACCCGCACTGCTGGTTGTACTGAAGGCCACAATTCCTGCCGGAGCAATTCCTTTTAAAAACTTAAGCGGACTCATTTTACCCAGTGTTTTGACCAGAATGGAGTAGGTGATCAGGACATGCAGCAGGCAGGCCAGTCCAACGGCCACAATGACTTTCAACAAGGGCAGCAAAACAGAAAGACCGTGTTGTCCTACGACCGGAGCGACCAAGCCAAAGACACCGATGGGAGCCAAAACCATCACGATGCCCGTCAAGCGGTACATGATCTCAGCCAGACCGTCAAAGAAATGGTAAACCGGATTGGCCCGCTCTCCAACCAGCGTGATACCCAAACCTAGACAGATGGCAAAGAAGATGATTTGCAGAATCGCCCCCTCAGCCAAAGCAGCTAAAGGATTAGTAGGAATGATATTGAGCAGGGTTTGGATAAAGCCTTCTGTTTCTCTTGGTTCGGGTGCTTCTACTTGCTGAGGGATATCTACCCCGCCTCCCGGTGAGAGAATTATGGCGATCGTGAGACCGATGGTAATGGCAATCAGGGTGGTGCCCAGATAATACACAATGGTTTTGCCACCAATACGGCCCAGTTTTTTCGGATCACCTGTGCTGGCCACACCTACAACAAGACTGGCCAAGACTAGCGGAACAATGATAAACTGAATCAGTCTCAGAAACAGATCGCCCAGGGGTTTGACGACCTCAATGGCAGATCCGAAAAGTGCGCCACAGATGATGGCAGCCACAAAGGCGAAGAGAATAGCCGTCAGGATATTCATTTTTTTCATGTTGTGTAACCTCCTTTATTCTTCCAGCCCATAGACTGCAAGTGATATGGTACAGAATTATACCGAATTGAACCAAAGTATCAAGTTTATAGGGAATGTACCTATTATTATGTGTATTCAAAAGATATCTATTTCTTTCATTTATGTGGGCTAAGGTGGTCATGGTATAATGGTGATGGTGATATTATAAGATATCGGTAGTTGTCTCTGCTTTCAGACTGTTTGGGAGGGTATGGCATGAAAATAGCTTTTCTGTCAGATATTCACGGCAATGCAGTTGCTTTGGAAGCCGTGCTGGAAGACTTAGAGCAGAATAATGCAGACCAAGTGGTGGTTTTAGGTGATCTGTGTTTCCGTGGCCCGGAACCAAAGCGTGCGTTGAAACTTGTGCAACAACTGGATGCCAAGGTGATTAAAGGTAATGTGGATGAATGGACCGTTCGCGGCGTACAGCAAGGGGAAGTGCCAGAGGCTTTTGTGGAGGTCATGAACCAGGAGCGGGAGTGGTGCCTACAGGAATTAACTGATCAAGATCTGGACTACCTGGCCCGATTGCCGGAGGAAGTGCACCTCACCTTGGGTGAACAGTTGAAGATTCATGGTTTTCATGCTGTGCCGGACAGCTTGTTCGATGTCGTCTGGCCAGATTCAACCCCACAAAAACTGGAAGAAGCGTTAATGAAGGACAAAGAAGCACACATTTACGTGTATGGCCATATTCATCTGCCCTTTGTTCGCTTTCTCCAGGGTAAATGTGTGATTAATACGGGTAGCGTGGGACTGCCCTTTGACGGACTGCCCCTAGCTTCTTATGTGCTTGTGGAAACGGATGGGCCGGGTTACAGCGTCTCCATTCAGCGGGTGCCTTATGATGTGGAACGTGTTGTTCAGCTGTATCAGACTAAGGGTTACCCTAATGCAGAGTTGATGATTCGTATTGTGCAGGAGGGAAAAAGTCCCTTTGAAATCAACAAATAATGCAATTCCCTTTAAGTATGCCGCCCACTCGGGGCGGTTATTTTATTTTACAAAAAGAAAGTCACTTGCCTGAAAGTTTCACAAAAGGAATAAAAATAACCTTATTCAACTTCATTAATGTTCTGTATTACTTGATTTCAAAACCATTTTTAAATATAATAAAACCATTCGGAAAATAAATGAAAAAGCGCAATATTAGCGGTGAAAGCACAATCGCAGATATGGAGGAAAATGTATGGTACATTACGATCCGTTATATCACCCGTATCCGTCCCGGCGGATGACAGTATACGCTAAGCGGGGGATGGTGGCTACCTCACAACCCCTTGCTGCACAGGCGGGATTGGAGATATTGCAAAAAGGGGGCAATGCGATCGATGCAGCCATTGCCACCGCGGCCAGCTTAACAGTACTGGAACCAACCTCAAACGGGATTGGCGGGGATGCCTTTGCCTTGGTGTGGACCCAGGGGAAGCTGCACGGTCTAAATGCCAGCGGTCCGGCACCGCAAGCGATTTCCATTGATAAACTAAAACAGGCAGGTCACGAGTCTATACCCACCCACGGCTGGATCCCGGTGACCGTACCTGGGGCACCTGCAGCCTGGGCAGCGCTGTCTGAGCGCTTTGGCCGGCTTCCGCTGACAGATGTTTTGGAACCGGCTGTCCGCTATGCAGAAGAGGGGTATCCGCTCACCCCCACGCTGGCTTATTTCTGGCAGCGAGCCTTTAACCAATTCAGCGACAAATTGAAGGGAGTAGAATTCCGTCCTTGGTTTGAGACGTTTGCCCCAGAGGGACGAGCACCACAAGCTGGGGAAGTGTGGCATTCTCCAAATCATGCCCGCACGCTCCAGGCCATTGCCGAAACCAAAGCGGAGGCCTTTTACCGGGGAGAGCTGGCCGAAAAAATAGAACAGTTCTCCAAACAACATGGCGGTTACCTGCGCCAAGAAGATTTAGCAGCCTACCAGCCGGAATGGGTGGATCCCATTAAAGTCAACTACCGGGGTTATGATGTGTGGGAGATTCCGCCCAATGGCCAAGGCATTGTTGCGCTGATGGCGCTCAACATTTTAAAAGGTTTTCAGTTTGAAGCCAAGGACAGTGTGGATACCTATCATAAGCAAATTGAAGCCATGAAGCTGGCCTTTAGTGACGGATTAAAATATATCACCCAGCGCGATCAGATGAGCGTAGCGGTTGAAGCCCTTCTGGATGATGCTTATGCGGAACAAAGATGCAGTCTGATCACGGAGACGGCCTTACAACCAGAGGCAGGAGAGCCACCCAGAGGAGGCACGGTTTATTTGGCAGCCGCTGATGGGGAAGGTAATATGGTTTCCTTTATCCAGAGCAACTACATGGGCTTTGGATCAGGTATCGTGATTCCGGGCACCGGTATAGCCATGCAGAACAGGGGTCATAACTTCTCCATGGATCCTGAGCATGATAACGCATTGGCACCAGGTAAAAAGACCTACCATACCATTATCCCTGGCTTCCTGACCAAAGGGGATCAGCCGGTTGGCCCGTTTGGGGTTATGGGCGGGTTTATGCAGCCCCAAGGCCATGTGCAAGTGATTATGAACACCATTGATTTTCAGCTCAATCCTCAGGCTGCCTTGGATGCGCCCAGATGGCAATGGATCAAAGACAAAGTGGTGGAAGTAGATCCGTTATTCCCGGAACACATCGCCCAGGCTCTGGCCCGAAAAGGCCATCAGATACAGCGGTCCTTGGACCATGGCGGCTTTGGCCGGGGACAAATTATTTGGCGCGACCCGGATACGGGTGTCCTGGCCGGTGGTACCGAACCGCGCACAGACGGCCAGATCGCAGCCTGGTAGTCGCAGTAAGACTCTCACCTTTTAAGGTGGGAGTCCTTTAACATCTTGCACTACAATTTTAAGCCTGTCCGGCTTTTGAAACGGCGTAAAAGAATGTGGCTTTCCACACGGGTAATGCCTTTTAAGGCATACAGTTCTTCGTTAATAAACTTTTCCAGCTTTTCAAAGTCTTCCACCAAAACATGCATGTGCAACGTACTGGGGCCTGTCATTTGATAGCAACTGGCTACAGCAGGGTTTTCCACCAGTTTTTCGGCCACTGAAACAAGAGCAGAAGGTTCACAATCCACCTCAAAGAAAGCGGATACTTTTTTGCCTACTTTTTCGGAGTTGATCACCACGCTAAATTTCTCGATCACGCCCGCTTTCATCAGTTGGTTAATCCGTTCGCGGACAGCAACGCGAGATAAGCCCAGTTCTTTGGCCAGGTCTACATAAGACATACGGCCATGTTCGCTAAGAATGTTCAGAATCTTTAAGTCTGTACTGTCTATCTTCATCATCTCACCTGCGCTCGATGTAAAATGTTATGTTTCCATTATAACTGAAATTTCCTTCCTTGTCATAAATATTGAATTTTCGGCTAAATAGTCATGCCCTCTGTGCTGCTCTAAACAACAAGGAACCCAAAAGTATATTTGTTCATCTAATTTATAAGTTATTGACAAATTATTATAACTAAATGTATATTTAATTCAATGTTTTGCTTACATTTTGTCAAGAGATGGCTGGGGAGGTATTAATACAAGGTGGACTTAAAAACGCATCGAGATCTTTTTGTTGGTTTTTTTCGAGCAGGTATGCTGGGCTACGGAGGAGGGCCTGCTTCAATCCCCCTTATCCACAAAGAGGTTGTGCAAATCTATAAGTGGATGACGGACGAGGAGTTTAACGATATTTTGGCCTTAGGCAACACCTTGCCGGGCCCCATCGTCACCAAAATGGCTGGATACATCGGTTACAGAGTGGCGGGTGTCTTGGGACTCATTAATGCCATCGTGGCCACTGTGCTACCCACCGTCATCTTAATGATCGCTTTGATCGGATTTCTGGCTTCGTTTCGCGATTCTCCTGTTGTGCAAGGGATGACCAAGGCCATAGCACCAGTTGTTGGGGTCATGTTGCTGGCTTTGGCCTATTCTTTCTTTAAGCACTCTCAGCAGGGGTTGGGCTGGTCTGTTTCCATCGTTCTTGGTGTAGTGAGCCTTATTGCCTATCATTTTTTGCATGTACATCCCGCTCTATTAATAGGCGGACTAATTGTATATGCCCTGTTTGGAAAAGAATACGTTTCTGCTGAGAAGACTGGCTCCGCGGGGGAAAAAGGGGACCAGGGGACTGTTGGGCGTCAAGGTGAAGACAAACAGAAAGACATTTCAGTTTAAGCGATATTTGAGTTTATTTGAATTGACGGCAACAAGACAAAAGGGGGCAGGCATAATTGGTTTACTGGCATCTGTTCTTAGCTTTTTTTATACCTGGGACCGTGGGTTACGGCGGCGGACCGGCTTCCATACCGCTCATCCAGAAAGAAGTGGTGGATCGTTATGGCTGGTTAACCATGGAGGAATTTGGCGAACTCCTGGCGCTTGGCAATACGCTTCCAGGTCCCATTGCGACCAAAATGGCCGGTTACATTGGGTACGAAGTGGGAGGGCTATTTGGAGCTTTTGTGGCTTTATTTGCTACAGTAGCCCCGTCCTTGATTGCCATGATCTTTCTGCTTGGTTTGCTTAATAAGTTTAAGAACTCACCAAAAGTGAAGCGTATGACAGCATTGATACGGCCAACCATTGCTGTTTTACTGGGTGTGTTAGCTTATCAGTTCTTTGTCACCAGCTGGGAAGGGGTAGGGATGGTGCAAACGGTATTTCTGACAGGCGCCAGTTTTTTATTGTTGGAAAAGTGGAAGATCCACCCTGCTTATGTGATTCTTGGGGCGCTGGTTTATGGCGCATTGTTTCTTTCCTGAGCTTATGTTATGACTAACCGGCAGGATTTTTGCTTTTTGAGTTATCATCATCGAATAAGTTATTTAAATTATGTATTGACATGATGAAAACATCTGTCTATAATTTACTTCAATATGTAAGAAAACTAGCAATTATAATAGTCTTTTTGCTATATCTTTTGTTAAGAGGGAGGTCATAATGGATAAAAGTAAAAGAATAGGGCAGCTGAGAGAAAATTGTCGGAAAGTTCCTTTTCCTTTGTTGATTCGGCCATTATGAATTTGAGTAATATTACTATAACAACATGAAGTGGAGGTAAACAAGATGAGAGGAACGTTTAAACTTTGTTTTCTGTTGGCTGTGACCTTAATGTTGATCAGTGCCTGCGGGCAAGCGGCACCAACAGAGAGCCCGTCTGAGGGAGAGCAGGAAGCAAGCGAGTCTGCTGGTCAATCAGCGGACAAAACAACACTGGTTGTAGGCCTGGACGATGATCCGCCGCAGCTCGATCCCCATTTCTCCACAGCAGCGGTTGATCGTCAAGTGTACCAAAACCTTTATGATAAGCTGGTTGATATTGATGAACAACTGAACTTCGTCCCCCAGTTAGCAGAGGATTGGGAGATTTCTGATGATGGCACCGTATATACCTTTTATCTCCGTCAAGGAGTGACCTTCCATGACGGCACACCGTTCAATGCCGAAGCGGTTAAGTTTAATATTGAGCGGATGATGGATCCAAACAATGGGTCACCCCGTGCCGCTGAATTACAATCTATCGATACCATTGAAGTGATAGATGAGCATACACTAGAAGTTCATTTGAAAGAGCCATTCAGTCCGTTTTTGGCTGTTTTGAGTGACCGGGCGGGTATGATGGTTTCCCCGACAGCGATTGAAGAAAAAGGAGAAGACTTCAGAAATTCACCAGTGGGAACCGGGCCCTTTAAGTTTGTGGAACGGGTCCGTCAAGATCGTCTGGTACTTGAACGGAATGAAGATTACTGGGGTGAACAGCCACAGCTGGAAAAAATCATTTACAGACCTTACAGCGATGAAAACGTA
The DNA here is from genome assembly GCF_030814135.1 of Caldalkalibacillus uzonensis. NCBI lineage: Bacteria > Bacillati > Bacillota > Bacilli > Caryophanales > Bacillaceae > Caldalkalibacillus > Caldalkalibacillus uzonensis. Next base: position 40,080 of record NZ_JAUSUQ010000004.1, on the reverse strand, counting down.
CGTTTGACCAACCTGCTTTCCGGTGAGCTGGATATCATTAACAAAGTGCCTCCAAAAGACGTGGAAAGGTTAAGAAATGAAAGCGGCATTGTCTTATCTGAAAGCGGTGCGCTTGGATTTCAGGGATTGTACCTGAATAACAAAGATTTTCCATTTAATGTGAAGGAGCTGCGCAATGCTCTTGATCTGGTTATTGACCGGGAAGCAATTGTCAACGTTGCTTTGCGCGATGCTGCTATTCCCTCAGCAGGGGCAATTCCACCTGGTTCGTGGGCGTATGATGAAAGCATTCAGGTCAAAGAGCGTGATGTGGAAGCAGCCAAACGTTTGATGGCTGAAGCCGGTTATCCGGATGGGTTTTCATTTACCTTAAAAATTAATCCGCGTCCGGTGGAAGAGCAAATTGGCCAAATGATCCAATCCATGGCTGCTGAAGCGGGGATAGATGTTGAACTGGAAATTGTGGAATTTGGCACATTGATCGATCAATTGGATAATTTTGAGTTTGAGGCCGCACGTTTGGGGTGGAGCGGGCGTGTTGATCCTGACGGAAACATGCATCCCCTGTTACATTCCAATGGTTCTATTAACTATGGCTATTCCAACCCTGAAATGGACGAGCTGCTTGATCGGGCCCGGGCGGAAACAGATCCCGAGGTGCGAAAAGAGCTCTACCGTCAAGCTGCCGAACTGGCCCAGGAAGAATCACCTTACATTTTCATTTACCATGAACTAGATTTTACAGCTTATAAAGATAACTTGAAGGGTTTCAGACACCTGCCTGACACCATGATGCGCTTCCATGATGTTTATTTTGAATAAGGGGATCCCCATGTGCTGACCGTTCAGGGCTGACAGAGCGGATTCATGCTGAACAGATGAAGTGTAAAGGTGAGCTTTACACTTCATTTGTTCCATTTAACGCTCATTCTTGAACAACGATACCAATGAGCAAATCTAACAAAAGTGAGGTGAAAACAGGTGATTGTCTTTATTTTGCGCCGCTTGGGACTTATGCTGGTTATTCTTTTTTTAGTCAGTGTCATTGTGTTTTCCCTGGTACACCTGACCCCCGGGGATCCGGCACGCATGATGCTGGGTCAGGAGGCCACGCCTGAAGCGCTGGAAGCTTTGCGAGAACAACTGGGGCTTAACTTGCCCCTCTATATCCAGTATTTCAATTGGTTGACAGGTATTTTGCAAGGTGATTTTGGCGTCTCCTTAAAAGATAATACCCCTGTCTTATCCATTCTGCTTGAAAAACTGCCGGTCACCATTCAGTTAACGGTATTTTCCTTTATCATAGCCCTCTTAATCGCTATCCCTGCTGGTATTATAAGCGCAGTACGCAAAGGAACCAAATGGGACTATGTGGGGACCATGTTTTCTTTGGGCGGGGTCTCCATTCCTCCTTTCTTCTTGGGGATTTTGCTTATCTTCATATTTGCTGTCTCACTGGGCTGGCTTCCGCCCTCGGGATATGTGGAACCATGGGTTGATTTTAAGCAAAGTATGTTACTGATGATTTTGCCTGCTTTAACCATTGGCGTGCGCCTATCAGCAGAGTTGACGCGCATGTTGCGCTCCAGCTTGCTTGAAGTGCTGCAAGCAGACTATATCCGCACGGCGTATGCCAAAGGGGTGATGGAAAAAGGTGTTATCTTCGGACATGCGCTGAAAAATGCCTTGATTCCCGTTGTCACAGTGAGTGGTTTGCAGTTGGCCACATTTTTTGGGGGAGCTGTGATTACTGAAACCATTTTTGCAGTCCCTGGTCTGGGCCGCCTGATTGTGGATGCCATATTAACCCGTGATTTTCCAGTGGTGCAAGGAGCCGTGTTGTTCATGGCTGTCGCTGTTGTTGTGGTTAATTTTATCATTGACATCTTATATTCCATACTTGATCCCCGTATTAAATTGACAGGAGGACAGTAAGATGGAAGCAAATAAAGTGGCAACACAACAGGTCCAGTCCATGTCCAAGCAACCAAAACCCAAATTGAACATGTTAAAAGCGATGCTGGAGAGATTTGTACAAAACAAACTGGCTGTTTTGGGTGCAATTTTTCTTTTATTACTGATCACCATGGCCATCTTTGCTCCGCTGTTGGCACCCTATGATCCGACTGAGCAGGATTATGCCCGCTTTTTAATGTCTCCCAATGCCGAGCACTGGTTTGGCACCGATGAATTGGGCCGTGATGTGTTCAGCCGGGTTATGTACGGAGCACGTGTATCCTTGCAGGCAGGCTTAATTTCTGTTGCCATTGCCTTAAGTGTGGGGATTCCGGTGGGACTCATTTCCGGATATTATCGAGGTATCATTGATGAGTATATCGTCATGCGCTTTACTGATGCCTTGCTATCTTTCCCTCCGCTGGTGCTGGCCTTATCATTGGCAGCTATTTTGGGAGCCGGGCTGCAGAATGCTATGCTGGCTATTGGGATTGTCTTTGTTCCTAATATTATCCGCCTGATCAGGGCTGAGGTGTTAAGTCAGCGGGAGCGGGAATATGTAGAAGCGGCCAAGGCTTCGGGATTAAGCGACCTGCGGGTTATCTTTGTGCACATTTTACCTAACTGCATCCCGCCCATTTTGGTGCAGGCCACTTTAATGACGGCAGCGGCCATTATTGCTGAAGCATCATTAAGCTACTTGGGCTTAGGCACACAACCTCCCACTCCCAGCTGGGGAGCCATGTTGTCCATGGGCCAGGGGTATCTGAATGATGCACCTTGGATCGCATTGTTCCCTGGGCTGTTTATCTTTCTGACGGTACTTTCTATTAATCTGTTTGGGGACGGATTGCGTGATGCACTGGATCCCAAGCTGAAATAAGGAGGACAAGAGCTGATATGGACGAAGTGTTATTAGATGTCCGCCACCTCCGTATCACTTTGCACAACAAAAAGCAGCAGTTCCACATTGTAGACGGATTAAGTTTCCAAGTTGAAAAGGGAAAAACATTATGCATTGTCGGAGAATCAGGGTGTGGCAAAAGTTTAACCTCTCTGGCTGTCATGGGACTTTTACCTAAGGTGTTGCGGATCACAGATGGAGAGATCTACTTTAAAGGAGAACCGTTAACTGGAAAAAGTATGCGAGAGCTAAGTAAGCTCAGGGGTAATGAGCTGGCCATGATATTTCAGGAACCCATGACTTCCCTTAACCCTGTTCAAAAGGTGGGCAAGCAAATTGCCGAACCGATCATGTTACACAAAAAAGTGAGCAAAAAAGAAGCATACCGGCAGGCAGTGGACATGCTTAGACTGGTCGGCATTCCTGCACCCGAAGAACGGGTTCATGCCTATCCCCACGAGTTGAGCGGAGGCATGCAGCAACGGGTGATGATTGCCTTGGCGCTCAGTTGCCAACCGGAATTATTAATTGCTGATGAGCCGACGACTGCTCTTGATGTGACCATTCAGGCCCAAATTCTGGAGTTGATGAACCGCTTGAAAGATGAGCTGGGCATGGCCATTATGATGATTACCCATGATTTGGGGGTGGTAGCTGAGATGGCCGATGATGTGCTGGTCATGTACGCGGGAAAAGCGGTTGAATATGCCGCCAGAAAAGATCTGTTTACAAGGCCATTGCATCCCTATACACAGGGACTGTTAAACTGTATTCCCAAGTTGGAAGATGAAGAGAAGCGCGAGTATTTGCACATCATTAAGGGTTCCGTGCCTAGTCCGGATCAGATGCCGCCTGGCTGCCGGTTTGTCGATCGTTGTCCCTTTGCCCAGCAAATGTGTTTGGAAGTAGCACCGCCACTGGTGCAAATGGATGACCAACAGGTGGCTTGCTGGAAGTATACGCAAGATTGGGACCCGAAAAAGGAGGGAGAGTATGTCAACGCAGGCAATGGCGCCATCCAGTCAGACACTGCTTGAGGTCGAGGGGTTGAAAAAACATTTTCCTGTTGGTAAAAAAGGGCTGTTCTCCCGTCACAGGAAAGTGGTCAAAGCGGTTGATGGCGTAACCTTTGACATTAGGCGCGGAGAGACTTTGGGGATTGTTGGCGAATCGGGTTGTGGCAAATCAACCATGGGCAGAGCGATCTTAAGGCTGCATGAGCCCAGCGCAGGAACGATCCGCTTCGAAGGCGAAGATATGATGCAGCTGTCCCGACGGGAGATGAGGAAGAAAAGAAAAGAGATGCAAATGATCTTTCAGGACCCCTACGGTTCGCTCAATCCGAGAATGACGGTAGGTGCGATGCTGTCTGAAATTGTGCGCAATCATCGTATTGTGCCGCTTAAGGAGACGGCAGATTATATCTATCAGTTGTTGCAAGAGGTGGGCCTGGGTCCCCAGCATTTTCACCGTTTTCCCCATGAATTTTCCGGTGGACAGCGGCAGCGCATCGGCATTGCCCGTGCCTTGTGTGTGAACCCTAAACTGGTGGTTTGCGATGAGGCTGTCTCTGCCTTGGATGTTTCGGTTCAATCTCAAATTTTGAACTTGCTGGTCCGTCTCAGAAAGGAACATGACCTCACTTATCTGTTTATTTCCCATGACTTGAGTGTCGTAAAGCATATCAGTGACAGAGTCGGGGTGATGTACCTGGGCCGAATGGTTGAGTTGGCAGACAAGCAAGCGATCTATGCTAACCCCAAACATCCTTATACCCAAGCCTTGTTGTCAGCCATTCCCTCCACAGATATTGATAAGAAAAGGGAGAGAATCATTTTAAAAGGAGATGTGCCAAGTCCCCTCAACATTCCTTCAGGGTGCCGTTTCCATCCCCGCTGCCCTGTGGCTACGGATGAATGCCGGCACCAAGAACCGGAGTTTCGCCAAGTGGGAGAGCAGCATTATGTCGCCTGCCATCTGGTTTAAGTTACAATGAACATACAAGGCTGTAGTCAGCAAGGCATATATTTTGTGAAAGAGAACAAACGATTATATTTGGGGGAGGGTTTTATCATGCATAATTGCAAGCACACCATTCACCGTCACCAGCACCACCATGTGTGGGACAACAGCTTGGAACCGGTGTTAAGTGTTGAGCCAGGGACCAGTGTCAACTTTGAAGTTTTTGACGCCTCAGGGGGGCAGTTATCCGCTCAATCCACAGCCCAGGATGTGGCCCGTTTGGACTTTGAGCGGGTCAATCCGGTGGCTGGCCCTGTCTATATTGAGGGCGCTGAACCGGGGGATACACTGGAAGTAGAGATTGAGGGTTTTGGCCAGCCCAGTTGGGGATGGACGGCCATTATCCCTGGTTTCGGCTTGTTGAGTGATCAGTTTACACAACCTTACCTTAAAATATGGGACTTGACCGACAAACAGACAGCTGTGTTTGCTCCCGACATTGAGATTCCCATCCGTCCTTTTCCTGGTACAATCGGGGTAGCCTTGCCTGAACCAGGACAACATAGTGTGGTACCGCCCCGCAAAAATGGAGGGAATATGGATATTCGTCACCTGACACGGGGGACCCGGTTGTTTTTGCCGGTTTGGGTAGAGGGGGCACTGTTCTCGGTTGGAGATACCCATGCTGCCCAGGGAGATGGTGAAGTATGTGGAACAGCGATCGAAGCAGGGATGGATATCCAGCTCAAGTTTAAGCTGCACAAGGGCAAACAAATCCAGGAACCTCAATTTATCACACCAGGTCCGTTAACCACAGGTGTGGATGAAAAAGGGTATTACGTCACCACTGGCTATGGTGAGGATTTAATGACAGCGACCAGAAAAGCAGTTTCCTACATGATTGAACACCTTGAACAAGATTACGGCCTTTCCGCTCAAGAGGCGTATGCCTTATCCAGTGTGGCCGTCGATTTGAAAATCAGCGAAGTGGTCGATGTGCCCCATTATCTGGTGTCCGCCTATTTGCCGCTCGCTATTTTTAAGTAACCAGCAGTGTAAAAGATATAAACAGCCACATGTTTCCCGGACAGTGTCACTATCCCGCAACAAAAAGCACCTCCCGTCAAGGTTGTCAAAACCTGAGCAGGAGGTGTTTGTATTTGACAACAGATTGATTGAAAACTGTTAAATCCACTGTTTTGTCGTCACTTTTTCCCGGGAAATGTTGTCGAAATCGGCAAGTTTATCACCGGTTGACAGGTTTCCATTCCCTGTCCAGCATCCCGTAAACCGCATGATCCACATAGTGGTCATACAGCCACTCCGCTTCCCGAATAATGCCTTCAAATACAAATCCCAGCCGTTCTGGAATCGCACGGCTTTTTTTGTTTTCCACCGCGCAACGTATCTCAATCCGATGAAGTTTCAAGTGGGTAAAGCTGTGGTCCACCATCGCCCGGCATGCCTTGGTCATGATGCCTTTACCGGAAAAAGACTTTCCAATCCAATATTCAAGATTTGTATTTTTATTGGCCCAATCAATCTTATGGTAACCGATCAAGCCTGCTAATTCACCGTTATACCAGATACCGCATTTAAATCCGCCATTATGGGCATATTGCTGCAGAGTGGTTTTGATAAAATCCCTGGCGTGTGTCACGGATATCGTAAAATCGAGCCAGGGAAGCCATTTGTGTAGATGTGGACGGTTGCAGTCGGCCAGTCGAAACAGCTCGTCAGCATGATACAATTGCAGTAACCTGAGTTCCAAATCCTCTTCGATTTGATGAAGAAACATATGTATCTCCTTTCCAAAAATCAATGTCAATTCCCGTTTGCAGTGGAACACTTCTCACTATTTCTTGAATTATTATTACCTTTTACACAGAGGAACACTTAAGGTGTCCGTTTGATTGGAATATGGTATAATATAGAAAAAGTAAAGGACGAAAAGCAATGAGAGAACTAACGTTGGAACAGATAAAAGAGAGGGTCCAAAAGAGAAGAGTGGACGTGGATAATGCTGTCACTAAGTTTAGGATGCGCTCCAAAGCACAAGGCTGGAAAATGAAACGTAACCGTCCTCGTCATCCGGATGAGACCAGAGTGCTGGATCAAATCGCCAAGCGGATGATGGATGAGGCACGCAAGAGCGCAAAAGTTGAGTATGATAAAGAAAGCAGGGTGCTGAAGATTGATAAACTTACAAGAGGCTAGGCAGGAGTTGCTCAAGCTGAAGGGTAAGCCAAAATTTGAGCGCATGTTGACGACGGATGCCATTCTGACGGAACTTCTTGAACAGCAGCAGATTAGGCCGATTATCGTTGGCGGTCTTTCGATTGAAATCTATACCTTGCAACAATACACAACGCATGATATCGATCTGATTATCAATGGGTCAGCACAGGCCAGTGACGTCATTAAGGCATTGGGGTTTGAAAGGACAGGAAAAGACTGGCTTCATCCAGGGTATACAAAAGAAACTGGTCACTGATCAGGAAAAAAGAGAGTTCAAAGAATGGATAAGAGAAAAAGAAGCCCGCACCTGAGGTGAACAACCCCCTGTCTGCTTGACAGTCAGCCCAAGGTGGTTAGGGCTTCTTTAAGAATGTCTTGCGGGTTCAGTTTAACTCCGTATCACTTTATGTTACTCCCCTGTTTTTCGGAGAGTCTGAGGTGTGGTGGAACGGTTTATCTGAATAACTTAATCCAACAGTCTTGCTGCTGACCTCCCGGGTGAGAGATTGGATGGAGAAAGTGAGCTGCTCCAGCTTGCTTTCGATCCGGGTTAACAGGTAAAAGGTGACCAGAATAGGAAAGCTGATCTCCGCCACTAACGCAACCCAATCCATCCCTTTGCCTCCTTTCCATCATAACAAGTAAGCTAAGGGAGAGGGCGACACATTAGTCTCTCCTCTCCCCATTGGTTTTAGCCTGCTTTCCTTCAGCGTTTATTACGGAAGCTCAATGTCTTCCACATAACGTTCCACAAGGCGTGCTCCCCGCTTTTGGACAAGGTCACCGCCGGATGAATCAAACACATTTTTGGCAATAATCTCGTCCATCACTTGAGAGATAAGGGCCGGGTCGGCTGGCTCCACCGGGGATTCCAGTGTCAGGCGTACCACCCGTCCTTCCATATTTTCGAAAATTAACTCCAATGTTTTGGCCATTATGATTCACCTCCTCTACATTATTCGATATTGATCAAGGTGGCCCGGTCAGATCGTTCGGTCTCAACCAGGGTGTACGTTTGCAGACTAGCTAAAGCTTGAGCCACCTCGTACAAATCCACATCAGCAGCTGTTGGCTTAACCCGGGAGAACGTTTTGCTGCGTTCAATCGGGTTGCCTTCTTCATCATCTCCCACATAAAAGATCAGGGTTAGCCGGGTGTCAAAGGGATTGCTCATCACAGCCATTACTACAACCTCCTTTTACCTTTGATTTTTGAAACTCTCATCCCGGGATGCACTCTCTATATACACGATTGGTCAGAGAGTGGGGGACAATGCCCGGCGGATTTTTTTCAGTGCCCGTTTTTTCCACGTTTTGACCGTATGCACGGAGACTTGTTCTCGGGCAGCCAAGTCACTCAGAGACATGTCATGCAGAAGATGCTCTTGAAAAATCAGTTGTTCCCTAGGTGACAGCAATTGCGCGACCATCGCCAGCAGTTCTTGCCATTCACAGCTTTGATAAAGCTCTTCAGATGCCGGATCCGGCCATTCCACTTCCTGTTCTTCATCCTCTGTACGTATCGCACTGAAGGGAACAGTCATGGCCTGTTTATGTGTTCTATTCAGGTAATTGAGGATGCGACCCCGGACATAACGGGTAGCATAGGCAGCAAAAGCACCTTGCCTGGGATCATAATTAACATAAGCTTCCCACAGTGCCAGGCGGCCCACCTGCAGTATATCCTCTCTGTCACGGTAAATGTGGTATTTTTTCAATGTGCTGTAGAGCAGCGGCTGAAACTGGTCATATATGTGCTCAAAGGGAGGCAAAGTTGCTGGCTCCCTGTGTGGGGTTTTTCCCATTTGCTTCTCCTCCTGGGTGGAGGAGCCGGCTCCTCGTGTTATTTGCGCACCTTTACTTTACGCTGTTAGCTAAGATCAGGACAAAGAGCAGGCCAATCGCTTGTCAGGTGCAAACAGGTGTTACGAAGCCGGTAGCAATGATTTTAGTACAAACAAAAAGTTCCTTTCCTCCTCCCGGGAAAGTTGATGTCACACTGACATTGGAAGGGGCAAGGAACAAGGTCTGCGGTCGGATCAGGCGTATTGTATGTTGCTAGATAAGGGTTATTTTAAGTCACTTTTAAATGGTTCAATACAGCGGGAATAGGGCCACGGATGTTCTTTCACTACCGGCCGGCGCTGGTGGAGCTGGTCGAATTCGAGCTGGACCAGGCGGGCGCTGCGCAACTGCTGCTGACAGAACAATTTGGAATGATAAACCATCACCGTATAGTGGTGGAGCTTCAGTTCAGACAAGGTAGGTGCATGCTCCTGGACCTCTTGTACCGCTTCGGTCAGGATCCAGCCTGTCCGTGACTGGCGGCCGATAGGACGGCGGGTGTTGAATGGGGCGAGCACCCAGCCGCTGGACAGGGGCAAAGGAATCATTTTCTTTTTACCGATTACTTGACCGTAACGGCGGCGCAACGTGTGCAAATCGGTCCCAAAATAGGTGAGCAGCTGTTTCAGAAATGTTTGGGCATGCACCCCGACATAGTACTCCTCTCCCTGGTGATCCACCAGCATGACGATATCCCCTTCTCCCGGTACGTTAACGGGCAGAATCGCCTGTCCTCTGGCAACAAAAAATTCGAGCGTTTGCCATTTCATGGTACTTTCCTCCTTGGCACACATATCCGTATAGACCAGTATAAACGAACATATGTTCTTGGTCAAGTTTTCCAGGGTGATCCACTGTTCCTAATTTGGACCTGCTGAAGTCCTGAATCAGAATTTGACCCCCACTTTTAACAAAAAAGTGTCGGAATTAATTTGTGTCTGTCATGAAAATAAATTAATAAAAAAATGTGTCACAATTAGTAAAAGTGGATTTTTATTCTTCATCCTGATATTAACGTTATTGCCAATATTTACTTTTAATGTTAATATTTATAATGTAATCTTTACCTGATCTTAACACTGGGTTAACAATTCAGCAGTACAATGGGCAGTGAAAGCTGATACATTGCTCAAGGGAGAGATGAAGATGGAGGTGAGTTGACGTTAGCAGTCATTGATGGCATTGTTCAAAATCTGCTAGTGACCATGAGGCGGCTTCAATTGCCACGGGCCTATGGAAGGAAGGATATATGCAAATAGTAAATAAGAACTATTACGAAAGAAGAAGGAGAAACTAAAGGAAGGATTAATCGAAGAGGGAGAGTGACGTCATGTTCTATATCCTTCTATTTTTAGCAATCTTATTGGGCTTGGGTATATGGGAAAAACGGCGCCATCAAAAAAATTTGGACGCCATCCCCATCCGCGTTAATGTTAACGGAGTGAGAGGCAAGTCGACCGTCACCCGATTGATCACAGGGATATTAACCGAAGCAGGCTTGAAAACGGTCGGTAAAACCACAGGGACTTCGGCCCGTATGATTTACTGGTTTACCGATGAAGAAAAACCGATTATACGGCGGTTGGAAGGGCCCAATATTCGCGAACAAAAAATGGTGGTGGCTGAAGCGGCTGAACTGGGAGCGGAAGCTTTGGTCAGTGAATGCATGGCAGTGCATCCGGACTACCAGATTACCTTCCAGCAGGATATGCTGCAGGCCAATGTTGGGGTGATCGTCAATGTGCTGGAAGACCATATGGATGTGCTCGGCCCTACACTGGATGAAGTGGCCCAAGCTTTTACGGCCACCATTCCCTATGATGGCCACCTGGTTATTACGGATGGTCCTTATCGGTCTTATTTTGAACAGGTAGCTATGGAAAGGAATACCCAGGTGATTGTGGCTGACCCATCTAGAATAACGGAGGATTATTTGCGCCAGTTTACTTATGTTTGCTTTCCGGATAATGCAGCAATCGCCCTGGCAGTGGCTCAGGCCCTTGGTATAGATGAAGAAACAGCCAAACGGGGCATGTTGAAAGCCCATCCTGACCCGGGCGCCTTACGTGTGCTGCCATTGGGAGATCACAGCTTTTTTGTCAATGGATTTGCAGCCAACGATGCTGCCTCCACACTGAACATCTGGCAACGGATCCAGGAGCTGGGCTATCCCACGGCTGACCCCATGGTGATCATGAACTGCCGCCCTGACCGGGTAGACCGGACCGAACAATTTGCCGCTGACGTTCTGCCCCATATCGAAACGGATATCCTGGTATTGGTGGGGCAAAGCACAGGACCAATCAGGCGGGCCTATGAAGAAGGAAAAATTCCCGCCCGACAGATGCTGGATCTGGACGGCTGTACAACTGAGGAGGTGATTGAACAAATTGGGGACAAGCTGGCCGGCCGCGTTATCTATGGCGTTGGCAACATCCATGGCACAGGGGAGCCGCTGATTGAATGGTTTGAAGCCTTGCACCAGCAAGCCAGACAGGCTCAAATCACACAAGATGAAGCCCAGAGCGAAGCAGCAGTGACTGTTGACTCTCATCAACAGGAGCAAAACGGACATACCGGACAAGCATTTGAGCAAACAGCAGAAGAGAAGGAATCTGCTTCTCAAGAAAAAGACAAGGTCATCATCATGAGCTAGGAGGGTAAACAGTGTTAGGAAGCGATTTGTATATGTCACTGATTATTGGTATCGTTTTAAGTCTCATTTATGCAGAAAAAACGGGTGTGTTGCCCGCAGGATTGATTGTTCCCGGTTATCTGGCGCTTATTTTTGACCAACCGGTTTTTTTGGTTCTTGTCTTTTTGATCAGCTTTTTAACGTACTTAATTGTGGCCAAGGTGCTCAGCCGCTTTACCATCTTGTACGGAAGGCGTAAATTTGCGGCCATGATGACCGTTGGCATCACACTTAAGCTGTTGTTTGATTATTTTTATCCACTGGTTCCCTTTGAAGTTCATGAACTGACCGGTATCGGTGTGATCGTTCCAGGGCTGATTGCCAATGGCATTTTCAAGCAAGGTGTGCTTCCCACTGTAGGCAGCACCCTGTTGATGAGCGCTCTGACCTTTGTGTTCATGCTGGTCTATCATGTGATCATGTAAGAGGTGAGACCTTATGGCAAAACAGCTAAGCTGGAAGCAACGGTTTATCAAATGGATCAAGCAGCAAAAAAGACAGGCGGTGAAGCACAGCCTGGTTGCCCTGGTGGCCACTGCCGTGGTGATTCTGGCTGTTCAGCTCCCTGGCGATGCAGAATATGAACACCAGCAGGACGGAGCAACAGGCGAAGTGAAACAGGAGCGAGATCCGCAACTGACTGCGGTCTTAGTCGGGGATGTCACCTTTGGCCGTTTCGTTCAGGAAGTCACCAGCAAGCAAGGCTATAACTACCTGTTCCGCTATGTGCAGTCTTATTTTGAACAGGCTGATTATGTCACCGGGAACTTTAACCAGGCGATCCTGTTGCATACGGAAGACAAAAAAACCGATCCGTCGCTCAGTGTCACCCATCACCGGGAGCCTGTCAGCGTACTGGAGCGGATGAATTTTAGCGTGGTCAATTTGGCTAACGCTGGTGTTCTGGAAGGTGAGCAACAGGGCCTGACGGATACAGTGGAGGCATTTCGCTTCTCCAGGGTGCAAACCGTCGGGGCCGGTCAAAACATTGAGGAAGCGCAGCAGATTGCTTTAGAACACGTGAACGGTATGACTGTGGCCACGTTGGGCTTTACGGATGTGTACGAGGCAGGGGATATTCCCCACGTGCAACGTCCCGGTGTACTCCCGGCAGACCCGGCCTACTTTTTGGAGCTCATTCATGAAGCGGCTCAACAGGCTGACCTGGTTGTGGTACATGTCCATTGGGGACAGGCCTTTGACGGAAGTGTTCATCCCCGGCAAACAGAATTTGCCCGGGCTATGGTGGAAGCGGGAGCAGATGTCATTATTGGCCACCATCCCGGCGTGCTGGCCCCAGTTGAGATCTATCAGGACAGTGTGATTTTCTACAGTTTGGGTAACTTTATTGCTGATCAGGGCTGGACCCTGACCAGGGAGAGTGTCATGGTCCAGTATCAACGTGATACAGAAGGAAACACCAGAATTGAACTGATTCCCGTGCTCATCCGGGAAGCCACTCCACGTCCTTTGACCGGAGCCCTCGGTGTTTACCATCGGGAACGGATATTCAGACAGCTGACCAAAATGATCGACCAAGACTGGCAGCGGGACGGGAATAAGCTGGTTCTGGAGCTGCCCACCATTCCTTCACAAGGAGCCGGCAACCGTGAATAATACCAGATGGTTGCTGGGAGCCGTGTTCACCTGTTCTCTCTTCCTGGCGGCAGTCATAGGGGGTGAAGATGTGCTGACCCTGTTTCATGCAGACTCTGATGTGCGGTTGGAGCGAGCCTCTTTTGGTACAGAGACCCGGATACAGCAAGAAGCCGGAGCAGGGGAGAAAAGTGAAGAGAATAAGGAACAGGGTGGGGGCTTCGGTGTCAGTGCCGCCCATCCCTTAGCTGTTGAAGCAGGTATGAACATTTTAGAGCAGGGAGGCAATGCGGTCGATGCCGCTATCGCGGTTTCCTATGTCTTAGGGGTTGTGGAGCCTTATGGATCAGGCATTGGCGGTGGCGGGGTCATGCTGGTCCATCCGGCAGATGGGCGGGAGCCGCAAACCTTCCATTACCGGGAAGTGGCTCCTTTTTCCGGAAATATGCCAAAACAGGGGGTTGGCATTCCCGGATTGGTCCAAGGCATGGAGCACGTGCATCAGGCGTACGGTTCAATGCCCATGGATGAGTTGATGGAGCCAGCCATCCGCCTGGCTGAAGAGGGCTTTCAAATTGACCGTCTCCTGGCCGAACGCCTGGCTTTGTACCAGTCCTATCTTTCCGGGGAAGATTTGAGCCATTTTTACCCCGCTGGGGAGCCGCTAAAAACCGGTGACACCCTCAAACAGCCCGAACTGGCCGCCACATTAAAGCGGATCAGGGATGAAGGTGCAGAAGCCTTTTATGAAGGGGAGACCGCCGAGCATATTGCCAAGCGGATACGGGGCATCACCGCTGCTGACTTGAAGCAGTACCGCGTCCGGGAAGGGGAACCGGTGCAAGGCACCTTTGGGGAATACGAGGTTTTGGCCACCGATTCCCCTACAGCTGGCATTACCTTGATTCAGGCGCTGCAAATGGCTGAAGCGTTTGATCTGGATCAGCTGCTTAAAGAACAGGAGAACTATATCCATCTCTTGGGTGAGATCGCCCACCAGGTGTATGCGGACCGGCTGCAATATATTGCCGATCCGGCATTTGTTGATGTACCGGCTGAGGAGTTGATCAGCGACGATTACGTCTCTTATTTGGTCCAAGGGATCACCAAAGGTGAACTGTCCTCTTATCCGGCGGATCAGACACCTGCCGATCAAGAAGATCATCAGAACACCACCCATTTTGTCATTGTCGATCAGGACGGCATGATGGTCTCGGCTACCCATACCCTGAGCCAGTTTTTTGGCTCAGGGGTGTATGTGGACGGCTTTTTCCTGAATAATCAGCTCAAAAATTTCAGCGAAAATGAAGCTTCCCTCAATGCACCCGAAGCTGGCAAAAGCCCGCGGACGTATATAACACCGGTGATAATAACTAAGGAAGGAAAGCCGGTACTGGGTATCGGTACGCCGGGAGGGAAGCGGATTCCCTTGATGTTGGTGCAGGTGCTGATCAACTGGCTGTATGGGGGCCAGCACTTGCAACAAGCGATTGAACAGCCCCGCTTTTACGTGGAAGACCAGGTCGTCTATGTGGAAGAACATATGGCCAGAGAGGTGATTTCGGCCTTGCAAAACAGGGGTTATAACATCAACTACCGTAGGATGAATTCCCCCTTTTATTTCGGAGGCATTCAAGCCCTATACGTTGATGAAGGAGGCCAGGTTCACGGCGGGGCAGATTCTCGCCGGGGCGGCTCCTGGCAAGCAACGAATATGTGAAATAGGAGGCTGATCATTCATGAAAAGGGGACTCGGTTTCGCTTGGCCAGTGGTGATACTGGCCGCAGTGATGGCTTTTATGATTATTTTGAAGCCGGTTCAAACCGTGTCGGAGGAGGAAGCTTACACCATTGAAGTGATCAAGGCCCAGCTGGAACAGCAGAAAACCCATACAGAGCTGGAAGAGGAGAACAGGAAGCTTTTTCAAGATGAGGGTGAGTTACCTGTCCTGGACATTGAGTAAATAAGAGAACGATCATAAGTAGCGGGTCTTGAGCAAGGGATCTTATGCCCTTGCTTTTTTTCGTTTAAATAAAGGGAAGAATCTAGGAAACGGTGCATAGTAGTGTATAATAGAAGGAAAATGATAGAAGGGAGAAAGGATGTAAGTATGCTAGAGAAATTAAAAGGGGCCTTGCTTACAGTATTAATATTATCTATTCTAGCCCTCCTGATATATGGAAAGTTTTTTTGGCCCCCTACTCCATTGACCGCATCTACTGCCAGTACGGAAACGGCTAAACACATGGGAGCAGACACGCACCGGGACACCTACGCTGCAATAGAAGAAATTGTAGGGTTTAACGTTGAAGAAGAGCACAGTGAAGGACTTCATGTGGTGCTTAGTGAGGGGAGCATTGTGTTTGACACTGGTGACACCATAGTCATAGATCAGAGCAGCGTAGAAGTAGCAGACAATGGCGATACATACATTATGCTGGATTTAAACACTTTCTCCTTACATACGTTTACAGCTCCTATACATCGAGGGGGTGTTTTACTGGCCACGGTAAAAGCAGAGGGAGGTGATGTCCGGGAGGTGATCCAAGCCGGGGAGCTGGATATCCCCACAACCCGCATTCCAGAGAGTAAAGAAAGGTTATGGCTGAACAACTCGGGCCTGCGCGTCGCCGTATTTGGCCCGGGATTGTTGCACCCCGGCGATGATGTGGATTGGGCGGATATGATCTTTAACCCCGCCTACAATTATGATTATCTTGATCTAAATTTGTCTAAACCAAACCTTGTCGTTCATCATTATACCAGCGTCAGTGCCTCTCTTCATTTTGGGCTGGTACAGTTGGGTCTGGGAATAGAAGAGGATGGAGGAAAAAGGAATTTGTTTGATCCTGCTTATGACTTGGCAATTATTGGTTATGATGCAGATCCGGACCAATTGGCTGCAGTAGAAAATCTGATCAGGCAGTTGCGCCAACAAGACATTGAAGTTATCCTCGTTAATGTTGCCCAATTCACAAGCCAGTCCGAAAGTACAGCGTCAGTTTATCAAGTACTAAGTATGTTGGCTGATACCTGGGGAACTGAGCTGGTGGATGCCCGCGGCTATCTGGAAGCTGGAGATGTGAACCGCATAGCAGATGCAGATGAACACTTAACCCTTGAAGGCCATCAGGCGTTGGCCTATGCCATACGCTCTGTGCTTAATAACCGCAAGCAAGAAGCTGAAGTGATAGAATTGCCTGGGGATCGTTACCCAGTAGCTCAAAATCATGGTCATGTGTTGGAACGTAACCCTGCTCAAGCTGAAGTGATGTTTGAGCCTCTTGATCATACTGGGCAACGGGCCGGGGGACAGGTGGATGATCCCTACCGTAATCCCGCATTGCGTGTTGGGGAATATAGTGTGTCGAACTATATCATTGAGCTGACACCGGGAGAAGTGGCCCATTTTAAGCATCCCCGCGCCATGGCTGTTGATCTTTTGGTTGATTTGTCTTCTGAGTTTACTGCTGATCTTAAGGTAGCAAGCGATGGGGTCATTCTGGACAGTATAAGTGCGGGAGAGGACGGACTGCATGAAATTGGTTTGATCAAAGGGGTCAGTAGAGAGCGGTACAGCCAGTTTCCGTATCTCTACGAGATTGGCTTTAATATTGAAGTGACAAGTGGAACGATGAAGTTGATAGGCACTGTGTTTTATACGGAAGAGTAAGTGCAACCCCCGGGAGACACCAAGCTGCCCGGGGGTAAGCTGTTAGTTCAACTGCATATGATCTTTTAAAATGGACTGGATACGCTGCCGCTCGGTGTCGTCGACGATAAAGTAATAAACACCATTAATCGTTTGTCCCTGTCCGCTCAGGGTGAGCGATTCTAAATTACGGGCAGCATCCAGATAGTGTTTGCTTAAGCGGTTAATATCTTCCTGATCTTTGTTGGTACGGACATTATCTTCGATCACTTCCATGATGTCATCCACTTTCCATAACGTTTTGACAGAAGCCGCTTCGCTAATCAGTGCTTTAATAATTTGGCGCTGCCGGTCATTGCGCCCAAAATCACCACGGGGGTCCTGTTTACGCATGCGGGAATAAGCCAAGGCCGCTTGCCCATCCATGGTCATTTCCCCTTCACGGAAGGAGTGGCCGTCATAATCAAAGTTTTGGGTCACATCAACAGTCACTCCGCCAAGAATATCAATGATGGAGACGAACCCTTCCATATTGACCAGCGCATAGTAGTCGATCGGAATATCCAGGAAATTCTCCACGGTGTCAATGGTCATGTCAATACCGCCAAAGGCATAGGCATGGTTAATTTTGTCTTGAACCCCCCGCCCAATAATTTCAGTGCGGGTATCTCTGGGAATACTTAACAAATAGGCATTTTTTTGCTGAGGATTAATTGTCATCACCATGATCGTGTCTGTTCGTCCCCGTTCACCGGGCCGGGCATCAACGCCGAGTAATAGAATTGAGATCGGATCATCTTCATCTGGCTTTTTTTCCCTCAGTTTGGATGTTTCCCCCCGTTCCAGAGGTTCGTAGATGTTTTCTGTGGTTTTGTTCAAAGAGCTGTACAATGAATAACCGTAAATGCCAACCCCAAGCACTGCTGCGGCAATAACTGAAATAATGATGATGATGACTTTCTTTGTCATAAGTCGACTCCTTTCCCTTCTTAAGAACAATAATAGGAAAAAATCTACATGTTGTAAATCTTTTTTTAAGTGTTTTTCACTGTGATGTAAAGTTCTGGTTAGCATTTTTTAGCCATCTAGTGTACAATAGACATAAATGCCTATAATAACAAAGGTTAGGTGCTCATCATGACACATCCGCTCAATAAGAAATGGGGCGTGTTATGTCTCATAGCCGTCCTTTTGTTTACATATATTCCACAGGCTAATGCGGACGAGAAGGGGGACCTGGCCGGTCAGTTGGCACCCCTCTATGGCACGTATGATCTGTTTAGTCCCTCCTCTGTCACGGTTATTGTCGAAATTGAGTCTCCTTCTCTCGTAGAAGCGAAACACATGGGCATCTCTCAAACACGGGAGTATTTGGCCAGTAAGCGTCGCCATGTCATCACTCACATTCAAGAGGCTATTCCTAAAGCACAGGTCAGGACAGAATATGAGTATCTTTTCTCGGGCATGGCGGTTACCCTGCCAGCCAATACTATTCCCCAGCTTCTCGTCACCCCAGGGGTCAGGGCTGTGTATCCTAATGTGACCTATACAGTTGACATGGACCTGGATAAGGGGCTGATTTATGAGTACGATCCTGAGGTGATGGATGCCCCGTCGCTGAGAGGACTTGACCGGGTCAGGGATGAATGGGGCTATACAGGCAAAGATGTGAAAGTAGCCGTGGTGGATACGGGTGTGGATTACACCCACCCCGACCTGAAGAATGCCTTTGATGAGTATAAAGGCTGGGACTTTGTGGACAACAACGATGATCCGCAAGAGACCACAGTGGGCAACCCGGGTGGAGAGCCGACGACACATGGCACCCACATTGCGGGCATTATTGCTGCCGATGGTGCCCTGAGCGGGATTGCTCCTGAAGTAACTCTGCTCGCCTACCGGGTCATCGGACCGGGTGGAGCGGGTACGACAGAGCGTGTCCTGGCTGCCTTGGACCGGGCTGTGCAGGATGAAGCTGACATCATCAATCTCTCCCTTGCCGGGGCAGAACCGGACTGGGCGTTGGGTAAGGCCTTGCACTGGGCCCAAGCAGAGAACACGTTTGTGGTAACATCTGTTGAGATGAGTGCACCGGTTGACCCTGCCACCTTGGCCACTGAAACAGCTTATGTACCGATAAAGGTCGGCTCGGTTCCACTGTCATTGATTGAGTATGAGGCGGACATTGTTTTTTCCGATTACGTTTATCTCAATAATATTGATGTTGTGGGCTACAGCAGTGATGAGGATGTCAACAAGCTGGCAAACAAACAATATGATATTGAGTATGTTGCTTTT
This sequence comes from Caldalkalibacillus uzonensis, assembly GCF_030814135.1. Taxonomy (NCBI): domain Bacteria; kingdom Bacillati; phylum Bacillota; class Bacilli; order Caryophanales; family Bacillaceae; genus Caldalkalibacillus; species Caldalkalibacillus uzonensis. Next base: position 20,934 of record NZ_JAUSUQ010000004.1, on the reverse strand, counting down.
AAAGAGCTGGAAGACATAAAAAAACTTAATATCAAAGGTAAAATTGCCATTATGAATGATCAACAGGTTCCCTATATTGACTATATTGAAGCCTTAAAAGAAGCAGGAGCCGCAGCAGTTATTATTTATATGACAGAAAAGGGTGAGGTACCTTCCCTTGTGATCCCCGGCCTTCCCTTGCCTACCTTCGCTATATCTTATGAACAGGCCTACGCAGTTTACCAGGCCCTTAAAGATGGGGAAGATAAAATATCTATTGATATGAAGCTAATCAACTTAGCAGACCATGCTGTCATGGAAAACGATGAGCAGGAGGATAAGGCTGATCAAGCAGATCTTTTGGCGCCAGGACAGAGAATATTAAGCACCATCAGTACTCATCAGCTTGAATATCCCCATGGTTACGCGGTAACGGATGGAGCCCAAAATTCTGCTGCTCATGTGGCAGGCGCCTTAGCTTTATTACTTGAGGCGCAAGAGGATTTGAGAGATTCGTTAACTGTAGATGAACTGCAGGACTTGTTACGAGCAACAGCAATACAGACAGACCGTTTGGAGTATGACAGCGGATTGCATCAAGATATGAGCACAGGGGAAAATGAGCCAGGGCGGTTAAACCTGTGGCAGGCGTTAAAAAAGTTGCAAGAACATGTGGATAAAGATGAGGATATTAAAGCAGATGAGGATGCAGGTCAGCAGCGTGAAGCAAGCACAGCATCAACTGAGCAATCATTTTTCTCCCTGGAGCGCAAAGGTCCTCGCCTATTTGAGTTGAAGTTGGAACTGGAAAATGATGCAGACCTTGTTCAGTTTTGGATTTTCTCTGATGAACATCAGTTTATGGGGTCGATAGGAACATATGTGGGTGTAAGTGACAAAGTGAAGCTTGAACACTGGAACGGGGTCATTAATCAACAGCCTTTAGAGGAAGGTGAGTATTATTTAATTGCTTACGTGGAACAAGGTGGCCAAAGTGAGTTTGTTTATGGGGGAACATTCACTTATTCACAGGAACATATGACCTGGGCTCTCTCTGGCGTTGATGATTAAAAAGCTTCTCCTTCAGATAGGGGAAGCTTTTTTCGGCTCAAAAGCTGGTCAATTATTATTAGCTTCGTTCCTTAAACTTACGAGTAGCTTTCCAAGCTTATCAGGGAAATCTGTAATAATACCAGAAACTTTATTATCTATTTGTTGTTTCATATCCTCTATTCGGTTAACAGTCCAGGTAAAAACTTTAAGACCATGTGTGATGGATTCATGTATTTGGCTCTCGGAGATTGTCCGATAATGAGGATGCAGGGAATATATTTGTTGATTAAACAGCTGTGTATAACGGTAATGATTAATTAAGTTTACTTTATATAGCAAACCGATCTTGAGGTCAGGTGCCATTGTCTTGATATTCTGCAGGCAGTGATGGTCAAATGAAATGATAATGGAACTGGTTATTCGGTTTGTATTAATAAGGACATCAATTAGTTTTTGTTCTATTGTTTCATATCGGTGGGGGATATTTTTAATTTCGATGATTAAATTTACATCGAGAGGCACGATATCAATAACCTCTTCTAAAAGTGGAATTTTTTGTCCATAAAGTTCATCACTAAACCAATAACCAGCATCATATTGTTTTAATTCTTTAGCAGTCAAATCCTTAATTAATCCTTTCCCATTGGTAGTTCGGTTGATAGAAGGATCATGGCACACAATAAGTTCGTGATCAGCTGAGAGATGAACATCAAGCTCTATGGCATCACAGCCTTGTTCAATAGCCAGTTGAAATGCAGTTCTCAGGAGCATAACCGGATGCGCCACGATGAGCAACAACAATTGGGAACGGTTTTATCATAAGAGGGTCCTCCGCGTACCGTTATACTTCGCTTAACTCCATTTCCTGAAGCTCATCATACTTTTCTTGAAGGCTTTTCATCTGCCGCTCATAATCATTTGTACTTAGCCATAGTTTATAGACAATAGGTATTTCAAATAATAATAGTAAAACACAGCTTACAATGATTGTTTCCTTGAGTATACCTAATAAGGGAGCAACGATAAAAATAAACATCTGGAATTCAATACCACTAAACAGATGGGGACGAATGCGATATCTTAACAAGAAATCGCGAACTGAAAGATACCACTGGAATTTAGCTTTAAATCTTGCTTGTAAATCAAACTTTGCTTTCTTAGGCAACATATGATCTTTTATCTCTTCTACCACATGTTCTGCTTCCTGTCTATTCTTTTCAGTAGACTCGTTCACTGAAGTAGGTTGATCTGACGTCATTTCTTTTCCTTTTTGGTCCAGTTCTTCATTTATTTGTATTTTTAATAGCTTATTAATTTTTCGTTTCATTTTATTTAGCTTTTTCATCATTTCCCGTCTGATTTTATAGATATGAAGGGCATTGATATGACGGATGAAATAGACAACAATTAAAAAAGTGGCCAAGTATAAATACGTAATATCATCTGTACGGTTAAATTGGCCAAACGTTAAGGCTAGAGCACAAAGTACAACACGAATATGATCGAGGCTGATATCCAAGACCATCCCAAACATGGAGCCGCTTTTCTTTAATCTAGCGATCTTTCCGTCCATACAATCAATGATGAAACTGATATGATAAAGAATGGCACCGACGATAAGAGCAGCTGCCGAACCGATGAAAAAGCTATAGGCTGCAATCAGGCCAATGATAAACGAAGTAATTGATAGTTGATTGGGGGTAATATTTGTGTAATTCGCCACTGGAAGTGCAAGCCTGGAGGCAATAGGATCTACAAGAATGACAGTCCACCAAGCGTCTTTTTTCTTGTAAGTTCCCTTCATATCTTCCATTGTAAATAGTTGTCGTTCTCTTTCCATATATATCCCCTTCTCCGTATACATCTTACTAAGATGAAGCTTTTTGTTCATACTTCTCTAACATATCATCAATATCACCAATATCAACTACTTTTCCTTTTTCTAAAATGAGGGCACGATCACATATTGTCTTTAGTGATTTTAAACTGTGGGAAACAACAACAAGTGTTTTGCCTTGCTTTTTTAGTTCCTTCATTTTTTTATTACATTTCTTCTTGAAAGGCTTATCACCGACAGCCAGTACCTCATCAATTAAGATAATATCAGCATCAATATGAACGGCAATGGAAAAACCTAAACGTGCTTTCATACCTGATGAGTAAAATTTAACCGGCACATTGATAAACTCCCCTAGCTCAGCGAACTCAATAATGTCGGGAAGCACTTCATCAATTTGTTTAGCATTAAGTCCAAAAATCGCACAATTCAAGCGGATATTTTCTTCTCCCGTTAAGTCACGATGTAAGCCCGCACTTAACTCGATTAGAGGTGCGATAGTACCGTTGATTTTGATCTTGCCTTGATCGGGAAAGATAATTCCGCTTAATATTTTAAATAAGGTACTTTTACCCGCGCCATTGTTTCCGATAATGGCAAATCCTTCTGATTGCTTTACTGTAAAGGAAACATCTTGAAGAGCGCTAAATTCCTTATATCTCTTTTCACCTTTTAATAGGGATGTGAGATGACCTTTTAAGGTTTTATCGTAAGGTTTCCTAAAATTTTTGGTCAGATGTTGAACTTCAATTGCATTCATTTAAATCACTTCCCCTACTCTCCGGTTCAAACGGTTAAAAATAAACCACGAGAACAAGATAAAAATAGATATAAACAACAGAAGATAAAGTACATAGCTCATTGGTACCATTTCATGCCCCATGAGAGCAGTTCTATACATTGAAATAATAATTGCCATTGGGTTCAACATGTAAAGATTTAAATACTGCTCTGGTACAAGATACACTGGGTAAATAATAGGTGACAGGTACATCCACGCCCTAGAGATTAAATTAAAAACAAACTCGGTATCCCGATAATAAACGTTGGAAATCGATAACAGTAAGACGATGGCAAGTACGAAAAGTGCATGGATAAGTATTATAAAGGGCAGAAGCAACAAATTACCCCACAGTAAATTCACATTCATGATGACGGCAAAAGCCAAAACGAGAAAAAGGGCAGGAATAAAGTTAACCAAGTTAGCCAATATGATCGTAATAGGGAATATTTGTCTAGGAAAATATATCTTTCTGATCAATGAAGAATTATTGGTTAAAGATTTAGTTCCACGGTTAATCGATTGGGTTAAAAACATCCAAGGAATTAAACCGGAAAGAACAAATAAGGCGTAGTTCTCCACTTCAAAGCGTAAGATAATGGAGAAAACAATGGTGTAAATGACCATCAAACCTAAAGGCTCTAACAAAGACCACAGAAATCCAAATAAAGAGTTACGGTAACGAACGCGGATTTCTTTATGGACTAAGAAATAAAGTAGTTCTTTATACTTTAGTATATTTGCTAACATGATAATCCTTCCTATCTTCCAGTGAAACCGAAGGCTGTTTTGGCTTTGCTTGTTTCACCAAACTCAAACACATCATGAATGAGCTGATTGAGTTGTTTGTCGTTTAAGGAAAACTCATTCAAGATTGTATAACGATTGCGCATGTTAGGAGCCTTGGATATGGCCAGTTTAATTTCTTCTTTTGTATAGCCCAAATCCTTAAAGTGCATTGGCAATCCTAATTGTTGAAAAGCAGGTGTTAAATCTTCTTGGTTACCGTACTCCTTTTGTAAGTATTGAGCAATCAGTACGCCTAAGGCAACCTGTTCTCCATGCAATGCTTTTCCACCACAATAGTAGTCCAAAGCATGGCTGATTAAATGCTCTGCTCCACTACATGGTCTGCTTGAACCAGCGACTGACATGGCTATACCACTCATCACCAAAGATTCAGCAGAGACACGTAGTAGTGTTTCTTCGGATAGTGATTGATTATTAATGACATTTAGAAAGGCCTCTACTGCGTTGTTTGCCATCAGACTGGCAAAGGTATCCATAGTATCCTTATTGGCTTGATGAGCCAGCTTCCAGTCAAAAATCGCTGTTTTGTTTGAAAGTAAATCGCCAAAGCCAGCAATGCATAAACGGTTAGGACTTGATACCAAAATGTCAAGGTCAATTAGTACGGCTTTGGGCATGCTAACACCCAAACTTGTCTTTTTGTCTTTAAGTTTAATCACAGCCACCGGTGAGCATATAGCATCACTGGAAATGGCTGTCGGTAAAAGGATAATTGGAGCTTTTAGGCGTGTACCAACTACCTTGGCTATATCTAATACTTTTCCTCCACCAATGCCAATAATCACTTCGGTTCCCGATTCTAGGCATTGTCTTTCCAATTGGTTAATGACATCTAGCGAGTTATCATGGCAATGTAAAATATGGTACAGTAAGGGATCAAAGGGAACCTGTTCCAATACTTTGTCGGTAACGGTTCTTGTTTGACTGTTACCCGTAATGACGGTAATTTTTCGTCCTTTTATCCAGGAATAAATATCAGGAGAGCTAAGATGGTGAATTGCTCCCCGTTCAATCCTGAGGTGTGCAGGGATATCGATGCTTTTGGACATATTTAACTCCCCCAAATGTTTTAAAGGATAGCATGGGCAATCTGTTTGGCTGCAGCTAAATCATTGAAGTCATCAATTTCAATCCATGGATAACCTTTTGTGTCCACTGGACGTATGGCAATTTTCTGAGCACATGCTTCATATACATTTTCGTACCAAGCATTTGTTTGGCCTTGGTCTATCATCTGCTCTGCTTTTTGGTATAACGTTTGTAACTCATTTTTCCCTAGCTTAGAAATGCCAATATACTCTCCATCAGCTTCACTAAGAGGTATTTTTTTATTGATTAATTGAATGCGGTTATCCGCTATTTTTACCCGCATTGCTTCTTCTGTTAATGTCTTCTGTTGGTCAACCAGAATAGCAGTAGGGTTGGGATCCTCCAATAATAAGGCGATCATTCGCTGATCATAAAAGTCATCAGAATTGATCAATAGAATGTTTTCTCCAATTTGTTTCGTAAGTAAAAATGAATAAATATTGTTCATGGATTCATAGTGTTCATTATAGATGTAGTTGATGTTTGTCCCAGAAAAATATTCCTTAATTTTGTCAAACTGATAACCACCTAGCACGTATATATCTTCGTAGCTAAATCCTGCTTTAAGTACACTATCTACTTGGTAATGAATGAGCGGTCTATCCTTAATACTAATCATTGCCTTGGGTTTATCAGCGGTTTCCGGATACAGACGGCTGCCAATACCTGCAGCTAGGATAACAACTTTCATATTTATACACCTCTTCTTTTGATTAAATGTTTTGGTATGTGACATACAAACGAATGAGGGTCTTGATCAAAAATATCAACAGAAAGCCACCCAAAAAGAGGGCCGCAACGGTGAAGGTTGTCAGGTATTGTAGCAACATGGCCAGTGGCAATATTGTAAAAAAACCTGGTAACCCAGTGAAAAAAGCAATCCACTCGTTCCTTTTTGAAGCTGTCCTCATTTTACTAACTGGATCTTCTTCAATATTGTTTACAATGCTAAAATGAAAAGACAGGGGAACAAGTAAGGCTAACGTGGCCAAGGCAGAAGTGACATAGATAATGATAGACTCTAAAGTGTTGATGGATAAAAACAGGGTCTGTTTGACGAGAGCAAGTCCCACCCCTGTTACGATTGGGATACTCATGGCCCGGATTAACGTATCAAGGAATACGCCTCTTTTTGATGTTACATTCTTTAGTCTAGCCAGTTCACCATCAATACAATCGCATAAATAGGCAAGGTAATAGGCTACCACAGCTACTAAAAATGACCAAGGCGTAGCAACAGCGACCAAGATGCCGGTAGCAAAGAACAAAAGAACGCTGCACCAGCTGACGTGGTTGGGAGTAACCCGTGTTTTGGCAAGCATATATGTTATATAAATAGAAAATCTTCGCAGGATAAACCATGATAATACTTCTTCGTGTTTGCGTGTTTTTTGGCATCTTTCTCTAAGAGCGAGTATCTCTTTTGAATCAAATGGAAGTATAGGATAAAGATACTTGTTTTCCTTCATCAGTTCGACGATTTCCTCCAATACTCCGGGCTTAAGAAACTTAACATTGAACCTAAGCCGCGAGTAAGATGTAAAATGAAAAAGGCCAGCATGGCAGGGAAATAGTAAGCCCATCCATGCTCTCTAATGATTTTTATAGCTGACACAGCCACTAGTAAAAAGTATATCATACTAAGGCCAAGAAAGAGCAAAAGAAAAGTTTGGCTAAGAATAGACATCATAGCTAAAGTTAATCCTGACAGGAAAGCGAGTAAGGGAATGTAATGCCGTAAACGTAGTACCCCTTCACTCTTCCGAGCAGCAATAAAAGTCCATTTGCCATCACCAAGCGATTTTTTTATTAGCCCCCATAACGTATCACGAGCAAAGTAGACTGACTGGATGGTTGTGGAAAGATAAAAATTGCCACCTTGATTACGAATCCTAGCATGCATTTCAAGGTCTTCATTTCGCTGAAGATCTTCCCTAAAGTAACCAACTTGATCAAATATATCCCGGCGATAAGCCCCGTATGGGACAGTATCAACATAACCTTCCCAATGAGTGTTTAACGTCCGGAACTTTGAATTTCCTACTCCGAAGGGATGGGAATAGACATACGCATTAACTTTTCCCCAAAAACCTTTCCCTTTGGTTTTAATGATCCCTCCCACACAAGCAGCATCAGGGACTGTTTGTATAACAGCATATGTTTTAGCTAAGAAATCCTTGGGTATTTGACAATGACCGTCTACTCGTATTACATATCTTCCGTTTGAATTTTTTATCCCTATGTTCCAACCAGATGGAAGAGTTTGCTTAGGATTTTGGAAGCAGCGGATCCGTGACGGGTATAGTTTGATATATTTATCAATAATATCAGGTGTTCGGTCCGATGAAAGACCATCTACAATAATAATTTCATACTTTGAAGAAGGGAATTCTTGATTCAATACCGATTTTAGCAGGTTTTCAAGGTATTTTTCTTCATTACGTACAACTAGGAGGAAAGAAAAAGTGGGTTTTGTGAACATCATCATCTACTCCCGCACGTTCAAAAAATTGTCGTTTTATGCGTATTGATTAATGTATTGACATCGGCTTATTTATTCGACATAATCTTAATTTAGTACACACTAGCTGACAAGTGCAATGACAAATTTGTGAAACCATGTCTGAAGTGGCTATATGTTTATGAATCTTAAGGTTCGGGGGAGATGCCCGATGCGAAATCAGTATTTACATAATCTGAAAAAACACAAGTTCATTATATTAATGGTAGACCTGGTAATAATCGGTTTAGCTTATGTTCTTTCTTTTAGTTTAAGATACAGTGAAATTCCTCAAAGAAACTGGGATTCATTTCTTGCTCTATTACCATGGATTCTCTTAATTGGTCTGTTTTTCTTATCAATTTATGAATTATACCAATTGGAACGGAAAACAAATTGGGATATTGTCACAGGCGTATGTGTAGCTGTTACTTTTATGGCTTTTCTCACCATGGCCTCATCCTTCCTGTTCCGTGAATTTGCCTTACCCAGATCAATTATTTTGATTGCCAGCTTGTTTATGATCTTAGTGTTGATCTTATGGAAAATTAGCTATCGATCCCTGGTTTTTAATAGAAAGTTGAGTAGTGTTCTGTTGGTTGGTACGGATGATGAAGTCAAAAAAGTGATATCACATCTCAAACATCCCTTGCTTAGAGCAACTAAAATAAAGCATGTCCAACCTAACACATCTATAGAGAAAATTGATGACCTGTTAAAGAATGTTGACTATGTGTTTATATGTCCCAGTATTTCCAAAGAGAAAAAGTCAGAGATCATTTATCACACAATTGAAGCAGATAAAATTGTGTATGTGATTCCCACGTTGTATGAGCTGTTAATGACAAGGGCAACAATCACCTCATTGGATGATACTATGGTTATGTCTGTTCAACCCTTTGGTTTAACATGGGATCAGCAGCTGATCAAAAGAATATTTGATATTGTCTTATCAACTGTGCTGATCGTTTTATTGTCACCTTTGCTATTTTTGGTCGCCATTCTGATCAAATTAGAGGACCCTAAGGGGAGCATTATCTATAAACAGAGGCGGATAGGGCTTCATAACAAAGAGTTCACGGTTTATAAATTCCGCTCCATGATCGAGGGAGCAGAGGATAAAACTGGTCCAACATTAGCAGCCAAAAATGATGAACGGATTACAAAAGTAGGTAAAGTGATCCGGGCCATGCGGTTGGATGAACTTCCCCAGTTGTACAATGTTTTAAAAGGAGATATGTCCATTGTAGGGCCCAGACCTGAACGTCCTGTATTCACCAAAGAACTGTCTCGAAAGTATAACAATTACTCCTACCGCAGTACAGTTAAACCTGGAATTACTGGTTTTGCTCAAATTATGGGCAAATATACAACCGATGTCGAAGATAAGTTAAGATATGATCTTTATTATATAAGAAACTATTCTTTATGGCTGGATTTAATTATTTTGTTACGTACTATTATTGTACTTTTAGATAAAACAAAATCCGAGGGAGAACAGCTTGAAACTAGACATATTAACTATAAGCAAAAGGAAGACATCTCTCTATAGAACTCAATAGAAAGTGTGGTACGATGAGCACAGTCTTGGTTACAGGAGGAGCGGGTTTTGTGGGCTCCCATGTTGTTGATCAGTTACAAGAAAAAAACTATAACGCTGTGGTGGTGGACAACCTCTCGTCCGGTAAGCTTGAGAATATTTCTGAGGATACTGCTTTTTATACCTTGGATATTGTTTCTCCTGATTTAGAAACGGTTTTTGATAAGCATCGGCCTGAGGTTGTGATTCATCTAGCCGCGCAAAGCCATGTGGGGGTGTCCCTGGAGGACAGGAAAGGGGATGCGCAGGTTAATGTGATGGGAACCATTAACCTGTTGGACTTGTGTAAAGCATATGAAGTAAAGCATGTTATTTTCTCATCTACAGCCGCAGTATATGGTGATCAAGAACAACTTCCAATCACTGAGGAAGCTCCGCATCATCCGCTATCACCATACGCATTGTCTAAATTAACTGCTGAAAGGTATATACAGCTTTATGCTGGCTTATATGGATTTGTATACACCATACTCCGTTTTTCCAATGTCTACGGTCCCCGGCAGGCCAACGCAGCTGAATCTGGAGTTATTACAAAGTTTGCAGAGAGACTCTTAACTAACCAATCCCCCATTATTTATGGAGACGGAACACAAACCCGAGATTTTATATTCGTAAAAGATGTTGCGGCCGGTATAGTAAATGTGTTACAAAATGAGAGTGAGGGAATTTTTAATTTAAGTACCGCAAGTGAAACCAGCCTTAAGGAAATATTGTCTACAATGTATGAATTGATAGGAAAACAAATCGAGCCAACCTATTTGCCCTTTAGAAAAGGGGACATCTACAGAAGTTGTTTATCTAACAGCAAAGCCGAGAATGCTTTGGGCTGGACCCCCCAGACGTCACTACGATCTGGGATCAAGGAAACTTTGCAGTATTTCAAAAATAAACTTGATTAGCTTATATCTTCTGTTTTCTAACACGGAAATACTACCCTAGGGAGGGACTTTTTGAGTGTCTCGTTTAAAAATGTTTCTACTCATCATTCTCTTGACCGCTTTGGTAGCAGTAACTGGCAGTGTGGTTTATTTTGGTACCCAAGCCCAGCAAGTTTGGAATCAGATTCATGAAGAACGGGATGATGAAGCAGACAGTGAAAAAAAAGAAAAACCAGCTATGACCGAACCCTTTACCCTCCTGTTGTTGGGTGTTGACAATGAAGGTGGACGCCTGGAGGGGCGTTCCGATGTCATTATGCTGGCTGTTATTGATCCTAATCAGGATCAAATCAATTTGTTGTCCATCCCTAGAGATACGTATACTTATTTTCCTACTCAAGGGCGATATGACAAAATTAATCATGCTTACGCTTTTGGTATAAATACGGCCATAAAAACAATTGAACATTTTGTTGCTGTACCCATTGACTATTACGTCGCACTTAACTTTGATGCCTTTAGGGACTTTGTAGATTTAATAGGCGGCGTTAAAATTGATGCTGAACGGGATATGTTTCATCAAAACTCTAGGGTCACCATTGACATTCGGCAAGGTGAGCAGTTTTTAAATGGTGAAGAAGCATTGTTCTATGTCAGGTTCAGAAGAGATGCGGAAGGTGATTTTGGGCGTATGAGAAGGCAGCAGCAAATGGTGCGTGCTCTCCTGGATCAGACTTTAAACTTGAGGACTGTTGGAAATGCAAATCAGATTCTAAGTATTATAGGTGAAAACGTTCGGACTGACATTCCTTTCTCTCAATTGATCAAGCTGATTCAACAGTTTTCAAATATTACCGGTGATAATGTGAAGTCTATGACAGTAAATGGCGAAGGAGAAAGAATTGATGGGATCTCGTATGTAATAGTGTCTGAAGAGGAACAGAGGCGTGTACAGCAAGAAATGAGAAGGCTTTTAGGTCTAACTGAAAATGTTCAATACCATTCTACCTTTGATCAACAATTACACTGATCGTCTATGGGCAATACAGAGTTAAACTTCTTCTGATTGCAGAAGAAGTTTATTATATGTCTACATGCTGTTAATTACTAATGAAAAAGACAATAGTTTCTAAACAATAGGTGTTTTACAGTTTTTGGACTAGACTCTTCAAACCCTAAAAAGGTATCATGATAGTTAAGGTCCAAGTATTGTAATGTTATTTGTGAGAAAAAGTTTAATCAATAAATGAGATCATCTGGGAGCTGATTTGTAGTGAAAAAGCTGTGTGTCATGGGTCTAGGATATATTGGCTTACCTACGGCTGTAATCTTCGCCAAACATGGGTTTAATGTACACGGAGTGGATATAAACCCCTCTGTTATTAACAAATTGAAAAATAAAGAACTGCACATTGAAGAACATGGTTTAAAAGAAATGTTAATTGAAGTAATAGAAACGGGAAGGTTGACTTTTTCGACAGAGCCAGTTAAGGCAGACGCCTTTATAATTGCTGTACCCACCCCGATTAATAAAGATAAAACAGCAAATCTCAATTATGTTAAGACTGCGACGGAGATGATTGTACCTAATCTCGAAAAAGGTAATCTTGTAATTTTAGAGTCAACAGTACCACCACGTACAGTAGAGCACATTATGATCCCTATTTTAAAAAAATCAGGATTATCTATAGGGGATGAGTTATTTGTATCACATTCTCCTGAAAGAGTTCTTCCAGGTAGGATAATAGAAGAACTTATATTAAACGATAGAATCGTCGGGGGAATTAATGAGAAATCAAGTCAGCTCACAGCTGAGCTTTATCAAATATTTGTAACAGGAAAAATTCATATAACTGATGCAACGACCGCAGAGATGGTAAAATTAATGGAAAATATTTATCGTGACGTAAATATTGCTTTGGCTAATGAGTTTGCTCGTATTGCAGAAAGGGTAGGGTTTAATGTGTGGGAAGCAATCGAGCTGGCTAATCAGCATCCAAGAGTTAATCTTCATATGCCTGGTCCAGGAGTTGGAGGACATTGTATAGCGGTTGACCCATGGTTTGTTATTGAACATGCTCCAGAAGAATCAAAGTTAATCTCATTGGCACGAAAGATCAACGATTCAACCCCGTTCCATGTAGCTAACGTTATTGAAAAGTATGTAAAGGACATAGAAAAACCGATTATATCTTTGCTTGGACTTGCCTTTAAAGGTAATGTTAACGATATTCGTGAAAGCCCATCTTTAAAAGTTATTGAACTGTTAAGAAAAAAAGGGTTCCAGCTTAAGATCTATGACCCATATATTAACCAACATATTGAAGGTAAAGTGAATGATGTAAAAGAAGTTGCTAAGGGATCTGATTTATTGGTTATTTTAACTGACCATCATATTTTTAAAGAGATAGACTTTAAAATGATCAAAGGGCTTATGAGACGGCAGGTTGTGTTTGATACCAGACATATTTTAAATAAAGGTCAATTAGAATCAGCAGGATATCATTACATTGAATTAGGCTCCCCGCTGTCGATGTATAATTGTGATAAGCAAATATGTTTTTCTCTAATTGATCATTAATTACGAAAAGCCCTCCTGTTGGTAAAAAATATAATTACCGAGGAGGGTTAGTCTTTTTATTAAATTGATCTTGTGAATTTATACCTAATAACTCTCCATAAAAAAAGCGGTAACCTTAACATTCTCCTATACCTTGACGGTTGTTTATAAAGTCTGTATAACCATTCCAGTCCAATTTTCTGCATCCATTTGGGAGCACGTTTTACATATCCTGTAAGAACGTCAAATGATCCTCCTACTCCCATTGCTACATAAACAGGTAAATTATCAAAATACTTGGCTATCCATTTCTCCTGTCGTGGCGAACCTAATGCTACGAATAAAAAATCTGGTTTTACTTCATTTATTTTACTCAAAATCATACCATGGTCTTTCTCATATCCATGTTGATGTCCTGCAATAATTAAATTAGGGTACCTTTGGGAAACTACTTTAATCAAACGGTGATTGACCTCTGGTTTACCTCCGAAAAAAAATACTCTCTTTCCCTCTTCATTGGCATAATCCAAAAGCTTCTCAAATAATTGTATTCCTGTTACCCGTGATAATCTGCTTTCTCCTAAGATTATAGCAGCGATTATTAAACCAAAACCATCAGGTATTAATAAGGTTGCTTTATGTTTAAGAATTATTGCAAGTTCATTGTCTTTCAAGCCAGCAATAATCTTTTCTGGATTTTGAGCCACAATAAAATGCTTGTTTTTATTTTCGCATTCTTTAATAATAAGCTTAAGGGTTTGATCAATGTTAAGATTATCTATAGGAAAACCTAAAACGTGAATTCGTTTTGGCTTTCTAGACATCATAATCCCTCACAATTAAAAAGTTGATAGCAATTCTTTTACAATTTCAACATTGCGCATATTTCTTTTTTGTAATATTGGTATGTTTACCTCCAATTGGGTCTTTACATATTGCTTGGTTTCCCACCAGGTCTCTAATGAAGATGTTAATTTTTCTTCATTTGTAAGGTCAGCTGTTATATCGAAGGTATGTTTATGCAAGTCCAGTTGTGACATAAAATGATACACCTTGGGGTCATATACTAATCCAAAACAAGGTGTAAATGAAATGGCACTTAAAATTAAAGCGTGGAGTCTCATGGCAATTACTCCATTAGTTTGACTAATCATGGCAGCGATTTGTTCTGGTGTATAATGCCCCTTGATGATAAAACTTTTATTGGGATCAAGGCGTCCTATCATCCGTTTACATATTTTTTCATCAACTTGTTTTTGAAATGGAAAAAAGATATAATTTAAGTCATATTTCTGTTGCAAGTACGATAACGCCACTTGCAGTACAGGCAAGTATTTATAGTCGTTATACCATGGCCTTAATCCAACGCCGACAAAATTCTTGTGACAATTAATTGGGATACCTTCATTTCTTAAGAGATAATTTCCATCAGAGTGGATCTCAATGCCTAATGCCGGGTCTGCAGTAAGTTCAATCTTTGTTTTATCTATTCCTATAGTTTGGAGTAAATGAAGTGAATTTGAATCTCTTACTGTAATATAATTAACTTTATTTGAGATCTTTTTAACCAGCCAACGTGAAAATTGAGTTTGTAAAGGTCCTATGCCCTGAGCATAGTACATAATCGGTGTTCCTGCTTTTAGAGCTAGTATAACTCGGCTTAGCCAAAAAGGTACAACCCTTTTAGTGTAATCTTGTAATAGACCGCCACCGCCGAGAATAAATAAATCTGTGGATTTAAGAGAGCGATAAATGTTATTTAACCCTTTAAACTTTCTTCCGATATAGATGCTTTTGACATTATGCATTTGCTCTGTTTTTTGGGGACTTTTACTTAATACAGTAACATTATTAAACCCATTTTGAGATAATGAATCAATGATTCCAGTTAAGATTGCTTCATCACCTAAATTATCAGCTCCGTAATATCCTGCAACCATAATCTGTTTATCCATGCTATTTAATGCGCTCCTTATATGCTTTTTGTGTGCTTTTTAAAATTTGATGATAAACATTGAGAGTATTAGTTACAAAAGTATTTTCTGTGAAATACTTTTTAAAGGCAAAATAACCATTTTCACCTAATAATTTTCTTTTATTATTATTTGAAATGAGATCGATGATTTTTTCACAATACATAGGAATATCACTATTGGGTACTGTCTCACCATTATTAGCCAGTTCTACGACCTCAGGGATTCCTCCTACAGCAGAAACCACTACGGGTGTTTGTGCAGCCATCGCTTCTAATAACGTAATTGGTAATCCTTCCATTCTTGAAGTAAGAAGGAAAATATCTGCTTGTTCTAATAGATTTTGAATATCGTTTCGGAAGCCAAGGAAATGAATTTGTTTATCCAGTCCCAGTTTAGTAACCTCATTTTGCAAATCAGTTTTTAAGGGTCCATCCCCTGCAATAATAGCTGACACTTTTACATCCATTTCTTGAAGCCTCTTAACGATGTGAATAAACAGCTTTTGATTTTTTACAGGCTCCAGTCGGCCGACTGTAATTAAAAGGGGGAGATGCGCAGGGATATTTAACTCTTTTCTTATATCCCTTTTCTTGTCACTATTAAGCAAATCATCTGAAATACCGTTATATACCACTGATACTTTATTTGGGGCTACACCATCATTTATTAATTCATGTTTTAATGATTTTGACACAGTAATAAACTGGTCAGTTAAAGGCCTAGTCCATTGCTCAATTCGATGATAAAACCATTTTTTCAGCAATGTTGAATAATCATAATAAATAGAACTGTGAACAGTAGTAACAACCGGTATTTCTAAGTTATATGCAGCAAGTCTGCCAATAAAATTTCCACGAACACCATGTGTATGAATGATATCAGGTTTTAATTTAGTTATTAGTCTTCTTAACGAAAAGATTGCACGCATATCTATAATACTATTCATAGGCAAATAGTAACAGGGGATTTTATATTTTTGAGCATCCTCCATAATCGGCCCATTAATAAAACATACAATTTCAGATTGAATACGCTCATTACGGTTTAAATTTTTTGTAAGAGTAATAAGGTGATTCCGAGAACCACCTTTTTCTGCCCCTCCAATGACCTGAAGTACTTTCATTACTTGGAAATTTTCTCCTTTCGACTTTGGTATTCTTGCCATTTTAAGCCAAAGATAATTCCAACAATCGCATAGTAGAATACGCCAACAGTTAAAGCTTCCCAAATGCTTGCCGTTACGTTTTGAACAGCAATGACTATAGTTACACTAGCTAGACCAATGTATAGCGATTTAGTAAAGGAATTATTTGCTTGTTTTGCTGAGCGATGTGGTAACCAAAACAGACTAAAGACAAAAACTACAAAAGCTAGTAAACCGAAAACACCAATTTCGGCGCCGATTTTTAAGTAATGGTTATCAACCCAAGTAGCAAAGGGGATTTGATGTCTTAAGGGTACTGAATCACCAAACATTCCTACCCCTACACCGAACAAAGGATTATCTATCATTCTTTCTAATGCTTCTTTCCAAAAGGCAATCCGACCATACTCGCTACTCATTTGATAATATTCTGGATCAAACAGTACCATTATTCGTTGGATGATACTCTTTGGTAAAACAAAAGGGAGTACTAAAGTTGCTATTGGTATGCTTAATAGCCATTTTTTATTGCACATCCAAATAACGTATAGAACCATCATACAAAAAGCAATCCAAGCTCCTCTTGATAAAGTGAATAACAGTGCAATAAAAAGAATCACAGCAATACCGGAGTATATCCACCGTTTCTGTTTATGCATTAAAATCCGAGGAATGAGCATGGCCAGCATCATGTTATAAAATGCAGCTACGGCATTGGGGTTACTGAATATGGAGACTGCTCGAAACTGCTCACTAGGGTGGTTCCATCTTGATGTATCAATTTGAAAAACAAACTCAATAATGCCCAAAAAGGCGATAATTCCCGCACTGATGTACATCCAGTGAAAAAAGCGCTGAAGTAGCATTTTGTTGTCAGATAAATACATAGTAAGCAATCCGAAAAGGATAGGCTGATAAATTACTCTCATGGCGTCAATAGCTACAGCTAGAGGAACAACATGAATAACCATTGAACTTACACAAAAAATGAAATAAAGTAAAAAAGGTATCTTTACATAATTGGGTACAACCACGAATCTGTTTTCATTTTTTTTATATATCCATAGAGCAATTATGATGGCAAATAAAAATAGTTCATCCCACAGGCCACTGATAGAATCAGGAAAAATATAACGTAATAGAAAGTCTAACCATGGAAATAGGATTAGGATCCACAACAATCGCTGCAGTAATAACATGACTGATGTCCTTTCATCCAAAATAATAGATCATTTGTTAATGTGTCTTTCTTTTAGTAAGACGTAGTCGTTCCTTGAGCCAGATAACCTCTTCAGTGTTTAATCTAAACACGAGTAAAAGATAAACAACAGATCCTAATATGAAACTGGACAATGTTCGAACCCACAAATGCCATCCTGATGGATTAGTCAATATTTGTGCTCCCAAGTGGTAAAAGCTGTACACAACAGCTGAAAATATAATGACATTTAATATAATTTGACGCCATGCATTTGTCTGTTGTCTTCCATAATTTTGCATACTTAGCTTTTTGTTAAGTATAAACCTTAATCGAATATATGCAATAAAAGCAGCTAGTGAAGTCGACCCAGCAATTCCAATAATGCCATAGCGTGGGACCAGAATCAACATGAATCCGATATTTAAAGCAACAAGAATAAGATTATTTACTACAGGGGTCCAAGTGTCATGCAGAGCATAAAATGTTCTTGTCATAATATCCCGCATAGCGAAAGAAAACAGCGTCAAACTGTAAAATACTAGTGCGGTGCTGGTAAGGTGAACAGATTGTATGTCAAATTGCCCTCTTTGAAACAAGATGGAAATAATTGGTTCAGGTAAAATAATCAAAACAGCCATGATTGGAAAAAGAACAATGGCGATAAGTCGGTAGCATTGCAATAATAATCTATTTGTACTTTCCATATCATGTTTTGATATTTGTTCAGCTACTACAGGTAATAAGGGTAGGACTAATGCCCCCACAAAAATGCTTTGGGGTAGCTGAGTAACACGCTGGGCATAATTTAAAGCGGCTAAACTTCCTTCATCAAGTGTTGATCCCATCATTCTGTCAACAATAAAATTGACTTGAAAAGCAGCCATGCTCAAAAAAATAGGAAATATAAGTCTCGCAAATTGTTTTAAGTCCTGGTTAATGGTCAAATGTGGCTTAAAGTAATTTTTTTTGTATATGTTCACTACTATTAAAATTAAAAAATGGACGCTTATCCCAACAGCCATTCCCACCATTAAGCTTTGGACCCCAAATTGTGAAGAAAAATACACCAACCCGATAATGATTCCACCGTTATAAAAAAGAGAACCCATTGCAGGGGCCAGATAATGTTGTGATGCATTTAGAATTGCGGACAAAAAACCAATAAGGCCGATTAACACAAAGGCAGGTAAAATAATGATTAGCATCTCTGCCGTTAATGTTAGCCCTTCTGGGGAAAAACCGCTGACATATATCTTGACAAATTCATCCATAAGAAAATAGAGAGAAATCGCTATGGATGTTAATGAAAAGCAGATAAATACAAATACACTGCCTAATAACTTCTCAATTCTGACCAAATGATTTTCAGTTTTTAATTTTATTATGAGTGGAATTAAAGTGGCTGACAAGGCACCACCTATAATTGTTAATAAAAGTGTTGGTATAGTAAAGGCTGCCACAAAAGCGTCTGCTTCCATGCTTGTACCATATTTTGCCGCCATAAACAATTCCCGAATAAACCCCATTAAACGGCTGAATACAGTAACACCCATAATCAAAACTGTGGCCCCAAATATTTTTCTTAGTGGAGATACACTTGATGCTTGGTTAACCATATGACTTTCCCTCTACTTTTGTAATGATTGTATCAAATGCTCAGCATATTGCCAGCGACTATCCCAAGAATTATCCTGACCTACCTTTTGGCGTTTTTCTCTGTTTACATCGTTTATGTTTGAGTCAAGAATTCTGTCAATTGAGACTATGGTTTCCTGTTTATCCTTGGCTATTTCAATAAGTCCTTCAAAATGTTTCACTTCCGGAAGTGGTGTTGAGATAACAGGTTTGCCTGATGACATATATTCATACAGTTTTATTGGATTAACACTCTTTGTCAGTTCGTTGATTTTAAAGGGGATCCAGCAGATATCAAATTTACGCAAGTAATAGGGTAAGTGTTCGTATCTCCTGGGTCCAATAAAATGTACATTTGATAAGGCTTCCAAGAGACTAATATCTGTTGCTATTGGTCCTATAAAGATAAAATTGCAATCAGGGCGGCTGTCGGCAACCTGTTTAACTAAGGACAGGTCAACCCAATCACTAATTCCCCCAATAAAACCAATGGTGGGATGAGATAAATCAGCCACATCAGCAGGAATCTCTTCTTCGGTAATAGATGCAGTTTTTGCAAAAAAATCATGATCAGTTCCGTTAGGAATTAGATAAAAGTTTGGATTCCAGGCTTTTCTGTCACTATACAACTTGTGTGATGTGGCAAAACATATGTCAGCTTGCCTCATTAAATCTTTTTCCATTTCTAAAACTATTTTTTTATCGACAAAACCTGAAAAAGAACCATGATCATCCACACAATCGTAAATGACTGCTTCAACATTTAGATAGGGAAGCATGTCCACAGTGTTAGGTAAGAAAGTGTATAAGGTAACTTTGCTATTAGAGAACGATTGCAATGCTTTTGTTATTGTTTTTGCCATTATTCTTTGATTGATACGATTGATTGTTCGATTCATATTTCCAAACGGAAAAATGGGAGGTAAAGAAAGGAGATATAAAGATTCGGTTTCTTTCCGTAGCCCTTCACGCCAATATTTCCATCGTTCAATCGTTGTCCTATTTTTGAGGGGAGAGATTAAAGTAGCTGGTGGTTCTACATACAGAACAGTCCAATTATTCAGTGCTGCTCTTCTAGCAAAATGATGGGGACGATGTTGAATACCGTCCCACATTCCTGCAGATATGGTAAGTAATATCTTATTCATATCTATTCCCCTTGTATATTATGTTTTAGCCTTCATTTGAAGGTCTTTGAAACCTAAAACTGTTCCTTGAAAATTGAATAAAGATTCGTTTTGGTGATGGAGAACATAGCTTCGTAATGAGCGTTTGCTTGCGAAGCAAGCGAACGCGAATGAGAAGAAAGCAAGCGTAAGCGCGCTAGTCATTATGCAGTTCATTTCGGTGTTTACGATCTTGGGCTGTCTTTGGGAAAATAGCCTTAGGTGTCTACCAAGGGAATGTTCCGATTTCCCCCTGTTGCCCCTTTATAGGGTGTCTTCCGAAAAAAGCGTGTTCCCCTGGCCCCATGATATAGACCTACACGCTGACTGTTTCCCAGCCGATCATCCCTCCTCGAAGCAGAGGGAGGCACGTGCACCGATGATCCCTGGTGTATTCCAATAGCTCGTAAGGCAGTCGTTCATGGGTTTCCCAGGGACATCCCAGGATCGTAGGCACTGTGATCTTCATGCGAAGGAGGTGATCGATATGACTTCCCCCTTGTTTGTCGGAATCGATGTAGGCAGCGAAAGCAACGTGGTTTGCTGTCTGACCCGGGACGAGGAGAAACGGCCCCTCAGCCGGTTTAGCATCACCAACAATCGCCCCGGTATCCTGGAATTACAAGAGCGAGGATCTCACCAGGGAGAGTCATTTCCTCATGACCAACTTGTATCTAAAGTTCAGTGACTATACCATTACTGGACCGTTTCGCAGAAACAAGTTG